>NZ_JBVHXT010000038.1:0-106939 GCF_055569255.1 Streptomyces sp. NPDC029296
TTCCCTTTCCGGCGGTTCCGACTCTATCAGATCCTTTCGGCGTCTGATCCCCGGTCAGCGGGGTTTGCCTTCCCGGCTGTTGGGCCGTTCCGACGTCTCAAACCTTAGCGGATCCGCCCGGCGATTCCCAATCGGGCCGCCGAGTCCGTATTCGAATTGAATTCGGGCGCGCCGAAATCAACCCGTACGGGAGATCGTGCTGATGGTGTGAGGGGTGCCGCTCGAGGCGGCGGAGTGTTGCCGAGGAACCGTTACGGCTCCGTGGCAACCCGAAGAACCTTACGGATCGGCAGGAGGCGTGTCAACACCCCCCTGTCAACATCTTTTGCGCGGGCCCGGGGAGGGGGCCTCAGTCCAGGTCGGTGAGCCGGCCGCCGGCGTCCGGCTGCGCGTGCTCCACCCGGCGCAGGAGCCGGGTCAGGACCTCGCCGAGCACCGCGCGCTCGGTGGGGGTGAGGTCCTGGAGCAGGTCCTCCTCGAAGACCGTCGCGAGACGCATGGCCTCCAGCCACTTCTCGCGGCCCTCGGGAGTCAGCTCCACGATGACGCGGACGCGGTTGGACTCGTCCCGCTCCCGGGTGACCAGGCCCTCGGTCACCATGCGGTCGATCCGGTGCGTCATCGCGGCCGGGGTGAGGCCGAGCCGCTTGGCCAGGTCGCTCGGGCCCATGCGGTAGGGCGCCCCGGAGAGGACCAGGGCCTTGAGGACCTCCCACTCGGCGTTGCTGATGCCGAGGGCGGCGGTCTGGCGGCCGTACGCGACGTTCATCCGGCGGTTCAGCCGGGACAGCGCCGACACGATCTTCTCGACCTGGGGGTCCAGGTCCTGGAACTCGCGCTGGTAGGCGGCGATCTGTTCTTCGAGTGTCGGCTCCGTGACGCCGGGGGTGTCGGCCATGGGCGCAGTATCGCACGCGAGCCCTTTGCCTTGAAGTCCTTCGCTGTGTAGTCTTTAGCTTCGAACTTTAGCTTTGAAGTCTTCAGGTCTAACTAGTGAGAGAGGTGAACGTGACCAGGGCGATGGGCGCGGCGATGCGCCGGATCCACGTGGGCAACGCGCTCAGCGCGTTCGGGCTCGGCTTCACCGTCCCCTACCTGTACGTCTATGTGGCGCAGGTGCGGGGGCTGGGAGCCATGACGGCGGGACTCGTGCTCGCCGTCTTCGCCGTGGCCGCGCTGATCGTGCTGCCGTTCGCCGGCCGGGCGATCGTGCGGCGCGGGCCCCTGCCGGTCCTGCTCGCCGCCCTGGTCCTCGCCGCTCTGGGCGCGCTGAGCCTCGGTCTGGCGGGCGGGGCCGCGAGCGTGCTGCTGTCCGCCGCCGCGCTCGGTGCCGGACAGGCCGTGATGCAGCCGGCGCTGGCGACGATGATCGTGGACTGCTCCACGGCGGACACGCGCTCGCGCGCGTTCGCGATGCAGTTCTTCCTGCAGAACCTGGGGCTCGGTGTGGGCGGCCTCATCGGCGGTCACCTCGTCGACACCACGCGCGTGTCCTCGTTCACGCTGCTGTTCGCGATCGAGGCGCTGATGTTCCTGGTGCTGGTCGTGGTGATGGCGACCGTGCGCATGCCGCGCTCCCCCCGGATGGAGGACGCTCCCGCGCACTCGGCCCGCGGCGGCTGGAGGCAGCTGCTCGGGAACCGGGCGATGGTGCAGCTGTGCGTGCTGGGCTTCGTGCTGTTCTTCGCCTGCTACGGCCAGTTCGAGTCGGGGCTGAGCGCCTACGGCGTGGAGGCGGCCGGGATATCGACGTCCGCGCTGGGGACGGCGCTGGCCGCGAACACGCTGATGATCGTGGTCGCGCAGTTCGCCGTGCTGAGGCTCGTGGAGCGGCGCCGGCGGTCCCGGGTCGTCGCCGCGGTCGGCCTGATCTGGGCCGTCGCATGGCTGGCCGCCGGGTACGCGGGGCTGGGGCACGGCAGCCAGGAGATGGCCACGGCCGCCTTCGTGTCGACGTACGCGCTGTTCGGGCTGGGTGAGGCGATGCTGTCGCCGACGGTCGCCCCGCTGGTCGCCGACCTCGCGCCGGAGGGCCTGGCCGGTCAGTACAACTCGGCGTTCGCGCTGGTCAAGCAGCTGGCGCTGGCGGTCGGTCCGGCGGTGGGCGGCCCCCTGGGCGCCTCGCTGCACGCGCCGTACATCGTGACGTTCCTGTTGTTCTCGCTGTCGATCACCGTGCTGGCCCTGCGGCTGGGGCGGCACCTCACCGCCGTACAGGACCGGCCGTGGACGGCGCGGGAGAGCCGGGTGGTCACTCGGGGCCAGGTGTCTGCGGAACCGGTCACCGCGGAGGCGTAGGACCGCGCCCCGGGGAGAGCGCCCCGCGGGGGTGCGGGGAGGCGCGCGACCTGCCACGGGCCCTCCGCGCCCGCGCACCGGCCGGCACCGCTGCGCCGCTCACCCCTTCGGCAGGACGAACTCGCACCAGACCGCCTTGCCGCCGCCCGGGGTGCGGCGGCAGCCCCAGCTGGTGGCGATCGTCGCCACGATGGCGATGCCCCGGCCGGACTCGTCGCCCGGTTCCGCGCGGCGGCGCCGGGGCAGGTGGTCGTCGCCGTCCGTGACCTCGACGATCAGGCGGCGGTCGGTGCGGCGCAGGCGCAGCCGCATGGGCGGGATGCCGTGCTGGAGGGAGTTGGCGACCAGTTCGCTGGTGGCGAGGACGCCGAGGTCGTGCAGGTCGGCGGGGAAGCGCCAGCTGGTCAGCACGCCGGAGGCGAACGCCCGGGCGCGGGGTGCCGCCTCCACGCCGCCGAGGAGTTCCAGGGCCGCGTTGCGGAAGAGGTCGCCGTCGGGGCCCGTGCGCGCCGGGTGCTGGAGGACGAGGACGGCCACGTCGTCGTCGTGGTCGGCGGTGACGCCGGCCGAGCGGACCAGGCGGTCGCAGACGACCTGCGGGCTCCCGGTGGCACCGGCGAGGGCGCCGGCGAGCGCGGCGATGCCCTCGTCCAGGTCGGCGTCCCGGCGCTCCACCAGCCCGTCGGTGTAGAGGACGGCCGTGGCGCCGGGGCCGAGGGCGACGCAGCCGGAGGAGTGGATCCAGCCGCCGGTGCCGAGGGGCGGGCCGGTGGGTTCGTCGGCGCGGGAGACCACGCCGTTCTCGTCGCGGACCAGGATCGGCAGATGGCCGGCGGACGCGTAGACCAGGCGGCCCTCGTTCGGGTCGTGGATGGCGTAGACGCAGGTGGCGATCTGGTTGGCGTCGATCTCGGCGGCGAGGCCGTCGAGCAGCTGGAGCACCTCGTGCGGGGGCAGGTCGAGGCGGGCGTAGGCGCGGACGGCCGTGCGGAGCTGGCCCATGACGGCCGCCGCCCGCACCCCGCGGCCCATGACGTCGCCGATGACCAGGGCGGTCCGGCCGCCGCCGAGGGTGATCACGTCGTACCAGTCGCCGCCGACCGCGGCCTCGGTGCCGCCGGGCTGGTAGGTGGCGGCGATGCGCAGGTCGTCGGGCTGCTCCAGTTCCTGCGGGAGCAGGGAGCGCTGGAGGGTGACGGCCGTCTCGCGCTGGCGGCGCTCGCTGGCGCGCAGGCGTTCGGCGGCCTCGGCGTGGTCCGTGACGTCGGTGGCGAAGACCAGCACGCCCGCGTCGCGGTCGCCGTCCTCGGTGACGGGCGTGCAGGTGAAGGTGTACGAGCGGCCGTCGACGGCCTTGCGGGACTTCAGGGTGCGGGGTCTGCCGCTGCGCAGCACCTGGTCGAGCAGCGGGAGCAGGCCCAGTTCGGCGAGTTCGGGCAGGGCGTCGCGGGCGGGGGCGCCGGTGGGGCGGACGCCGAAGGCCGTGGTGTAGGCGCCGTTGACGTAGCCGATGCGGTGGTCGGGGCCGTGGACGAGGGCGACGAGGGCCGGGACGCGGTCCAGGACGTCACGCGTGGGCAGTTCGTCGACGGCGGGCACCGGGGGTCCGCCGTCGGCGGACCGTTCGGCGCGGGCCGCGGGCACGGAGCCGTCCCCGCGCCGGTCCGGGGTGACCGCCGACTCGGTCCGCGCGGCGGCGCGGCGCTGCGTTCCGGGGAGCCGGGCGCTCCAGCGCGTGAAGTTCACTGTGGGGAAACCCTCGTGGGTGCTGTGGGCGGGCGGGGGTGGCCAGTCCGGGGGCGGGGGCGGTCTGGCGGGGGCGGACCGCGGCACATCCGTCAGACGCCTCGGCGGTCCGCGGAGTTCCCGGGTCCGTGCGGGACTACCCCTTCGGGTCGTCGGAGGGGCTGTGGGGCGGCTTTCCACCGGCCGCCAGTTCGAACTCCGCACGGGGATGTTCGAGCGAGCCGAGGGAGACGATCTCCCGTTTGAACAGACCGGCGAGGGTCCATTCGGCGAGCACCCGGGCCTTGCGGTTGACGGTGGGCACGCGGCTGAGGTGGTACACGCGGTGCATGAACCAGGCCGGGTAGCCCTTCAGCCTGCGGCCGTAGACCTGGGCAACGCCCTTGTGCAGGCCGAGGGAGGCGACGGAGCCGACGTGGCGGTGGGCGTACGTCTCCAGGGGCTCGCCGCGCAGCGCGTGCGCGATGTTGTCGCCGAGGACCCTGGCCTGGCGGACCGCCTGCTGGGCGTTGGGCGCGGTGTCGGTGCCGGGTTCGGCGGCGGTGATGTCGGGGACGGCGGCGGCGTCGCCCGCGGCCCAGGCGTGCTCGGTGCCCTCGACGGTGAGCTGGGCGGTGCAGCGCAGCCGGCCGCGGTCGGTGCGCGGCAGGTCGGTCGCGGCGATCAGCGGGTGCGGTTTGACGCCGGCCGTCCACACGAGCGTACGGGTGGGGAAGCGCTGGCCGTCGCTGAGGACGGCGACCCGGTCGGCGCAGGACTCCAGGCGGGTGCCCAGCAGCACCTGGATGTTGCGGCGGCGCAGCTGGGTGACGGTGTAGCGGCCCATCTCCGGGCCGACCTCCGGCAGGATCCGGTCGGTGGCCTCGACGAGGATCCACTTCATGTCCTCGGGGCGGAGGTTGTGGTAGTAGCGCGCGGTGTAGCGGGCCATGTCCTCCAGTTCGCCGAGGGCCTCGACGCCCGCGTAGCCGCCGCCGACGAAGACGAAGGTGAGGGCGGCGTCGCGGATCGCGGGGTCGCGGGTGGAGGAGGCGATGTCCATCTGTTCGATGACGTGGTTGCGCAGGCCGATGGCCTCCTCGACGGTCTTGAAGCCGATGCCGTACTCGGCGAGGCCCGGTACGGGCAGGGCGCGGGAGACCGAGCCGGGGGCGAGCACCAGTTCGTCGTAACCGATCAGCTCGGCGGAGGCGCCGTGGTCGGCGGTGGCGAGGGTGCTGACGGCGGCCGTGCGCACCGCGTGGTCGATGGAGGTCACCTCGCCGATGACGACGTGACAGTGGTGGAGGACGCGGCGCAGCGGTACGACGACGTGGCGCGGGGAGATCGAGCCCGCGGCGGCCTCGGGAAGGAACGGCTGGTACGTCATATAAGGGTCGGGAGTGACGACGGTGATGTCGACCTCGCCTCTCCTCAGCTCCGCCTTCAGCTTCCGCTGGAGACGCAGGGCCGTGTACATCCCGACGTAGCCGCCGCCGACAACCAGAATGCGCGCACGTTCCTTCACCATCCCATGACGCACCCGGCGCGGGAGTTTGTCCACAGGCCCGGCAATTTGTGTGACCGGCGGCCGGGTGTACGCGGGGCCGGCCGCGGTGTCCGTTCGGGTGAAAAGGGGGCAGGTCAGCGGGGGCGGGTCCGGGGGCGGGAGGGGACGGAATCGGGACGTACACGTCCCGTACTCCGATCGGGGGGCGCACTGTACGGAACCTGCCCCTTCTGAATTGACTGCCTCTCAACTATGTTCGTGTGTCGACGGAGTGTAGGGAATGTGGTCGAACGGGTCCGCGACGGGCGGATCCGGTCGGAACCGATGCCAGATCCGCGCGCTTCGTATCCAGTGGCGGGGAGAGTCTCCGGGGGGAGACGTCATTACCGGGGGAAGACATGCATGTTCAGGACACGCATTGGGCATCGGCCGCCGCCATCGCGCCCGGCGGCAGGACGATGAGTACGGCGGCGGGCACCGGACGCGCGGACGGGGCGCGGACGACTCCGCTGCGGGTGGACGCGCAGCGCAACCTGGAGCACGTGCTGCGTGCGGCGCGCGAGGTGTTCGGCGAGCTGGGGTACGGCGCGCCGATGGAGGACGTGGCGCGGCGCGCCCGGGTCGGGGTCGGCACGGTGTACCGGCGCTTTCCCAGCAAGGACGTGCTGGTGCGGCGGATCGCCGAGGAGGAGACGGCGCGGCTGACCGAGCAGGCGCGGACGGCGCTCGGGCAGGAGGACGAGCCGTGGTCGGCGCTGTCGCGGTTCCTGCGGACATCGGTGGCGTCGGGCGCGGGGCGGTTGCTGCCGCCGCAGGTGCTGCGGGTCGGCTCCGCCGGTGCGGACGGTCCGGGCGAGGCGGCCCGGGTGCCGCAGCAGCGGGTGCAGCCGGGGGGCGGTGAGCTGCGGCTGGTGCCGGACGAGCCCTCGGTGGGGGCCGACGACGCCGGGGCCGGGGCGTTGCTCGACGTGGTCGGGCAGCTGGTGGAGCGGGCTCGGGCGGCGGGTGAGCTGCGGGCGGACGTGTCGGTGGGGGATGTGCTGCTGGTGATCGCCACGGCGGCGCCGTCCCTGCCGGATGCCGCGCAGCAGGCGGCGGCTTCGGCCCGGTTGCTGGACATCCTGCTGGAGGGGCTCCGGTCCCGGCACACGCCGGCTTCGGCGTAGGCCCGGCTGGGCACAGCAGGCTCGGCTCCGCCCGGGTCGGCTCCGCCCGGCTCCGCCTTCGGCGGGTTCGTTCTCCCACCCGCGCCACCCGCGCGGCCCGTGCGGCCATCGCGGTGGGCGCGGGTGGCCCTCGCGTCCCGCGTCCGTCGTCGGCGGCTGCCGGGTCGCGGGGCGGCGGCCCGCCGGGCGGTGTGGCCGGGCGGCCGTACGGCGGTGACTCGGTGAGGGACGTTGCCGCATGGACGTACGGCGGTCGCTCGCCGAGCGTCGGCGCCGGGTTGCCCTCCCCGGCGCCGGTTCGCCGAGCAACCTCTTCACGTGGACCCAGGGCGGTGGCTCGCCGAGCGGCGTCGCCACCGGAGCGTACGGCGGTGGCTCGGTGAGGGGTGCCGGGCTGGGGAGGGCCGTGGTGTTCGAGGAGGGTTCGGCGGCTCGGGGGTAAGTGCGCGCGGATGAGTGGATGGGGTGTGCGGGGGCGCTAGGGGGAATAGGGCTGTGGCACTCTGAGCCGGTGACGGGTTGGGCTGGGCCGGTGCCGGGGGCTGACCGCGATGAGCGCTGACGGGTGGGACGAGTCACACGTGGACGACGGGGGCGCGCGGACGCGCGGGCCGTACGTACCCGGCCGGGGCGGACGCCCCCCGTTCCGCGACGGCCCCGGGGACGTGAGCGTGCCCGCGCAGCGCGACGGCAGTGCGCTGCCGCCTCCCCGGGAGACGCCCGCCGCCGACGGCGAGCTGATCGGGCGGATGCGCGCCGGCGACGACTCGGCCTACGCGGAGCTGTACCGGCGGCACGCCGACGCGGTCCGCCGGTACGCGCGGACCTGCTGCCGGGACGCCCACACCGCCGACGACCTCACCGCCGAGGTGTTCGCCCGCATGCTCCAGGCGGTGCGCGGCGGCTCGGGGCCCGAGCACGCCGTACGGGCCTATCTGCTGACCTCCGTACGACGCGTCGCCGCGCACTGGGCCAAGTCGGCCCGGCGCGAGCAGCTCGTCGACGACTTCGCCCTCTTCGCCCAGCAGGCCGCACGGGCCGCGGAGGCGTCCGACGCGGACAAGCTCGATCAGGGCGCGGACGTACGCGCCCTGCACGAGGCCGAGCAGTCCCTGGCCATGCGGGCGTTCCGCTCCCTGCCCGAACGCTGGCAGGCCGTGCTGTGGCACACCGAGGTGGAGGACGAGTCCCCGAGCGAGGTGGCCGTCCTGTTCGGGCTGGACGCCAACGGCACCCGGGTGCTCGCCAGCCGCGCCCGGGAGGGGCTGAGACAGGCCTATCTCCAGGCCCACGTCGGCACCGCGCTCGCCGCCGACGAGGAGTGCGCCCGCTACGCCGACCAGCTCGGCACCTACGCCCGCCGCAAACTGCGCGTCCGGGCCGAGCGGGGCCTGCGCCGGCACCTCGCGGAGTGCGCCCGGTGCCGGCTGGCCGCGGCGCAGATCGAGGAGGTCGCGAGCGGGATCCCCGCGGTCGTCCCGGTCGCGGTCATCGGCTGGTTCGGGGCCGCCGGGTACGCCAAGGCGCTCGGGATCGTGGCCGGCGGCACCGGGGCGGGGGCCGCCGGGGCCGCCGCCGCGGCCACCGGCTCGTCCGGCGGCGGAGGCGGCGCGGGCGGGGCCGCGGCCTCCGGGCGGCTCGGGGCGCCGGTGAAGGCCGGCATCGCGGCGGGGGTGGTCGCGGTGGCCGTCGCCGCGGTCGCGCTGGCCCTGGTGAACGACGGCCACCCGGCGAAGGAGGCCGCCGCCGGGCCGCCGCCGTCCGCTCCGGTCGTACGCTCCGAGGCGCCGACGCCGACGCCCACTCCCCCGCCGAAGCCGAAGCCCCGGCCCGAGCCCTCGCCGAAGCCGGCGGCCGTCGCCCCGCAGCCGGCCCCGGCCACCCCCGCGCCCACCCCCACGCCGACGCCGACGCCGACCCCCACGCCTACGCCGACGCCGAAGCCCGCCCCGACGCTGACGCCGACGCCGGCCCCCACTCCCCCGCCGAAGCCGAGGCCGAGGCCGAGGCCCGAACCCACACCGACCGCGACCCCGACCCCGGCCCCCACGCCGACTCCGCCGCCCGCGCCCGCCGTCTACGAGCTGAGCGCCCTGCGCTTCGACGCCACCGGTGACGGCACCGAGCCCGAGATCAGGCTGGGCGAGAGCGGCTGGGTGTGGCAGCGGTACGGCCTGTCGATCGGCGGCCGGACGTACGCGCGCGGGGTCACCGTGCACGGCGAGTCCTCCGTCACCATCGACCTCAACCGGCCGTGCACCGCCTACGACGCGCGGGCCGGCGTGGACGACATGGCCCTCGGGCTCGGCAGGGTCTTCTTCTCCGTCTACGCCGACGGGGTCCCGCTGTGGCGGTCCGGCGGGGTCGAGGGCGATGATCCGGCCGTCCCCGTCCACGTGGACCTCACCGGGCGCAGGACCGTACGGCTGGTGGTGGAGCCGCACGACCACGGCGTCGGCCGGGTGGCGCCGGCGGACTGGGCGGAGTCCCGGTTCACCTGCCGGTAGGCCCGTCCGCCCGCCGGCAGGCCGTGCGAACGCCGGCGGTCCGGTTCATCCGCCGGTCGTACGGCTCGCCGCCGGCACCGCGCTCAGGTCCCGCAGGACGTCCGCGACGCCCATGGAGGCGCCCCGGGCGCACTCGGCGGCGTAGCGGGTGGGCGGGAGGGCCGCGCGGGCGTCGGCGTGCGCCCGGGCGGCCTCGCCGCGTTCCGGCTCGGGCCGGGGGATGCCCTCGCGCCAGCCGTCCGCGGCGCTGAACAGCCGGACGGCGGCGGGCAGATCGCCGTGCCGGGCCAGCAGGCAGGCCGCCGCGTCCACCAGGCCGGCCGTGACCGCCTCGGCGCAGCGGTTGTCCACGGCCTCGCGCAGGGCGGTCGCCAGGAGGCGCAGCCCCTCGGCCGTGTCCGACGCGTCGGCGACGATGTACGCCTCGACCATGCGCAGGGCCGCCACGAACTGCGGGGGCGCGGTGCCGCCGTCCCCGACCAGCGCGCGGGAGGCCGCGTGCAGCGCGCGGGCGCGGCCGGTATCCCCGTCGGTCAGGGCGAGGTGGGCGCGCAGCAGCAGCACGAAGGCCCGGGACTCCGGCACCGCGTACCGGTCGGCGGCCGACTCCGCCTCGTCCAGGGCGGCCAGCGCGCCGTCCCGGTCGCCGCAGCGGTAGGAGATCTCGGCGAGCCGGGCGGTCAGGAACGGCGCCTCGGCGTCCGCGCCGACCTCGTGGGCGAGGCGCAGCGCCTCCTCGTACTCGGCGCGTGCCTCGTCGAACCGGCCGCGCGCCATGGCCGCCTCGCCGGCCGCGCTGCACACCTGGGCCCCCATCCAGCGGTCGCCGACGCGCCGGCCGAGGAGGCGCAGCTCGGCCAGGTCCTCGTCCACGCCGCGCAGGTTGCCCGAGGAGTCGACGGCCACGTGGGCGCGGTACATCAGGGCGACCGCGATCTCCCAGTCGCCGCCGTACCGGCGGGCGTTGGCGACGGCCTGCGACAGGTCCGGGCGGACGTCGGCGGGGCTGCCCAGGTAGTAGGTGGTCAGCGGCCAGAGGATGCCCGGGAAGCGGGCGGCCGGGGGGGCCGCCGTGCTCGTAGGCGGCCCGCACGCGCGCCACGTACTCCGGGGCCCGCTCGTCGCCCGCGAGGTGGTCGGCGCCCGACTCGGAGGTCAGGAACAGGTCGAGCATCCGCAGGTCCGTCCGCAGCCCGGCCAGCGGGTGCCCGGCACCGCCGTCGGGACCGGTGAGGAAGGCGCCCACCGGGTCGGCGGACTCCACCCGGGCCATCAGCTCCTCGGGCGGCGCGTCCCCGGGCAGGGTGTCCAGGGCGACGCCCAGGCGGAGCACGAGGCGCACCCAGGCCACCGCCTCCTGGCGGTGGCCGCGCAGCCACCAGAACCAGCCGATGGCCAGCACCAGGGCGCCGGCCCCGGCCTCGTCGCCCGCGCGGACCGCGCGGTCCAGGGCGGCGCGGATGTTGTCCAGCTCGGTCTCCAGGCGGGAGAACCAGGGCAGCTGGGCCGCCGACCGCAGCTGCGGCTCGGCCTCCTCCACCAGCGAGCGCGCCCAGGCGCGGTGGCGGATCTCGGCCGCCGCGCGCAGTCCGGGGACCTCGGCGGCGCGCTCGGTGGCGTACTCGTGGATGGTCTCCAGCATGCGGTAGCGCATGCCGGCGCCGGTGCCGTCCGGGTCGTACGGGGCGGCGACCACGAGGGACTTGTCGACCAGCGCGCCGAGCAGGTCCGCCGCGGGGCCGGTGCACACGGCCTCGGCCGCCGCGAGGTCCCAGCCGCCGGCGAACACCGACACCTCGCGCAGCACCGTCCGCTCGGCCTCGTCCAGCAGGTCCCAGGACCAGTCGACGACCGCGCGCAGGGTCTGCTGGCGGGGCAGGACCGTGCGGCTGCCGGAGGTGAGCAGGCGGAAGCGGTGGTCCAGGCGGTCGGCGATCTGCCGCGGGCTCAGCAGCCGGAGCCGGGCGGCGGCCAGTTCGATGGCGAGCGGCAGCCCGTCCAGGCGGCGGCAGATCTCCGCGACGGCCCCGGTGTCGGTGAGCACCGCGTCGGCGTCGGGGCGGACGGCCCGCGCACGCTCGGCGAAGAGGCGGTGCGCCTGCTCGGGGACGAGGGGCTCGACCGGGCGCACCGACTCGCCGGGCACGCCCAGGGGTTCCCGGCTGGTGGCGAGGACCGTGAGCCCCGGGCAGCGGGTGAGGAGGGTCTCGGCGAGGGCGGCGGCGGCGCCGATGACGTGTTCGCAGTTGTCGAGGACCAGGAGGAGGCCGCGCGGGGCGCAGTACTCGATCAGCAGGGCCGTGGGGTCGGTCTGCGGGGTGCCCAGCTCGGTGGTCAGCAGCACGGTCTCGCGCAGGCCGAGCGCGCTGACCACGGCGGCGGGGACCGCCTCCGGCCGGTCGAGCGGGGCCAGTTCCACCAGCCAGGCCGAGGGGTGGGCGGCGGCGGCCTCCTCGGCGAGGCGGGTCTTCCCGGAACCGCCGGGTCCGGTGAGCGTCACCAGGCGGGCCGCGCGCAGGTCGCGGCGGATGGCCGCCAGCTCCGGTTCCCGCCCGACGAAGGAGGTCAGCCGGGGGCGGAGGTTCCCGGTGCGCCGGGGCGGGCGCGGGGGCACCGGGGCGGCGGGGGTCTCCTCGCTCAGCAGCGCCGCGTGCAGGTCCCGGAGTTCCCGGCCCGGGTCGGTGCCGAGGGTGTCGGCGAGGGTGCGGCGGGCGGACTCGTAGGCGGCGAGGGCGTCGGCCGTGCGGCCGGTGTCGCGCAGGGCGCGGATGAGCAGGACGCGCAGCGGCTCGTCGTAGGGGTGGGCGGCGGTCAGTTCCCGCAGCTCCGGTACGGCCTCCTGGGCGCGGCCGAGGTCGAGGGCGGCGGCGGCGCGGGCGCGGGCCGCCTCCAGGCGCAGGGCCTCGGGGCGGGCGGCGGCGGTGCGGTCGGGGAGGTCGGCGAGGGCGGGGCCGTACCAGAGGGACAGCGCCTCGGTGAGGACGCGGTGGGCGGTGGCCGCGTCACCGGTGGCGAGGGCGGCGGTGCCGGCGCGGGTGAGCCGCTCGAAGACGTGGAGGTCCACGTCGTCCCGGGCGGCTTCGAGGCGGTAGCCGCCCGGGGCGGAGGTGACGGTGTCCCTGCCGAGGGTGCGGCGGAGCCGGCCGACGAGGGCCTGGAGGGCGGCGGGGGCGTCCTGGGGCGGGTCGTCCGCCCAGATCTCGTCGACGAGGGTGGCGGGGGCGACGGTACGGCCGGCCCGCAGGGCCAGGGCGGCGACCAGCGTGCGCAGCCGGCGCCCGCCGATGGGTACGGGAGCCCCCCGGCCGTCCGCTGCTTGGGTCACGCCCAGGATTCTGTACCGCACCCGGTCATTGTCGCGGGGAGCGGGGACCGGGGGCACGGGGGCTCGGGACCGGTGCGGCGGACGGCGTTCCGCAGGGACGGGGACGGCGTCCCGCAGGAGCGCGGACGGCGTCCCGCAGGAGCGCGGGGGTGGGACGCGGGGGCTGGGGACCGGGTGCGCCGGACAGCGATCCGAAGGGGCACGGGCTGGGGACCGGGTGCGCCGGACGGCATGCCGAAGGGCGCGGGAGACCGCGCGTCCGGCCTCACCGGCTCGCGGCCGGACGCCGGTCCGGGCCGCCCGGGCCGCCGTCCCCGTGCCGGCTCACGCCCCCGGCGTCAGCGCGCTGCGCCTCGGCTGGATCCCCGAGGGGACCGCGCGGGAGCGGGACGGGGTGCCCGTCCAGCACGTGCCGCGGCGGGCGAGGAGGCGCCGCAGCCACAGTTCGAGGGAGACCAGGTCGGCGAGGCCGTCCAGGGGAAGGGGTTCGCCCGCCGCCCCGCCCCGCAGGGCCGCGCGGACGACGCGGGCCTCCACCAGGCCGGCGTCGGCCAGCAGGGGCGTGGCGAAGAGGTCCAGGAGGGGGTCGGCCGCGGCCCGCAGTCCCGCGCGCGCGGCCGCCGCCGTGGAGGCGTAGGAGGGGGTGCCCCAGCCGGGCGGCAGATCGGTGACACCGGCGCCCTCCAGGACCGTGCGCAGGACGGCCGCGCGGGCGCCGGGCCGGACCCGCAGCGCCTCGGGGAGGTCGCGGCAGGCGCGGACGACCTGGTTGTCGAGGAAGGGCGCGTGCAGCCGCTGGGAGCGGATCTCCGCGGCCTGCTCCAGGACGCGCAGGTCGGCGGCGTGCCGGGCGAGCGCCGCCCGCGCGCGGTAGTCGCCGGGCCGCAGGGCGCCGCTTTTGGAGCGGTCGGCCTCCGCCTGGAGCAGAACCGATACTTCGGCCAGCGCCTCCCCGGTCAGCCACCGCGCGGCGGGTCCGGGCCCGGCCCAGGCCAGCGCGGCGAGGGACGCGTCGGCCGGCCCCTGGGGCTCGTCGAAGCGGCGCCGCATCAGCCGCTCGGCCAGGGCCTCCAGGCCCGCCCGGTAGGGGGTGCGGGCCAGCTTCCGGGCCGCGCCGTACACGCGCGCGGGGACGAACACCGAGCCGTCGGCCCGGGCGAGCGCGGCGACCGGCCGGACCAGGTGGCGCCGGCGGCGGTCCACCAGGAGGTCGGCGAGCCGGGCGGGGTGGGCGTCCAGCACCTGGCGGGCGCCGTGGCCGGTGAAGTGGTCCGCGCTGCCGGCGGCGAGCCGCGCCCGGTGCCGGGCCGCCTGGACCAGGCAGGGACCGGGTTCGTCGGTGAGGGGGCCGTCCAGGTCGGCGTACGGCAGGGTCTCCTCGCCGCCGGTGACCACGACGTGGTGCAGCCGGGGGCCCGCGGCCAGGGCGCCGGCGCGCTCGAGTTCGGCCTCGCGGCCGGGCACGGCCAGGTCGTTGAAGGTGACGGCGAGGAGGCGCTCGCCCGCGCCGGTGCGGTGGCCGAGGAGGGTGCCGGGCCGGCCGGGCAGCCCGGCGGCCAGCAGCGCGAGGGTGCCGGAGGCGGGCCCGCCGGACAGGTCGGCGCCGACGCCGGGCGCCGGCATCCCGCGGGCGGCGCGCCGCTCGGCCGGTCCCATGCCGGGCACCGGCCCGGGATCCAGGTCGGGTACGTGCCGGGGGGCCGCCAGCCGGGTGCGGACCGCCTCCACCAGGGCGTCCCGTACGGCGTCCACGGCGTGGCCGGGGTCGGCGGGGGGCGCCGACACGGCGAGGGAGGCGACCGGTTCGTACCCGGCGATCTCGCGCGCCCCGGCGCGCAGCACCAAGGCGTGCCCCGGCGGAACGCGGCGTACGCCGTCGTAGGGGGTGGTGTCGCGCAGCGCGGCCGGTACGTCCGGGGCGGCGAGCAGGGCGGCGAGGTGGGTGAAGTCGAGGTTGGCCTCGACGAGGTCGGCCAGGGGCAGCGCGGCGGTGGCGTAGGCGGTGCCGCCGGCCCAGGGGGTGTAGAAGACCGGCCGGGCGCCCGCGAGGTCGCCGCAGACGGTGACGCGGCGGCCGGCCCGGACCACGGCCGTGTAGCTGCCGGACCAGGTGGTCAGGTGGCGCACCGCGCCCCCGCGCGCGGTGAACAGGCCGCGCCGCAGTTCCTCGTCGGTGGCGCCGCAGATGCCGAGGACGGCGATCCGGTGCTCCGGGTCGGCGTGCACCACGCGGATCTCGTCCGGGCGCCAGTCGCCGACCGCCCACAGCGGGTCCGGGTCGCCCCACAGGAGTTGGGAGCCGACCGGTTGCAGGGTTTCGCCGTCGTACCCGACGGCTCCGGCCGAGCCGGTCCCGGCGGCGCCCGCGGCGGTGCTGCTCCATCCCACCAACCACCGCATCGACGCCTCCACAGGCTGTGGACCACCAGTGCACCGCACGAACGGCCCCATGCTGCCATGAAGAGCACGTCCCGCAGGCGCGGCGTGGCCGCCTTCGCGCGAGCGATGCCCGCGGTGCGGGGAGGGGGAGTTGACGGGTGGCGGCCCCGCGCGACGGGGACCGCGTCCCACGGGGGCGATGCGAATGCGCCCCTAATGCGCTCCCCTAAAACCCGTTTCGCGCCCCCAAGTTGCATGGTCGCGAGGGAATTTCACCACTCGATTGGGGGATGTTTTTCAGCCAAATCTGTGACAGGGTGCCGCAATTGAGCACGCTCCGTACAGGGCTGCGGAGCGCCTGAGGGCTTACACACACGCACGGTCCGGGAGGCGGATGACGCCTCCCGGACCGGTCCGCCACCCGCGGGGATGAAGGCGGCGGTGTCCCCCAGCCCGCTGGATCCAGTACAGCGGGCCGACCCACGCACGGCCCATGCAATCGCTCCCCGGATGGCCGGAGAAGAGCGCACGGGCGGGCGCACGGCCACACGTGCGGGGGCACGGGGCGACAGCCCGCGCACGCTGCGTGAACGGCCGCGCGGACGCACGGACCACAATCCCGCCATCCGGAACATTGCCCCTTAACGCTTGGGATGCGGCGAACTACGCTGGGTTTACGAATGCCGCGTGGTTATGCCAGCGCGGCAGCCGTCTGTGTCGAGGGGTGGCGCATGTCCAGGGAGCAACGCGGGCCGAACGAAAAGCTCGGCGCCGTTCTCGCCCTCGCGGGAATCAGCAACGCCGGACTCGCCCGGCGCGTCAACGACCTTGGCGCCCAGCGCGGGTTGACACTTCGCTACGACAAGACGTCGGTGGCGCGCTGGGTGTCGAAGGGCATGGTGCCCCAGGGTGCCGCGCCGCATCTGATCGCCGCCGCCATCGGGCAGAAGCTCGGCCGTCCCGTGCCGCTGCACGAGATCGGCCTGGCGGACGCGGATCCCGCGCCCGAGGTGGGCCTCGCCTTCCCCCGGGACGTGGCACAGGCGGTGAAGTCGGCGACCGAGCTGTACCGCCTCGACCTGGCCGGCCGCCGGGCCGGCTCCGGCGGCATCTGGCAGTCCCTCGCCGGATCGTTCGCGGTGAGCGCCTACGCGACGCCCGCCTCGCGCTGGCTGATAACCCCCGCCGACAGCTCGGTCGCGCGGGAGGCGGGCGCCGCCGAGGGCTCCGGCGCCCCGCTCAAAGTCGGCCACAGCGACGTGCAGAAGCTGCGGGAGGCCGCCGAGGACGCCCGGCGCTGGGACTCCAAGTACGGCGGCGGGGACTGGCGTTCGTCGATGGTGCCGGAGTGCCTGCGGGTGGAGGCGGCCCCGCTGCTGCTCGGCTCCTACTCCGACGAGGTGGGCCGCGCCCTGTTCGGGGCCTCGGCCGAACTCACCCGGCTGGCGGGCTGGATGGCCTTCGACACCGGACAGCAGGAGGCCGCGCAGCGGTACTACATCCAGGCGCTGCGCCTCGCGCGCGCGGCGGCGGACGTCCCCCTCGGGGGTTACGTCCTCGCCTCCATGTCGTTGCAGGCCACCTACCGGGGTTTCGGCGATGAGGGCGTGGACCTCGCGCAGGCCGCGCTGGAGCGGAACCGGGGGCTGGCCACCGCCCGCACCATGAGCTTCTTCCGGCTGGTCGAGGCGCGGGCACACGCGCGCGCGGGCGACGCGCAGGCGGCCGGCGCGGCGCTGAAGGCGGCGGAGAGCTGGCTGGAACGGTCCCGGCCCGGCGACAACGACCCCTCCTGGCTCGGTTTCTACGGATACGACCGGTTCGCCGCGGACGCCGCGGAGTGCTACCGCGACCTGAAGGCGCCCCGGCAGGTCCGGCGCTTCACCGAGCAGGCCCTGTCGAAGCCGACGGAGGAGTTCGTGCGGTCGCACGGGCTGCGGCTGGTGGTGTCGGCCGTCGCCGAGCTGGAGTCCGGGAACCTCGACGCGGCGTGCGAGCAGGGGGTGCGGGCCGTGGAGGTGGCGGGGCGGATCTCGTCCGCCCGCACCACCGAGTACGTGAAGGACCTCCTGCACCGGCTGGAGCCGTACGGGGACGAGCCGCGGGTGGTGGAGCTGCGGGAGCGGGCCCGGCCGCTCCTGATGGCCCCCGCGTAGGAGCCGCGCCCGCGCGGCTCGGCCGCACGGCGGTACGGCCCCGCGTTTGAAGGTGCTGTCAGTGGCGCAGTGCACTATCGGGAGTGGAGGTGGTGCTCGGTGCTGGGCGGGGCGTACGACTGTGATGTGCTCGTGGTCGGCGGGGGGATCGTCGGGCTGTCGGCGGCGTACGCGATCACGCGGGCGGCGCCGGGCACGCGCGTGACCGTGCTGGAGAAGGAGGACGGGCCGGCCCGGCACCAGACGGGACGCAACAGCGGGGTCATCCACAGCGGGATCTACTACCGCCCGGGCTCCCTCAAGGCGCGCTGCGCGGTGCGGGGCGCCGCCGAGATGGTGAAGTTCTGCGCCGAGTACGGCGTCGCCCACGCCGTCACCGGCAAGCTGATCGTCGCCACCGAGCGGGCGGAGCTGCCGCGGCTGCACGCGCTCGTGCAGCGGGGCCGGGAGAACGGCATCCCGGTGCGGGAGCTGGGACCCGCGCAGATCGCCGAGTACGAACCGGAGGTGCGCGGCCTGGCCGCGATACACGTCGGCACGACCGGCGTGTGCGACTACGCGGCCGTGGCCCGGGAGCTGGCCCGCGCCTCCGGGGCGGAGATCCGGTACGGCGCCCGGGTCGTCCGGGTGGACCGGCGGCCGGAGCGGGGCGTGGCCGTGCGCACCGCCGCCGGGGACGTCGTCCGCGGGCGCGTGCTGGTGAACTGCGCCGGGCTGCAGTGCGACGAGGTGGCGCGGCTCACCGGGGACGAGCCCGGGATGCGGATCGTGCCGTTCCGCGGGGAGTACTACGAACTGGCCCGGCCCGAGCTGGTGCGGGGCCTGGTGTATCCGGTGCCGGACCCGGCGTTCCCGTTCCTCGGAGTGCATCTGACCCGGGGGATCGACGGGGGCGTGCACATCGGGCCCAACGCGGTGCCGGCGCTGGCCCGCGAGGGGTACGGCTGGACGGTCCTGCGGCCCCGGGAACTGGCCGGCACCCTGGCGTGGCCGGGTGCGTGGGCGATCGCCCGGCGGCACTGGCGGTACGGGGCGGGCGAGCTGCGCCGCTCGGTGTCCAAGGGGGCGTTCCTGGAGGCGGTGCGAAGACTGCTGCCCGGCGTGGACGCCGGGGACCTGGTGCCGGCCCCGGCCGGGGTGCGGGCGCAGGCGGTGCTGCGGGACGGAACGCTGGTGGACGACTTCCTGATCCGGGAGGGCGCGCGGGCGGTGCACGTGCTGAACGCGCCGTCGCCCGCGGCCACCGCCTCGCTGCCGATCGGACGCGAGATCGGGCGCCGGGCGCTGGCCATGCTCGGGGCGCCGGGGTGAGCTGCCCGGACCCGTAAAATTGACCCTATTGTGTCTGACTCCCTGAACACCCCCGCCGCCCCGCCCGCCCCCGGTGACCCCGTCCGGCCCGCCCGGGCCAAGGGCGAACCGCGCTTTCCGGACGGACCGAAGGCGGACCCCGCGGGTTCGCACTTCGAGCGGCGGATCCGCAGCTTCCAGCCGCGGCGCAGCCGGGTGACGGCCGGGCAGGCCGAGGCGCTGCAGCGACTGTGGCCCCAGTGGGGGCTGGACATCGACGGGCAGCGGGTGATCGACCTCGCCGAGCTGTTCGGCAACGACCGTCCCGTGGTCCTGGAGATCGGCTTCGGGATGGGCGAGGCCACCGCGCGGATGGCCGCGGGCGACCCGGACACCAACATCCTCGCCGTCGACGTGCACACCCCCGGCCAGGGCAACCTGCTGGGTCTCGCCGACCGGGGCGGCCTCACCAACGTCCGGGTGGGCAACGGCGACGCGATCATCCTGCTCCGCGAGATGCTCCGCCCGGACGCGCTGGACGGGCTGCGCGTCTACTTCCCCGACCCCTGGCCCAAGAAGCGGCACCACAAGCGGCGGCTCATCCAGCCGGAGTTCCTGACGCTCGCCGCGACCCGGCTGAAGCCCGGCGCGCTGCTGCACTGCGCGACGGACTGGGAGCCGTACGCCGAGCAGATGCTGGAGGTGCTCACCGCGCACCCGGACTTCGAGAACACCCGGCCGGACGGCGGTTTCGCGCCGCGCCCGGAGTTCCGGCCGCTGACCCGTTTCGAGGGACAGGGACTGGACAAGGGACACGTCGTGAACGATCTGCTGTTCCGGCGTGTACCGCACCGCCGGGACGGATAGCCGACCGGCGGGCCGGTCATCCGATCGGCCCCTCGTCCCGCCACCGTTAGGGTCGATGCCGTGGCCACCAGTCCTCCGTCCGCGACCCGTCCTCCGAGCCCCGGCGACGGTGTGCTCCGCCACCCGCACTGGTGGCAGCGCAGGTGGGTGCGGTACGGGGCGCCGAGCACGCTGCTGGCGCTGTCCGGGCTGGTCATCCTGGCGCTCGTGCGGCGGCAGACCGGCACGGACGGGTTCCTCGTCGGGCTCGGGCTGGCCGTGCTGCCGGTGCCGTGGCTGCTGGCCGCCTTCCGGTGGCTGGACCGGGTGGCGCCGGGACCGTGGCGGAACCTGGTGTTCTCCTTCGCCTGGGGTGCCTGCGCGGCGGCGCTGATCGCCATCGTGGCCAACAGCTTCGCCACGGAGTGGATCGCCACCTCCACCGCCGACCCGGCGAGCGCCGACACCCTCGGCGCCACGGTGATAGCGCCGATCGTGGAGGAGTCCGCGAAGGCCGCCGCCGTCCTGCTGGTCTTCCTCTTCCGCAGACGCGACTTCACCGGGATCGTGGACGGCGTGGTGATAGCGGGGATCACCGCCACCGGGTTCGCGTTCACCGAGAACATCCTCTACCTCGGCACGGCCTTCGGGACCGACCAGCTCACCGGCGACCGGGGCATCTCCTCCGTCACCGCCGCCACCTTCTTCGTGCGCATCGTGATGTCCCCGTTCGCGCACCCCCTGTTCACCGTCCTGACCGGCATCGGCTTCGGCATCGCCGCGCTGTCCGCCGAGCGCCGGCCCGCCCGGCGGATCCTGCTGCCGGTGTGCGGACTGCTGCTCGCGATGGGCATGCACGCCCTCTGGAACGGCTCGGCCACCTTCGGGCAGTACGGGTTCTTCGCCGTCTACGGCGGCTTCATGGTGCCCGTCTTCGGGCTGGTGACCTGGCTCGCGGTCTGGACCCGGCAGCGGGAGCTGCGCCTGGTGCGGGCCGAGCTGCCGGCGTATGTGCTGGCCGGGTGGCTGGGCCCGGCCGAGCCCTTCGCGCTCGGATCGATGCGGGCGCGCCGGATGGCCCGGGACTACGCCCGGCACCACCACGGCCGCCCGGCGGCGCGCGAGGTGGCCCGCTACGAGGGGTACGCCACCTCGCTCGCGTTCCTGCGCCAGCGCGGGCGCGCGGGCAGGGCCGGGGCGGACTTCGTCCCCCGGGAGCGGGAGCTGCTGGAGGAGCTGTGGAAGCGGCGGCACCTGGCCCGGCCGGCGCTGGAGTACGCGGGCCGGGCCGCCGCCGCGGTCCCGGTGTACCGGGCGGCGGCGCCGTACGGACACCCGGCGGTGCCCTACGCCCTGTACAACCCGTACCGGACCTGACCGCACGGGCCCGCACGGCGGGCGGGTACCGCCGGGAAGCGGTCAGGCCGAGGCCTCCGTCAGCTTCGCCACCTCCGCGTCCGTGAGCTCCAGGTCCGCCACGCCGAGCAGCGCCGGCAGCTGCTCCACCGTGCGGGCCGAGGCGATCGGGGCGGTGACCGTCGGCTGGGCGGCCAGCCAGGCCAGGGCGACCGTGGCGACGGGGGCCCCGTGGGCGGCGGCGACCTCGTCCAGGGCCGTCAGGACCTTCCGGCCGCGCTCGGATGCCAGGTAGTCCTGGACCCGGTCGGCGCGGGCGCTGTCGACGCTCTCGCCGGGCCGGTACTTGCCGGTCAGGAAGCCCGAGGCGAGCGCGAAGTACGGGACGACGGACAGGCCCTCACGGGCGACGAGTTCCTGGAGCGGGCCCTCGTAGGTGTCGCGGGAGACCAGGTTGTAGTGCGGCTGGAGGGCGACGTAGCGGGCGAGGCCCTCGCGGTCGGAGAACTCCAGGGACTCGCGCAGGCGCTCGGCGGTGATGTTGGAGGCGGCGATGTGCCGGACCTTGCCGGCCTTCACCAGCTCGTCCAGCGCGCCGATGATCTCCTCGACCGGCACCTCGGGCTGGTCGAAGTGGGTGTAGTAGAGGTCGATGTAGTCGGTGCCCAGGCGGCGCAGCGAGGCGTCGGCGGCGGCCTTGATGGTGGCGGCCGACAGGCCCTGGTACTCCGGGTGCTGGCTGACCTTGGTCGCGACGACCACGTCGGAGCGGTTGCCGCGGGCCTTCAGCCACGCGCCGAGGATCGTCTCCGATTCGCCGCCCTTGTTGCCCTCGGCCCAGGCCGAGTAGACGTCGGCGGTGTCGATGAAGTTGCCGCCGGCCGCGGTGTAGGAGTCGAGGACGGCGAAGGAGGTCTGCTCGTCGGCGGTCCAGCCGAAGACGTTGCCGCCCAGGCAGAGCGGGAAGACCTCGAGGTCGGAGGAGCCGAGTGTACGAAGTGACGTCATACGTCATGCCAACGCCGGCGGGGGCTCATCGCATCCCGCCGCCGGCGCCGGATTCCCGGGTCTTCCGGGAAGGCCGTCAGGGGTTGAGGCCCTTGTCGCGCAGCCAGGCCATCGGGTCGATGCCGGCGGACGAGCCGGCGGGGTGGATCTCCAGGTGCAGGTGCGGGCCGGTGACGTTGCCGGTGGCGCCGACGCGGCCGATGACCTCGCCGGTGGTGACCTTCTGGCCGACCGTGACGTTGATCGAGGACTGGTGGCAGAACCACAGCTCGGTGCCGTCGTCCAGGGTCAGGATGGTGCGGTAGCCGTAGGCGCCGGCCAGGGCCGCCTCGGTGATCGTGCCGCTGTGCACAGCCTTGATCAGGGTGCCGGTGGGCGCGGCGAAGTCGAGCCCGGTGTGGTGGCCGGAGGACCACATCGAGCCGGCCTGCCCGAACGTCGAGGTGATCGTGTACGAGGAGGTCGGGAGCGCGTACTGCTTGGCCAGCTCGGCCAGCCGCTTCTCCTCCGCCGCCTTCTTCGCCTCGGCCTCGGCCTTCTCCGCGTCGGCCTCCGCCTTCTCCTTGGCGGCGGCGGCCTTGGCGGCGGCCTCCTGTTCCGCCTCGGCGGCGGCCCGCGCGGTCTGCTTCTCGGCGGCGGCGAGCGCGGCGGCGGCCGCCTTGCTGTCGGCCTGGCCCTGCTGCTGCTCGGCCTGCGCCATGATCCGGTTGCGCAGCACCTCGCCCGCGTCGGCGCTGTCCCGGTCCGTGCCGGAGGCCACGGCGACGGTGCTGAGCGCGGTGGCCTCGGCGGCGGGCTCGGCGTCGCCGGAGCCGTCGTGGAAGAGGGAGCCGACCGAGGGCAGGTCCGGCAGGGAGATGGACACCGGCGGCTTGCCGGTGTTGGCGCTGGCCATGCCGCCCGCGCCGACGGCGGCCATGACGCCGACGCCGAGGACGGTGGAGCTGCGCGCGAAGCCGCCGCGCTGCTTGGCGACCCGGTGCCGGCCGCGGACCGGGGCGACGGAGTCCTCGGTGGGGTTCCATTCCTCCCACGGGCCCTCGTCGGCGCGGTAGGCGCCGTAGCCGAAGGTCTCGGGCTCGGGCTCGGTCTCGCGCTGTGCCGGTATGGACGGGGCTTCGGGGACAGGCCGGTTGGACGCCACGCGGGCGCGCTCCTTTCCTTCCTCCGCCTACCGGGTTAGCTGACGGGTTCGGAGCAGGAAGGTCTCCTACGCGCGTATATCCGGTCGTGGACTCGCGTGAGTACACGACGGTATCCGCGTGATTCACCCCAAATGGTGGTTCCCCGGTTCCCTCGCGGGATTCGGCGCGTGCGCACGGAGCCGCCTCTTGTGACGGCTGGGACGACCGCGCTGCGTTATCGAACGTTAATAGACCTGCCAGTCACTTTCCAAGCCGTCCCCCTTGATCAACACGCTTTTTACTGGTGGAGTTATCGGCAACTATCCCGCCAAAGCGGGCGAGTTGCCTGACCCCCGGGAGGGTTCAGCAGTCACTCGGGATTTTGATGGTGACTCAGATGTTATGCGTACGGCGCTCGTCCGGTCACCTTGCGTGACCCGCGGGGCCGCCCGTCCCGGGGCCCGCGAAAACCGGTGTGCGAACCATCCCGCGCATGGCGTACACTGGAGTCACAACGACGCGGGGTGGAGCAGCTCGGTAGCTCGCTGGGCTCATAACCCAGAGGTCGCAGGTTCAAATCCTGTCCCCGCTACTGAAGGCCCAGGGCCCGGAATCCCAAGGATTCCGGGCCCTGGGTGTATGTGCGCCCGGGTGCGCCCGGGCGCACGCTCAGCCCGGCAGAAGATGGGCGTTCGGCGCCTTGGCCGGCTCCTCCAGCTCCGGCAGGACGACGACCCGTACGCCCGCCGCGCTCAGCGCGCCCGCCCCGTCGGCCGCCGTGACGAAGGTGTCGGGCTCCCGCCAGGCGGTGACCACCCGCCGCACCCCCGCCCGCAGGATCAGCTCGGCGCAGGGCGCCGGCCGGGAGGCACGGCGGGTGCACGGCTCCAGGCTGGAGTACACCGTGGCGCCGGCGAGGCGCGGCTCGGCCGGGTCGATCTTCGCGAGCGCCGCCTCCTCCGCGTGCACCACCGTGTCGCCGCCCTCGCGGGAGTGTCCCCGGGCCAGTTCGGTGCCGTCGGCGGCCACCACGACCGCGCCGACGCTGAACGCCGTCCGCGACGGCGGGCACAGGGCCGCCAGCTCGCAGGCGGTGCGCAGCCAGTGGCGGTCGGCGGCGGTGGCGGCCGTACCGGTGCCGGGAGCCGTGGGGGCGTAGCGCACGAGGACGACGTCCTCGATCCGGCGGGTGTCCAGCAGGCGCAGGCGTCCGTCCTGGTAGGCGCCGGGCCCGAACAGCCGGGGGGCCGCCGGGTCGCCGACGAGCAGCGGGGCGAGGACCAGCTGGAGTTCGTCGGCGAGGCCCTGGCTCAGGAGCTGGGTGTGGACCGTGCCGCCGCCCTCGACCATCAGCCGCCCGACCCCCCGCACGTCGTGCAGGTGCTCCAGCAGGGACCGCCAGTCCAGGGCGGGGCCGAGCGGGACGACGTCGGCGGTGTTCCCGAGGAGGCGCGAGGCCCGTACGGCGCCGGTGTCGGTGGTGTAGACGAGCTTGTCGCCGCCGGTGTGCCAGAAGCGCGCCGCCGGGTCGAGGTCGCCGGATCCGGTGACGGCGACCTTCAGCGGATACTCCGGCCGGCCCGCCGCGCGCCGGGCCGCGCGCCGCTCGGCGGAGTTGACCAGGAGCCGGGGGTCGTCGGCGCGGATCGTGCCGGCGCCGACGAGGACGGCGTCGGCCGAGGCCCGCACCTCGTCGACCCGGTCGAAGTCGGCCGGGCTGGACAGCAGGAGCCGTTCGGGGCCCGTGTCGTCCAGGTAGCCGTCGAGGGAGACGGCGGCGGACAGCAGCACGTACGGCAGGGGCATCGGCGCTCTCTCTTCCGGAGGCGGGCGGCGAGGCGGGCCCGCGGCGGCTTGGTTCAATTTTTGAACAAACCTACACTGGCGGCATGACGACCCGCTGGCTCAGTCCCGAGGAGCAGCGCGCCTGGCGCGCCTACATCGCCGCCTCCCGCCTCCTGGAGGACGCGATCGACCGGCAGCTCCAGCAGGACGGCGGCATGCCGCACCTGTTCTACTCCGTGCTGGCCAACCTCTCCGACGCCCCGGGCCGGCGGCTGCGCATGACCGATCTCGCCGAGAGCCTGAAGATCACCCGCAGCCGGCTGACGTACGTCGTGAACCGGCTGGAGCGGGACGGCCTGGTGCGCCGGGAGAACTGCGCCGAGGACAAGCGCGCCTCGCTCGCGGTGCTGACGGAGGCGGGGACGGCCGTACTGGAGCGGACGGCGCCCGGACACGTCGAGACGGTCCGCACGCTGCTGTTCGACCGGCTCACCGCGGAGCAGGTGGGGCAGCTGGAGGCGATCTGCACGGGGATCGCGCACGGGCTGCAGGGCGAGGGGGCCACGGCCGGGGCGGACGACGTCCCCTGGCGGCGCCGCTCGTCCTGCTCCTGATTGCTTTGCAGCATGGGATAGGGTCCCCGCGAACCATTGCTTCAAATCTGAAGCATCTGTCCCGGAGGGATCCGCATGCCCGACCTGCCCGCCGCCACCCCGCGCGCCCGCGTCCGGGTACCGCTGCGCTTCGCCGACGGCTACGGCGCCGACGCGGAACTCGTCACCTTCCACGGCCTCACCGACGGCCGGGAGCACCTCGCCCTCGTCCTGGGCGAGCCCGGCCCGGTCCCGCTGGTGCGGCTGCACTCCGAGTGCCTGACCGGTGACGTCTTCGGCTCGGCCCGCTGCGACTGCGGCCCGCAGCTGCGCGAGGCGGTCGAGCTGATCGCCGGTCGCGGCGGGATCCTGCTGTACCTCCGCCAGGAGGGCCGGGGCATCGGCCTCTACAACGAGCTCGACGCGTACGCCCTCCAGGACGGCGGGCTCGACACCTACGAGGCCAATGCCGCCCTCGGCCTCCCGGAGGACGCCCGCGACTACACGGCCGCCGCCCAGATGCTCACCGCCCTCGGCGTCACCGAGCTGGACCTGCTGTCCAACAACCCCGACAAGGCCGGCCAGTTGCGCGCGCTGGGCCTCACCGTCCGGGACCGGGTGCCCACCGGCGTCTTCACCACCGCCCACAACATCCGCTACCTGCGCGCCAAGGCCCTCCAGACCCGGCACACCCTGCCCCTGCCCGAACCGACGGAGGCGACGGCGGGCTGAGGGGGCGGCGGGGGCGGTTGCGGCAGAACCGGCGGATCAGAGGGCCACACCGGGCAAAAACATCAGCAGACCGGTGAGTCCAGCCAGGGCCGGTCCGAGCCGAGGGGGTGTGCGGCGGTGCCCGTCGGCAGCAGGCGTGCCGCGAGGACCAGAGGTGCGTAGACCGCAACGAGATCGCCCGCACCCTCAAGGAGAATACGGCCCCTGTTTGTGCCCCTGCCTCCTTTCCTCCGTGACAGTTCGACGGCACACCAATCTCCTCCTCCTTAAGGTCGCACGCTTACGACGGTGCTCCCAGAAGGCAACCCACCACATGTAGAGGTCACGCGAATCCTTTGGGAGCACAGTGCGGGCAAAACCCAGCACAAAGAATGGAAGAATCAGGAGGAAAGCAGCCCACCACGGCATTTCAGCAAGAGCACTTTGAAAGATCTCAAGCACGTCGATAACTCTCTACGCGAAGGCGAATTGTGGACCCGTACTCAAAGACACCACTAAATGTGAATCTTGAGGACCGAATCGTCGAGAGTCACGTCGTACACCCTCTTGCTTTTCACAAGCCTCGCTCCAGAAATACCGACCACAGGGTCGGTCAGCGCTGCCGCGACGTCTTCCGGATAGGGAAGCCCTGTCCATCGAGCCTCCCATTCATCACCTGCCCCCCAAAGCCTGCGCTGCGGATCCGAAACGCCATCGCGGCCCCTGCCGTCATCACGTCGTCGCAACGGGTCCCAATACCAGTTACCCGTAGTCCACCGCCCCTTGGGGTCAGTCATCGACATACGGGCAGCCATGCCAGCCAACAGGATCTGGGCTGCGCCATCCATCGGCGGAACGTCGGCAAGCTGCCGTTCTTCTACTGAGTCCAGTGGATCTTCAAGCGTGCGAAAATTGAAGTGCGCATTTTCTCGCACTCCCTGCGATTTTCCATCCAGCCGGCTCGTGACTACCAGTTGCGCCCCTGTGGGGACATGCTCCAATGCATACGTCCGGTAGTCCAGGACAGTCCGCAATCGCATTCCCGGAAGCCTTGGGATGCTTCCACCATGTGGCACCAGATACCTAGTGACGTTATCCGGGGCATCGCTGATAAACACCAGCCGGTTCCATCGGGGCGACACCGTAATCGTGTACCAGGTAAGAGTGCTCAACAACCATTCGGCCGGAGGCGCACCGCCCTCACCGCGGTTAAATAGACCGAGAGCAAGCAAAGCGTTCATCTTGCGCTGCCCCGGCCCACACGAATCCAACCCATGGGTGCGATCGTTCGAAATACCAGAAAGCGCAGCTTCGTAAATCTCACCCGAATATGCCTTGCGCGCGTGTGCAGCTCGCTTCTTTGCAGAATTTGGCACGCCAATACCTCACTCACCGCACCGGTCGGCGTTTGAGTGGACGCCAAAAAATCTGCCTACTGCACCACTTTCACAGAGTGAGTGCACATACACCCGCGAGACGACGCTTGTGGCCGGTGTCCACACGTCGGAGCTCCTGAGCCTCTGCGCTCAGGTTAGACAAGTCAACCCTGTGAGCGTAGCGACTGCAGCCGGGCTTCGCAGCCAACTCCTGGTTTTCCTTAACTCCGCACCCGATCCGCCTCTGCGCCGCCGAACGCGAGGATGGCAGCGACGATGTCGACCTGCACCCGGCACGGGACGGAATCGGTACGTCGTCTCGCTCGTCGTTGCCCTGGCGCTCGCCGTCCGGAGCCCTCTCTCGGGGCGCGCATACGCCAGGTACGTCGCCGAGCTGACCGGGTCGATGCGGCAGAGCGGCAACGAGCCGCCGTCCCCGAAGCGCTGGTTGACGGGCCGGGACGCGAAATCCAACGCACCCACTGAACTGGGGTGTTGCAACGACCACTAGAACGGAAACTGCGGGGGGATGGGGCGTTTCGTCGTGCCCGGTACCCTGCCCGCATGATTCGCGCTGTGATCTTCGACGTCGGCGAGACTCTCGTCCGTGACGATCGCTACTGGGCATCGTGGGCCGACTGGCTGGACGTCCCCCGGCACACGCTGTCCGCGCTCGTCGGGGCCGTCGTCGCGCAGGGCCGTGACAACGCCGACGCCCTCCGCCTCGTCCGACCCGGCATCGATGTCGCAGCCGAGTACCGGGCACGGGAAGCCGCCGGCCGCGGCGAGCACTTGGACGACAGCGACCTGTACGACGATGTCCGTCCCGCCCTGGCCGAGCTGCGCCGGCTCGGCGTCCGGGTCGTCATCGCCGGGAACCAGACCGCTCGCGTGGGTGAATTGCTGCGCGCCCTCGACCTGCCGGCCGATGTGGTCGCGACGTCCGGAGAGTGGGGGGTGGCCAAGCCACAGCCCGAGTTCTTCCAGCGGGCCGTCGAGTGCGGACAGGCACCACCCGGTGAAACGCTGTACGTCGGTGACCACCCGGCCAACGACACTGTGCCCGCCGCGGCGGCCGGCCTACGCACTGCTCACCTGCGCCGCGGTCCGTGGGGTCACCTCTGGGCCGCGGACCCGGACGCCGTGGCGGCCGCGGACTGGCGAATCGACCGCCTCACGGAACTCCCGGCGCTCATTGCCCAGTAGGCGCCCTCACTCTGTCACGGCGCCGCTACTGTCCGGGGTGGACGTACCGAACGGAGCCCGTATGCCCACCCCCACCGCCATCGAGGTCGGCCACCGCATCGCCACCATCCGCCGTACCCGCCGGATGACCCAAGCCGACCTTGCGCGCGCCGCCTTCGTCTCCCTGGCCACCGTCAAGGCCATCGAGCGCGGTGCCCGCTCCCCCGGTGACGACACCCTCGATTCGATCGCCGCAGCGCTCGCCGTCGACCCGGGCCGCATCATCACCGGCAGTACGCGCACCGACAGCCGGGTGCACGCCTCCATCCCTGCCATCTCCGCCGCGATCGCCGCCTACGACATTCCCCCCGACGTCCCGCCGCTCCCGCTGCACCAACTCGCGACGGCCGTGGCGCACCTGACCGAGTGGAGACTGACCGCGCAGTACGCCCGCATCGCCGAACACGCCCCACAGCTCCTCACCCGCTCTCTGGCCGCGCTGCACCACTGCACCGGCGCCGATCGGCTGCGCGCCGCGCGACTCCTCGCCGCCACCGCCCGGTCAGCGGACGCGGTCGCGTACAAGTTCGGGCACCGGGACCTGTCAGCCAGGCTTGTTGATCTGATGCGGTGGGCAGCAGATCAGACCGAGGACCGCATCACCCAGGCCACCGCCGCCTACGTGCGCACGGAAACGTTCTTCGCCGCGCACGCCCACGCGCAAGGGCTTGCCGCGCTGGAACGCGCCATCGACACCGGCCCCAGCCCGATCGGCCGGGCCACGGCCGCTGCTCGGGGCGCCCTGCATATGCGGGCGGCCGTCATCGCCGGTCGCGCCGGGAATCCGGACGCCGCAGAGCACCACCTTGCCGAGGCGCGCCGACTCAGCACCACCTTGCCCGAGGACTCGTACGACGGCACCCGGTTCGGACCCGACTCAGTAAAGGCGCACGAGGTGTCCGTCGCGGTCAGCCTCGGCCGCGATCACATCCAGACAGCCCTGAGCGTCGCCGAGGAGTGGACCCCGCCGGACTCCATGCCGGCCGAACGCCGGTCCGGGTTCTGGATCGAGCTGGCGCGAGCGCAGGTGTGGGCGGGCCGCCCGGACGACGCGTTCGAGTCGCTGAAGGTCGCCCGATTCATCGCACCGCAGCACACCCGCGAACACCCGTGGGCCCGCGAGGCTGCGGCCACGATCCGTCGGCTGAAGCGCGCGGACGCCGAATCGCTGACCGCATTCACCGAGTGGATCGGCGCCATCTGAGGGGATACACGCTGTATCCCTTGTGGCTCTTGTCCCGGCCCATGATCTGCCTGTCGGAAAGAGACGGCAGATGGAGGCCAGGATGCGACGATGCAGCGAGCAGCTGCTCCAAGTCGTTGGACCCGTCAGTACGGCCCGGCTCCACGGCCGAGCCTGCTGGTACTGCGGCGCGGTCGCGCGAGGGATGTATGCAGCGGAGCGGGTGCAGCGAAGCCCCGGCCAGCGAGTGTGGACCGTCATGTCGTGTGGCTGTCACCAGAAGCCGAAGGTCGCGGTCGTCACGGCGCTCGCCGGCGAGGAGCGGGTCCAGTGACCCCTTCCACACCGCGACCGCACACTCCGCCGCAGGTCCGCGTACTGCCCCGGCAGGCGTGTACCGTCCCGGACGCGCGGCACTTCGTGGTCGACGTCCTCAAGGACTGGGGCCTGCTCGGCGTACTGGACGATGCCGCGACCGTCGTGACCGAGCTGGTGACCAACGCGGTCCGGCACACCGAGACGCCGACCGTCCGGGTCATCGTGCGCCAGATGCCGCCGGACGCCGTACGGCTCATCGTCATCGACAAGAGCCCTGACGCCTGGCCCGCCCTCCAGTCTGCGACCCCTCTCGACACCGCCGGGCGCGGCCTGGCAGTCGTGGACGCCGTCACCAAGGGCTGGGGCTGCACCCGCTGGCCCTGGGAAAAGCAGGTGTGGGCCGACCTGAAAGCCCCCACGGAGGACCGGGCATGACCGCCCCCTCAAGGACCCTGTCCCGCATCCCCGCAGGCCTCCGCCCGCTGCTCCCCCTGCCATCCCTGAACGGTCTCCCCGACGCCAAGGCGCGCGGGGCCGAGTGCGCCTGGTGCGGCAAGCGGCTGTCCATCGCCACCGCCGTGGATCTCGGTGAGCGCCCGAGTCCGGGCGGCATCACCCTGTTCCCGCGCGGCTGCCGCCCGTGCACCCTGCGGGCCACGGCCCAGGCGTACGTCGCCCATCCCGGCCCCTGCCCACAGTGCGTCTACGACCTGAAGCCCTGCCCGGTCATGGACGCTCTCAGGGCGCTGGTCCTGGAGCTGCCCCGATGACTGTGCAGGTGCCAGAGGTGCTCTACGACGTGCACGAGCGTGTTTCCTGGTACGAGGTCCCCCGGCCGCTGCCCGCGCCAGCCGTGGCCGGCGAGGCATGCGTCTGGTGCACCCGCCCGGCGGACGCCACCACCGTGCAATTGGCCCCCTCAGCAACTCGTCCCCGCCTGGCCTGCCTGCGCTGCTACACGGCCCGGCTCGCCTGGTACCTCACCTGGGCGGACTGGCACACCCACTTCACGGCCTGCACCACCTGCAGGCAGCGCCGCACCTGCTACGCCGGCCACGGACACCGCCTCCTGCACGAACAGACCGCACAGGCCATCGGCAAGACACCCGAGTGCCTCCTGTGCCCCGCCCCGCTGCTGCCGACACAACCGGTCGCCCCCCTGTGCTGGGAGGGCACCACCCGATTCAACGCCGGGTATGCCCACCTCCGGTGCCTGACAGGACGAGCGAACACCCGATGACCGTCACCAGCCCCGTCCGCCCCGTCCAATACTGGGACGGCACCCCGGTCCCGTTCATCACCGCCTGGACCAGGGAACGCATCCCACCCCAGCCCCTGGCCAAAGCCCGGCACCCCGGAGGAACGAAACTGGGCCTTCAGGGCGAGACGGACATCGAGCGGCACTACGGCGTGCCCTGGATGCGCATGCCGGCCACCCGCGGCGGCCGGCCCCGGCACGGAACCGTCCACGCCCTGCGCCAGCGCCAGGCGATGAGCCGCCTGCTCTGCCAGCTCTGCGGCGGACCCACCACCGGGACCCGGAAAGACGCACGCACACTCTTCCTCGCAGCCGGCGCCCGCCACCCCCTCCACGACGGAGAAGTGACGACGTCTCCACCCGTGCACGCCGTCTGCGCCCGCCTCGCCGTCGAACACTGCCCGCCCCTCGGCCACCGGGGCTGGACGGCGGCCCTCGTGGAGCACACACCCGTCTGGGGAGTCGCCGGAACGCTCCACGACCCCCTCACCCTCCAACGAGCACCCGCGCCCGAAGACGGCGAGGGACTGCACCGCATCGCGTTCACCGACACCAGACGCATCCACTGGACCCTCGCCGCCCGCCTCGCCATCACCCTCCAAGGCGTCACCCCCGTCACCGACCTCGACGCCCTGACCAACGAGGAAACCGACGCCACCCGAGCCTCCCGACGAACTCCGTGCCCGGCAGCGCCGCCGACCGCGCCGGGCACGGCCTGACCTGCCGACGGAAAGGCTGCCCCTCGGGCCGGCACACGGTCGTGAACGCTGAGCGAAACGGACAGGACCCCAGCTCGTTTCCGCACTGAGCTGGGGTCCCGCACGTAGGCCCTGTGGGACTCGAACCCACAACCAATGGATTAAAAGTCCACTGCTCTGCCAATTGAGCTAAGGGCCCGGGCGATGTTGCTTGTCCGAGCATAGCCGGACGGGGCCGTGTCGCCGATCGGGTATCGGGGACACGGCCGCGTCGCGGGGCGCGGGAGGGGCGTGATGGTCACTTTTCGGCCGGTGTGGGGGCCGGGTCGCCGGACAGGAACCAGTGGCGCGCCGAGGCCAGCCACCAGACCGCCGCGAAGCCGAGGACGGCCAGGACGGCCACCGGCGCGTAGTTGAAGGTCCGCCAGGTGACCGGGGAGACCTGCGGCAGCATGAACAGGACCGTGATCACCAGCACCCACGTCACCGCCACCACCCCGATCACCCCGGACCAGCGGCCCAGGTGCCAGGGGCCGCGGTCGAACGCGGCCCCCTTGCGGACCCGCAGGAAGGTCGGGATGACGTAGGCGATGTACAGGCCGATCACCGCGATCGAGGTCACCGCCGCGTAGGCCGTCGTGTTGATCAGGTAGGGCAGGCCGAGGGCCAGCGCGCCGAGGGCGGCCAGCCAGACCGCCGCGACGGGGGTGCGGGTGCGCGGGCCGACCGTGTGCCACACGCGGGAGAAGGGCAGCGCGCCGTCCCGGGAAAAGGCGTAGATCATGCGGCTGTTGGCGGTGACGGAGGCCATCCCGCAGAAGAGCTGGGCGCCGATCACCACCAGCAGGAGCAGCTTGCCGGCCGTGGCGCCGAGGGCGTCCAGGAGGATCTGGGCGGGCGGGGCGCCGGTGGGGGAGGCGAGTTCCGCGTCGTAGGACTGGATGGCGAAGGTGAAGCCCAGCAGGAGCACGAAGCCGGCGATCCAGGACGTCCAGATCGAGCGGACGATGCCCTTCGGGCCCGCGGTGGCCGCGTTCCGGGTCTCCTCGGTCATATGGGCGGAGGCGTCGTAGCCGGTGAAGGTGTACTGGGCCATCAGCAGTCCCAGCAGGACCACGTACGGGCCGCTGCCCCAGCCCGTCTCGTTGACGAAGTGCGTGAAGACGAAGGACGCCGGCTGGTGGTGGTCGGGGACCAGTGCGAGCGCGCCGGTGATCACCGCGACTCCGAGGACGTGCCACCACACGCTCACGCCGTTCAGGAACGCCACGATCCGCACGCCGAAGGTGTTCAGCAGGCCGTGCAGGACGAGGATCGCCGCGAACAGTGCCACCGTACGGCCCGGGGTCACCTCGAAGCCGGTCTGGAGGTTCAGATAGGCGCCCAGGAAGGAGGCCGCGCCGAAATCGACGCCCGCGGTCACCGCCACCTGGCCCAGCACGTTGAACCAGCCCGTGAACCACGCCCAGGCCGCCGCCGAGCGCGCCGGCGCCAGCCGGTGGGCCCAGAAGTACAGGCCCGCCGAGGTCGGGTACGCCGAGCAGATCTCGGCCATGGACAGGCCCACGAACAGCGTCATCAGGCCGACCGCGGCCCAGCCCCAGGTGATCACGGCGGGGCCGCCCGTGGTCATGCCGAAGAGGTAGAGGGTCAGACAGCCGGAGAGGACCGAGATGATCGTGAAGGAGACGGCGTAGTTCGAGAACGCCGACATCCGGCGCGCGAGGACCTGGGTGTAGCCGAGCTGCGCCAGCCGTTCCTCGTCCGACGGGCCGGGCGCCGCCCGCGGTCCTGTCACCCGCGCGTCATCTGTCATGCCTCCAGCAATTCCCTGCCCGGTGATGTGATATGCGCCACTGGGCGGGAACGCGGAAGGGCCCGTACGACCGGTGTCGTACGGGCCCTTCCCTCACCTCACGGGGTGTCAGCCGTTGCGCTTCCAGCGCGGCTTGTCCTCGCGGCGGCCGAAGGAGCCGCCGGTGCCGCGGTGGTCGTCACGACGGCCGTAGGGGCGGTCGTGGCCACCGGAGCGGAAGCCCGGGCGGTCGTCACGGCGGTCGCGGTTGAACGGACGGTCGCTGCCCCGGTGGCCGCTCCGCTCGTCACGGCGGAAGCCACCGCGCTCCTCGCGGCGGAAGCCGCCCCGGTCGTCACGACGGTCGTCGCGACGCTCGAAGCCACGGCCGCCACGGTCGTCACGGCGCTCGAACGGACGGCGCTCGCCCCGGTCGTCCCGGCGGTCGTCACGGCGCTCGAAGCCACGGCCACCACGGTCGTCACGGCGGTCGTCGCGACGCTCGAAGCCACGGCCACCGCGGTCGTCACGGCGCTCGAACCCACGGTCACGGTCACGGTCGAACGGACGACGGTCGCCCCGGTCGCCCCGGTCGTCGCGACGCTCGAAGCCACGGCCACCGCGGTCGTCACGGCGCTCGAACCCACGGTCACGGTCACGGTCGAACGGACGGCGCTCGCCCCGGTCGTCCCGGCGGTCGTCGCGACGCTCGAAGCCGCGCCGCTCCCGGCGCTCGTACGGCGCCGCCGCCGGGCGCTCCTCGCGCTCGGTCTCGCGCTCGGCCGGCTCCTCGGCCACGGCGAGCTGCTCCGCCGCCGTCGCCTGGGCCTCGGCCACCGCCGTCTCCGGGTCCTCGCCGCGCTCGCGGGCGACCCGGGCGACCAGCCGGTCGGCCTCCTCGCGCAGCTCGGCCGCGCGGCGCTGGGCGCGCTCCAGCTGCTTGGTGAGCTGGGCGACCTCGCGCTCGGCCTGCTGGGCGGCGTTTCCGGCCGACTCGGCCTGGACCTCGGTCATGGAGCGGGCGCCGGTGATCTCGGCGACCTCCGGTTCGAAGGCGGCGCCGCCCTGGATGATGTGGCGGGCCGCGTCGACGCCGGCGTCCTCCATCAGGCGGAAGATCTGGCGCCGCTGGTGCGGCAGGGAGAGCGAGACGACCGTGCCGGTACGGCCCGCGCGGGCGGTACGGCCGGCCCGGTGCAGGTAGTCCTTGTGGTCGCCGGCCGGGTCCACGTTCAGGACCAGGTCGATGCCGTCGACGTGGATGCCGCGGGCGGCGACGTCGGTGGCGACGAGCACGTTCACGTACCCGTCCTTGAAGTCCGCGAGGGTCCGGGTCCGGGCGCCCTGGGTCATGCCGCCGTGCAGCGCGTCGGCCTTCACCCCGGCGTCGCGCAGCTGCTCGGCGACGCGGTCGGCGCCCAGCTGGGTGCGGACGAAGATGATCGTGCGGCCCTTGCGGGAGGCGATCGCGGCGGTGACCGGCGCCTTGTCCTTGGGCTTCACGATGAGGATGTGGTGCGACATGGTCGTCACCGCGCCCTGGGCCGCGTCCACCTCGTGCAGGACGGGCTCGTTCAGGTAGCGGTCGACCAGGGTCTTGATCTCGTTCTCCATCGTGGCGGAGAAGAGCATGCGCTGGCCGTCGGCCGGCACCTGGTCGAGCAGCTCGGTGACCTCGGGCAGGAAGCCCAGGTCGGACATCTGGTCGGCCTCGTCGAGGACGGCGATCCGCACGTCCTCCAGGGAGCAGGCGCCGCGGTTGATGATGTCGCGCAGCCGGCCGGGGGTGGCGACGAGGACGTCGACACCGCGCTCCAGGGCGTAGATCTGGTTGCCCATGGAGGTGCCGCCGCAGACGACCTTCATCTTCAGGCCGAGGACGTCGCCGTAGGGCTGGAGAGCGTCGGCGACCTGCATGGCCAGCTCGCGGGTCGGGGTGAGGATGACCGCGCGGGGCCGCTTCTTCTCGGTGCGGCCGCCGGCCAGCAGGGCCAGGGTCGGCAGACCGAAGGAGAGGGTCTTGCCGGAGCCGGTGCGGCCACGGCCGAGGATGTCCTTGCCGGCCAGGGCGTCCGGGATGGTCGCGGCCTGGATCGGGAAGGGGGTCGTCACGCCGTTCTGCGCGAGCTTGCGCACGATGCCCTCGGGGAGGCCGAGGTCGGCGAAGGTGGTCTGGGGGGTGGTGTCAGCGGCCTCGGGGGCCTCGGTGACCTCGTTCGTCACGTCGAGTTCGTTCTCGTTCTCGGACATGACGATCTGGTCGGTACTGGACACGGACATGCGAATGCGAAACCTTCCGGAGTCTCGTCGGCACGCGCCCGTCAACTCCGTGATTCGCTCACGACCGCCTCGATGCGGTCCGCCACGGCAAAGGAGAGTACGCGCCACACGGCGCGCTCTGTGGTGGCGCCGGGCAAATGGGATCAAACGATCTACCACCATACGCACCCACCACCCCTGAAGGCAAACCTGGCGGCATAGACCCACGTCACAGTGGTCCGGCCGGCGCCGGTGCTGGGGGGAGGAGTCACACGGCCGCGCCCGCCGCGGGCGCCGGCTCGCGCTGGACGAGCTGGGGCCCGGGTTCCTCGTGCGCCGAGGAGGACGGCTCGGCCGACGGCGGCTCGGTGACCGGCGGCGGCTCCGTGGTGGCCGGCGGCGGGGGCGGGGCGGAGCTGGCCGGGGGCGTGGGCGGGGCCTTGGTCGGCGCCGGGCCGCCGGGCGCGTCGGTCTCCCCGGGCTCCTCCGGCTCGCCCCGGTTCCCCGGCCTCTCCGGTGCGTCCGAGGGGCTGTCCCCGCCCGACGGGGCGGGCGGGGCCGAGCCGGGCTCCCCCGGCTTCGCCTTGCCGCCGTGGCCGTGGGTGCCGTCGGCCGCCCCGCCCGCCTCGACGGATCCGTCCACGCCCGGGGCCGGGCCGCCGTCGGGTGCCTCGCCGCCGGGCTGTCCCGCCGAGTGGGAGGGGCGGGCCCGGTCCGCGCCGTGGCCCACGTTCACACAGCCGGCGACGGCGGTGACGGCCAGTACGGTGGCGGCCAGACGGACGGGTACGTACAAGGGGCGCACGGCGGCCACCTCCGGGGGCGGGGGACGGAGTCAACCTCCCCAACTCCCGCCGCCCGCAAGAGGACACGCGCACGCCCCGGGCGCACGGCGGCACCCACCGCCCCACGTTCACCCGTGCCGGGCGCCCCGTTCGGCCGTACCCGTCCGGGCACCGGCACCGGGCGCCGCGCACCCGGGGCCGGCCGCGGCAGCCGTCCCGCTCACCCGTACCCGAGGGCGTGCAGCCGGTCGTCGTCGATGCCGAAGTGGTGGGCGATCTCGTGCACCACCGTCACCTCGGTCTCCGCGATCACGTCCTCCCGGCTGGCGCACATCCTGAGCGTCGGCCCTCGGTAGACGGTGATCCGGTCCGGCAGGACCCCCGCGTACCACTCGCCCCGCTCGGTCAGCGGTGTCCCCTCGTAGAGCCCGAGCAGCTCGGGATCGTCGGCGGGCGGTTCGTCCTCGACGAACACCGCGACGTTGTCCATCAGCCGCGTCAGCTCCGGCGGGATCCGGTCCAGCGCCTCGGCGACCAGTTCCTCGAACTCCTCGCGCGTCATCTCCAGCACACGGCCATTGTCCGCGAACGGCGTCGCATATCCACCCCTTGACGTGGGCATACGGCACCAATGGCCCGCGTCCCCCTCGCAGCCCTGAGCACCATGCGCCACCGGATGCCGCACCGCGCACGACCCCGCCCCCTCCCCCCGCCCGAACTCGCCGCCCGCCCCCGCCCCTGGGCACGCGCCCTCGGCCTGACCGCCGTGGTGCTCGCCGGCGCCTGGCTGGGCCTGCTGGTCGCCGGCACGGCCCGGGTCCCGGTCGGCCCGATGGACACGACGATGGCGCTGCGGCCCTCCCTCACCGGCGGCACCAGGATCGACGTGTCCCCGCTGGGCTCGCTCTCCCTGGACAGCCACGCGGCCCCGGTCCGTCTGGACGTGAACGTCCAACGGCTGGACCCGCCGCGCGCCCAGGCGCTGGTCGACCATCCGGAACGGATCTCCGGGCTCCAGGACGAGGTCGTCCGGGACGTCGGGCACGGCACGCGGGACCTGGCCGTGCGCTCCTGCGTCGCCGTGGTCTGCGGGGCCACCGCCCTGGGTCTCGCCGTCTACCGCCGCCCGCGCCGGGCCCTGGCCGCCGGCGGGCTGGCCCTGGTGCTGCTGGCCGCCTCGGGCGCGTCGGCGTACGCCACCTGGAACCCGAAGTCGGTCCTGGAGCCGAGGTTCTCCGGGCTGCTCGCCTCGGCCCCGTCCGTGGTCGGCAACGCACGCAGCATCGTCACGGAGTTCGACGTCTACCAGAAGGAGCTGGCGCGCCTGGTGACGAACGTGACGAAGCTGTACGACGCCACGTCCACCCTTCCGGCCTACCGCCCCGACCCGTCCACCATCCGGGTCCTGCACGTGTCGGACATCCATCTGAACCCGGCGAGCTGGAAGATCATCGGCTCGCTGGTGAAGCAGTACCAGGTGAACGTGATCGTCGACTCCGGGGACACGATGGACCACGGCACGGCGGCGGAGAACGGCTTCCTGGACCCGATCGGGGACCTGGGCGTGCCCTACGTCTGGGTGCGCGGCAACCACGACTCCCGGACCACCCAGCGCTATCTGGAGCGCGTGCGGAACGTGCGCGTGCTGGACGAGGGCCGGGCCGTGACGGTGGCGGGCCTGCGGTTCGCGGGCACCGGTGATCCGCAATTCACCCCCGACCGCTCGGCGGTGCCCGGTGGCGAGGCGGCCGAACGGCTGGCGGGTGCCCGGCTGGCCAGCGCCCTGCGCGACCAGCGGGCGGCCGGCACCCCCGTGGACGTGGCGGTCGCGCACGAGCCGACCGCCGCCGAGGAGACGGACGGCGTGGTCCCCCTGGTGCTCTGCGGGCACCTGCACCACGAGGGCACGCGGCTGCTGCCGTACGGCACCCGGCTGCGCAGGGAGGGCTCGACCGGCGGCGGCGGGCTGCGGGCCGTGGAGCACGAGCACCCCGCCCCGATCGAGGCCTCGGTCCTCTACTTCGACCGGGACAGCCGCCGGCTCCAGGCCTGGGACGCCATCGAACTGGGTGGGCTGGGCCTGACGACCGCCGAGGTCAGCCGCCACCTGGTGGACGAGAACCAGCCCGGCGCCACCGGTGCCTCGCGGTCCCCTTCACCCACCCCTCCCAGCGCCCTGCCGTAAAGCGTTTTGGCGATACCGCTCGCCATCCCATATGCTTCTCACGTCCCCGACGCGCTGAGAAGCGCCCAGGCGGGCCGATAGCCCTCATCGTCTAGCGGCCTAGGACGCCGCCCTTTCAAGGCGGTAGCACGGGTTCGAATCCCGTTGGGGGCACGCAATACCGTGTGCGACACTGTTGCACACACGCTTGGTCCTGTGGAGCAGTTTGGAGTGCTCGCCACCCTGTCAAGGTGGAGGCCGCGGGTTCAAATCCCGTCAGGACCGCTGGTGTTTCACGTGAAACACCGTGGCTGGGTAGCTCAGTTGGTACGAGCGTCCGCCTGAAAAGCGGAAGGTCGCCGGTTCGACCCCGGCCCCAGCCACAGCCGCCCTGACCAGGGCAGAGCCCCTCTTCGTTCACGGAGAGGGGCTCTTTCGTACCCGCCCTGCCCACCGGTACGCCCACGGAGCCCGCCACGGTGAAGGCCTTACCGAGCATCGATCCGACGCCGCCGCCCGACCGGTATCCCGAGCGGGTCTGGTACACCTCCTACGGCTCCAACACCCACCTGGACCGTCTCGCCGCCTACATCAAGGGCGGCCGGCCGCCCGGCGCGGTCCGGGACTATCCCGGATGCCGCGACCCCGCCATGCCGGTCCGGTCCATCCCCCTGGAACTGACCGGCGCGATGTACTTCGCCACCGAGTCCGCCGTCTGGGGCGGCGGGCGCGCCTTCTACGATCCGGAGGCGGACGGGCGGGTGCTGGCCCGGGCGCACCTGGTGACCAGCGGGCAGTTCGCCGACATCGCGGCGCAGGAGATGTACCGGGGGCCCGACGGGGACCTGGACCTGGTGGAGGTGCTCACGCGAGGGCGTGCCGTCCTCGGCGAGGGGCGCTACGAAACCCTGGTGTGCGCCGGTCAGGTGGACGGCCTGCCGGTGCTGACCTTCACCGCGCCGTGGGGCGTGAACGACGTGCCGTGGGTCGCCCCGTCCGCCGCCTACGTCCGCTTCCTGGCCGCGGGCCTGCTCTCCGCCGGGGCCTGGGACACCGACGCGGTCGCCTCCTACGTCGCCTCCTGCCCCGGCGCCGACGGCCACTGGTCGCCCGGGGCCGTCGCCGCCCTCCTCGCCGGCGGCCCGGGAGGGCCCCCGCCTCCCGGGGGCCACTGACCGGGACCGGCCCCGGCCGGACGCGCGGTGACCGCCTTGGCACCGCGCCCGGTCGGCGCTACGTTCGGCCTCACCGCGCGAGGTGCGCGGGGGCGGGGGGAGCGCATGAGCCGGAACGAGGGCAGAGCCGGGCGGGACACCGACCTGGAGAAGGTCCGGGCACGGTACGGGCTGTTCGCGGTGGTCGTCAGCAATCTCGCGATCGCCACGGTCGCGATCGTCGGCGTCTGGCGGCTCGACGGGGACAAGGCGGTGATCGTCGGCGTCCTCACCGGCGCGTTCACCGCCGTCAGCGGCATGACCACGGCCTACCTGGGCATCAAGGCCGTCTCCAACACCGCCAGGTCGATCGCGCTCGGCGAGGGAACGGCCCGCAGGCACGCCGAACCCGCTCCGGCCGCACAGGCCGCCCCGCCCGCCCAGGGCGCCCAGGGCGCCCAGGGCGCCCAGGGCGCCTCCTAGGCCCTCTCCAGGCCCTCCTCGCCGGCCGGCCGGACCGGACGCCCGCCCGGGTGGCGGTGGCGCCAGGTCAGGAACACCGCGCAGGAGACCACCGCCCAGGCCGCCAGCACCAGGAACGGGACGGCGTGCTGGTGGCCCCGGAAGTACACCGCGGTGTGCTGGGCGTTCACCGAGGCGCCGGGCGGCAGCCAGCGGCCGATCGTGCCGAGCAGGGACGGCAGCAGCGGCCAGGAGACGGCACCGCCGGACGACGGGTTGCCCAGCAGCACCATCAGGCCCCAGGTCGGCAGCATGGCCCACCGGCCGAACAGGGTGTTGAACATCGTGAACACCATGCCGGACGTGAACATCGTGAAGGCGAGGATGGCCCACGACTCGACGAACGGCAGCCGGACCGCGCCCAGCCACCAGTCGACCACCGCGCCGATCGTGAACCCGCCGAGCACGGCGTAGGCGACGGTGTAGGCGATCCGCTCCGCCGGGTTCAGCTCCCGCGCGTGCACGCTGAGCTGGATGGCGCCCACGAAGCCGATGATCACGGCGGCCAGGGTGATGTAGAAGATGGCCAGTCCCCGCGGGTCGCCCGGCTGCAGCGGCTTGAGGTCGCGGACCACCACGGTGGTGCCGGTGGCCTTGCCGACCTGCCCCGCCGCCTGCCCGAGCACCTGGGCGACCGTCGCCCCGGACGCCCCGGACACGTCCAGCGAGACCGTCCGGCCGCCGGCGGGCACGTCCAGCACCGCGAACACCTTCTGCTCGTCCACGGCCCGTACCGCGTCCCGCCGGCTGCCGTACGGGTGCAGCCGCATCGAGGCGTCCAGCGCCTCCTCCATGCCGTCGATGAAGCGCCGGGCGGCCGGCTCGTCGTAGCGGCCGGTGACCGCCGTCGGGATGCCGTGCGGGGTCGGGTTGGCCATGGCGTACGTGTACGAGCCGGCGAAGAGGCCGGCCGCGGCGGCGAGGATGAGGACGAGGACCGTGGCGGGCAGGAAAGGAGATGCCTTGAACGCCGCCCAGCGTTGCTTATCGGGCATAACGGCTACTTTGGCAGCTTGTCGTGCGGGGTGCCTGTCGGTGACCGGGGGCGCCGGGCCGCCCCCGGTCAAATCGTTCGCGTGTTTTTCGTCCTGGGTGAGATCCTGGATCGCGTATGTCTACGCATCCCGCCCCCGCCCTCGGCACCCTCGCCCCCCGCCTGACCGAGCTGTCGCTGCGCGACGCGCACCGGATCGGGCGGCGGCTGGAGGGCGCGCGCAAGATCCGCAAGCCGGAGGCGCGCGCCGCCGTGCTCGCCGAGATCGAGACCGAGATCGACCGCGCCGCCGGCCGGATGGCCGAGCGCCGCTCCCGCGTGCCGGCCGTCACCTACCCCGAGCAGCTGCCGGTCAGCCAGAAGAAGGACGCGATCGCGGACGCCATCCGCGACCACCAGGTCGTCATCGTGGCCGGTGAGACCGGCTCCGGCAAGACCACGCAGATCCCCAAGATCTGCATGGAGCTGGGCCGGGGCGTGCGCGGCATGATCGGGCACACCCAGCCGCGCCGGATCGCCGCCCGGACGGTCGCGGAGCGGGTCGCCGAGGAGCTGCGGACCCCGCTCGGCGAGGCCGTCGGCTGGAAGGTCCGCTTCACCGACCAGGTCAACCCGGACGCCACCTTCGTCAAGCTGATGACGGACGGCATCCTGCTCGCCGAGATCCAGACCGACCGCGAGCTGCGCGCCTACGACACGATCATCATCGACGAGGCCCACGAGCGGTCCCTCAACATCGACTTCCTGCTGGGCTACCTGGCCCAGCTGCTGCCCAAGCGCCCGGACCTGAAGGTCGTCATCACCTCGGCGACCATCGACCCCGAGCGCTTCTCCCGGCACTTCGGCGACGCCCCGATCATCGAGGTGAGCGGGCGGACGTATCCCGTGGAGGTCCGCTACCGGCCCCTCCTGGAGGAGGAGTCCGAGGACGCCGACCGCGACCAGATCACCGCCATCACCGACGCCGTCGAGGAACTGATGGCCGAGGGGCCGGGCGACATCCTCGTCTTCCTCTCCGGTGAGCGGGAGATCCGGGACACCGCGGACGCGCTGGAGAAGAAGAAGTACAGGTTCACGGAGGTCCTCCCCCTCTACGCCCGGCTCTCGCACGCCGAGCAGCACCGCGTCTTCCAGCAGCACACCGGGCGCAGGATCGTTCTGGCCACCAACGTCGCCGAGACCTCCCTGACCGTCCCGGGCATCAAGTACGTCATCGACCCCGGCTTCGCCCGGATCAGCCGCTACAGCCACCGCACCAAGGTCCAGCGGCTGCCCATCGAGCCGGTCTCCCAGGCCAGCGCCAACCAGCGCAAGGGCCGCTGCGGCCGTACGTCCGACGGCATCTGCATCCGCCTGTACTCCGAGGAGGACTTCCTCGCCCGCCCGGAGTTCACGGACGCGGAGATCCTGCGGACGAACCTCGCCTCCGTCATCCTCCAGATGACCGCGGCCGGCCTCGGCGACATCGAGAAGTTCCCTTTCATCGACCCGCCGGACCACCGCAACATCCGCGACGGCGTGCAGCTGCTCCAGGAGCTGGGCGCGCTGGACCCGGCCCAGAAGGACCCCCGCAAGCGGCTCACGGACACCGGCCGCAAGCTGGCCCAGCTGCCGGTCGACCCGCGGCTGGCCCGGATGGTCCTGGAGGCCGCCGAGAACGGCTGCGCCCGCGAGGTCATGGTCATCGCCGCCGCGCTGTCCATCCAGGACCCGCGCGAGCGCCCGGCCGACAAGCAGACCCAGGCCGACCAGCAGCACGCCCGCTTCAAGGACGAGACCAGCGACTTCCTCGCCTATCTGAACCTGTGGCGGTACATCCGCGAGCAGCAGAAGGAGCGGGGGTCGTCGTCCTTCCGCCGGATGTGCAAGCAGGAGTACCTGAACTTCCTGCGCATCCGCGAGTGGCAGGACATCTACACCCAGCTGCGCACGGTCGCCAAGCAGATGGGCATCCACCTCGAGGAGCCCTCGGCGGGTACCGACGCCCCGGCCGACCGCGTCCACGTCTCCCTCCTCGCCGGCCTGCTCTCCCACATCGGGATGAAGGACGTCAAGGACGGCAACAAGAACGAGTACCTGGGCGCCCGCAGCGCCAAGTTCGCGATCTTCCCGGGCTCGGCGCTGTTCAAGAAGCAGCCGAAGTTCCTGATGTCGGCGGAACTGGTGGAGACGTCCAGGCTCTGGGCCCGGGTCAACGCCAGGATCGAGCCCGAGTGGGTCGAACCGCTGGCCGAACACCTGCTGAAGCGCACGTACAGCGAACCGCACTGGGAGAAGGACCAGGCGGCCGTGATGGCGTACGAGAAGGTCACGCTGTACGGCGTCCCGATCGTCGCCCAGCGCAAGGTGAACTACGGCCGGATCGACCCCGAGGTCTCCCGCGAGCTGTTCATCCGCAACGCGCTGGTGGAGGGCGACTGGCGCACGCACCACAAGTTCTTCGCCGACAACCGCAGGCTGCTCAGCGAGGTCGAGGAGCTGGAGCACCGCGCCCGGCGCCGGGGCATCGTCGTGGACGACGAGACCCTGTTCGACTTCTACGACCAGCGGGTGCCCGAACACGTCGTCTCCGGCGCGCACTTCGACTCCTGGTGGAAGCACAAGCGGCACGAGCAGCCCGACTTCCTGGACTTCGAGCGGGAGATGCTCATCCGGGAGTCCGCGGAGGCGGTCACCAAGGCCGACTACCCGGACACCTGGCGCCAGGGCAACCTGAAGTTCAAGGTCACCTACCAGTTCGAACCGGGCGCGGACGCCGACGGCGTGACGGTGCACATCCCGCTCCAGGTGCTCAACCAGGTCACGGACGAGGGCTTCGACTGGCAGATCCCGGGCCTGCGCGAGGAGGTGGTGACCGAGCTGATCCGCTCGCTGCCCAAGCCGATCCGCCGCCACTACGTCCCGGCGCCGAACTACGCCAAGGCGTTCCTGGAGCGGGCGGTGCCCCTCCAGGAGCCGCTGACCGTCACCATGGCCCGCGAGCTGAAGCGGATGGTCGGCGTGCCCTTCGAGGCGGACGACTTCGACTGGGCGAGGGTCCCCGACCACCTGAAGATCACCTTCCGGATCGTCGACGAGCGGCGCCGCAAGCTCGCCGAGGACAAGGACCTGGAGGTGCTGAAGCTCAGGCTGAAGCCGAAGGCGCGCAAGGCCCTGTCCCAGGCCGCGGCGGCGACCGCGTCCCGCGAGGGCGGCGAGTCCCTGGAGCGCGCGGGCCTGACCGACTGGACGATCGGCGCGCTGACCCGGGTCTTCGAGACGCGCCGGGCCGGGCAGCCGGTGCGGGCGTACCCGGCGCTGGTGGACGACGGCGACACGGTCTCGGTCCGGCTGTTCGACACCGAGGCGGAGCAGACGGAGGCCATGTGGAAGGGCACCCGCCGGCTGATCCTGCGCAACATCCCGGTGAACCCGGCGAAGTTCGCGTCCGAGAAGCTGACGAACCAGCAGAAGCTGGCCCTGTCCGCGAATCCGCACGGCTCCATCCAGGCCCTGTTCGACGACTGCGCGATGGCGGCGGCGGACAAGCTCATCGCGGACTTCGGCGGTCCGGTGTGGGACGAGGAGTCGTACCGGAAGCTGTACGACAAGGTGCGCGCGGAGATCGTGGACACCACGGTCCGCACGGTCGCCCAAGTGCAGCAGGTGCTGGCCGCCTGGCAGGCCTGTGAGCGGCGCCTGAAGGCCGTACGCAGCCCCGCCCTGCTCGCCAACCTGACGGACGTCCGCAAGCAGCTGGACGCCCTCGTGAAGCCCGGCTTCGTCACCTGGGCGGGGATACGCCGCCTGCCCGACCTGATGCGCTATCTGGTGGCCGCCGACCGGCGCCTGCAGCAGATGCCGGCCAACGCGCAGCGGGACACCACGCGCATGGAGAAGGTCCACGAGATGCAGGACGAGTACGCCTGGCTGCTGGAGCAGCTGCCCCAGGGCCGGCCGGTGCCGCAGCAGGTGCTGGACATCCGCTGGATGATCGAGGAGCTGCGGGTCAGCTATTTCGCCCACGCGCTGGGCACGGCGTACCCGGTGTCGGACAAGCGGATCGTGAAGGCGATCGACGCGGCGGCCCCGTAGCCGACCCGGTACGGAGGGTGAGTTCGACCAGCACCCTCACCCTCCTGTACAGTCCTTCTCGCAGCGCAACGCACGAACAAGCGCCGCGAGCAAGGTCCTGTGGAGCAGTTTGGAGTGCTCGCCACCCTGTCAAGGTGGAGGCCGCGGGTTCAAATCCCGTCAGGACCGCATCGAACCGAGGCCCGCTTCCCGCAAGGGAAGCGGGCCTCGGTCGTGTTTGCGGGAAACGCCGATCCCGCTCGCGCCCCCGCCCGTCGCGAAGTGGCCCCCGCCGGGCGGCTCTTCACCCTTCCGGTGGCGGCGCGCGGCCTTGACGGCGTCTCTTTCCACCGGTACCCAGGGAGCAGGGCCCGTTCCTCCTGTGCGGCCCCTGGAGGTGGCGTATGACGGCGTCGGTCAGGCACGAGACGCGGGCGCTTCTGAGGGCCCATCTGGCGGCCGCCACGTCCTACCGGCATCTCACCCGTCACTGTCCCGTCTGCCACCATCTGCTGCGGCTGGCGATGGCCGCCGGCCCGCGGGGCCAGGAGGGCGAGCGGGAGGCCGCCGAGGGCGAGGGCCGCCCGCGCGCGTGACCCCGCCGGACCCAACACCCGTACGCACATGGGCCCCTGAGAGCGGTGCGGCTCTTTAACCCATGCGTGCCGGGAGCGGCAAGCGCCCTGCCGTGTGACGGGAGTCACCGCACGAGTTGGGGAAACAGGGGAACTTACCCCTCTCCTACAATGGGTCAATTTAATATGTGCAATTGCACTGTGACCCGGGGTCGCACCCAGCCGTTCCGACAGGCCTCCCCAGACTCCGACAAGGACGCTCACAGACCCCGCCCCCGCCCGCACCCCGCGCACAAAAAAGATCGCGCTGGACCCGGCGGGGTCCAGCGCGATCGACGACGCACCCTGTGCTGTGTGCCTACGACGTTCTCTTCGGCTTGGGCGTGGGGCCTGTTGGGGCAGGTCCCGCGTCGTGTGGAGCCAAGGTTTCGGGCGCCCCGGACGGTTGGGGGACCGTCCGTCTTGCCCGGTTACGCGGTTGTTCAGGCCTCGCTGCGCTGCTGCGGGATGCCCGCCAGCAGCGCCCGGACCTCCGCCTCGCGGTAGCGGCGGTGCCCACCGAGCGTGCGGATGGACGTGAGCTTGCCGGCCTTCGCCCACCGCGTGACCGTCTTGGGGTCGACGCGGAACATGGTGGCGACCTCAGCGGGGGTCAGCAGCGGCTCGGCATCAGGGGTGCGAGCGGTCATGAGCGGCCTCCTCGGGAGAACCGAACCTTCTCGGTTCTTTCCTCTAAATTCTGCACCTTGACCCGCGTTGCCCGAAATGGCGGACGCAAGTCGAGTCGGTTATAGGACGAACGGCTTGTCCTCGGCACTACAACTACACCATCTGTCCAGCCGCGTCGGCCAAACCGATGGAATTGCCCTCCCAGGTGTTCATCAGCGACGGAAGCCGATGGACCATGCCATAGCGGACAGTCACCCCACTGTGACGATCAGTCACAGTGGGGTTCAGGAGTCACCGGACCCCCCAAAGCGTGCAATGCTGAGATTCCGGCCACAATGGAGCATAGTGGGACGGACGGAGCCCTCCCCGGACTCCTTGTCCTATTTTGGCACGAGGGGTGGCTTCCTGGGCAAGGGCCTTGTAAGTGCTGTCCATCACCCTTGGGACAAAAGTCCAGATCGAGTCCAACGTCCCGTCAGATGGTCAAGCGAGGTAGAACGTACGTCCTCCGGGCCGGTTTGACCGTGACCCACGTCACTCAGTTCGCGGAGCGCCGGTCCCGGACCGCCCGCCAGCGCTCCACCAGCCGCCCGTACGCCTCCCCGGCGGCCATGCCGTCGCCCCGGCGCAGCGCCTCGATCCCGGCCGCCACGTCCGCCGCCGAGTGGTCGCCCTCCAGCTCGCCCGCCGGCAGCACGTGCACCAGCCCGCCGTAGTCCAGCTCCACCAGCGAGCGCGGGTGGAACTCCTCCAGCCAGCGGCCGACGTCCACCACGCCGTCGATCAGCGGGCCCTCCTCGACGGTGTCCCGCAGCGTGCGCAGCGCCCGCGCCACCCGGCGCCGGGCCTGCACCATCGCCGTGCGGTAGCGCAGTACCGGGGGCACGTCGGCGGTCCCCTCGTCGTACCGCCGCTCGTCGTCCGCGACCAGCACGAACCAGTTCAGCGGCACCTGCCAGGTCGCCGTGCGGATCCACGGGCGGGCATCCGGGTTGCGGGCGAGCCAGCGCTCGTAGTCCTGGGCCGCCTGCCGGCGCACCACCGGCGGCAGCACCGCGTCCAGCACCGGCGGGGGCAGCTCCTCCGCGAGCCCGTCCAGGGCCTGCCAGCCGCGCAGCCGGGTCCGCCAGGGGCACACGCAGACGACCCCGTCGACCTCCAGCACGAAGGCGTCCCCGCTCTCGTGCACCGGCACCGCGATCGGTGGGGTGGCCACCAAGTCGGCCAGGGAGCGCCGCAGTTCGTCCTGGTAGGAAGGGCGGTCGGGGCGGCGGGCGTAGCGCGCCCAGTGGTCGCGCTCGGGCTCCGGGAAGGCGCCCAGCGGCTCGTACACACGCAGGTAGGCGGCATAGGGGACGACCACGGAGGACACCTTGGGCACGCCTGCTCCCTCCCCATCGGGCCCGGCTCGAAACCACTGCGCATCGTGTCACGGTCATGCGTGCGTCAGGGCTCCGTGCGAGTGATCCTGAACACTGAGCGGATGGTGACGGGGCCGAGGCTCTACGCTCATGCCACGGCTCCCCGCCACCCGTACGGGGACCGACCCCACTCGCCGCTAGTACACAGGAGTCACCACAGTGACCGACGTAACCGGCGCGCCTGCCGATGTTCTGCACACCCTGTTCCACTCGGACCAGGGCGGTCATGAGCAGGTCGTGCTCTGCCAGGACCGCGCCAGCGGCCTCAAGGCCGTGATCGCCATCCACTCCTCCGCCCTCGGCCCCGCCCTCGGCGGCACGCGCTTCTACCCGTACGCGACCGAGGCCGAGGCCGTGGCCGACGCGCTCAACCTCGCGCGCGGGATGTCGTACAAGAACGCCATGGCCGGTCTCCGTCACGGCGGCGGCAAGGCCGTGATCATCGGCGACCCCGAGCGCGACAAGACCGAGGAGCTGCTGCTCGCCTACGGGCGGATGGTCGCCTCCCTCGGCGGTCGCTACGTCACCGCCTGCGATGTCGGCACCTACGTCACCGACATGGACGTGGTGGCCCGCGAGTGCCGCTGGACCACCGGCCGCTCCCCGGAGAACGGCGGGGCCGGCGACTCCTCGGTGCTCACCTCCTTCGGTGTCTACCAGGGCATGCGCGCCTCCGCCCAGCACCTGTGGGGCGACCCCTCGCTGCGCGGCCGCAAGGTCGGCGTCGCGGGCGTCGGCAAGGTCGGCCACCAGCTGGTGCGGCACCTGCGCGAGGAGGGCGCCGAGGTCGTGATCACCGACGTGCGCCCGGACGCCGTGCGCCGGATCCTCGACCAGTACCCCGAGGGCGTGACGGCCGTCGCCGGCACCGAGGAGCTGATCCGCGTCGAGGGCCTCGACATCTACGCCCCCTGCGCCCTCGGCGGCGCGCTGAACGACCTCACCGTGCCGGTGATCACCGCAAAGGTGGTGTGCGGCGCGGCCAACAACCAGCTCGCCCACCCGGGGGTGGAGAAGGACCTCGCCGACCGCGGGATCCTCTACGCGCCGGACTACGTGGTGAACGCGGGCGGGGTCATCCAGGTGGCCGACGAGCTGCACGGGTTCGACTTCGACCGGTGCAAGGCCAAGACGTCGGAGATTTTCGACACCACGCTGGCCATATTCGCACGTGCGAAGGAAGACGGGATCCCGCCGGCCGCCGCGGCCGACCGGATCGCCGAGCGGCGGATGGCCGACGCCCGTGCGAACGGCGCCGAGCGCTAGCCCGTTCGCACATATGAGCGGTACCCGTCGGCGGGAACTTCGAGAGAACTCTCACTTCCCCCGGCGGGTCGTTCCCCGATAAGTGGTTAAAATCGCCACTGACCAGCGAGGACGGGGCGCCTCGAAGGTCCTGGGCAGACGCGCTTGCTGCGGGCGACGTACCGTATGGGCGCGGGCTCAGGTACCGTGGAAGCCCTACGGACCGGCCTCTCCGCGGAGAGTCCGTTCCAGATCATGAACGCGTGTCAGACTCTGGGGCCGTCGAGCCCCGTCGTTGAGGGGGTCGAGCCATGGGGCGCGGCCGGGCCAAGGCCAAGCAGACGAAGGTCGCCCGCCAGCTGAAGTACAACAGCGGTGGGACGGACCTCTCACGCCTGGCCGAGGAGCTGGGCGCATCGACGTCGAACCAGTCGCCGAACGGCGACCGTTTCGAGGACGATGAGCACGACGACGACCTGTATGCACGGTACGCCGACCTCTATGAGGACGACGACGACGAGGACGACGGTCCTCAGCAGCACCGTCGCGGCGCGTAACGCTTGCAGCGGGCTTTACCGCACTTTCCCGGTCCGGGGCCTTGGCGCCGGACCGGGTTTTGTGCTGCCGTCGCGGGGCCGGGGCCCCGCGTACCGGTCTTACGCGTAGTCACCGATCAGCTCGGCGCCCGTCGTCCTGTCGCCGCGCTCGGTGATCTCGCCGGCCACCCAGGCGTCGACGCCCCGGTCGGCCAGGGTCGCGAGGGCCACCTCGGCCGACTCCTGCGGGACGATCGCCATCATGCCGACGCCCATGTTGAGGGTCTTCTCCAGCTCCAGGCGCTCGACGCTGCCGGTCTTCCCGACCAGGTCGAAGATCGCGCCCGGGGTCCAGGTGGAGCGGTCCACCACGGCGTGCAGACCGTCCGGGATCACCCGGGCCAGGTTCGCCGCGAGGCCGCCGCCGGTGATGTGGCTGAACGCGTGCACCTCGGCGGTGCGGGTCAGCGCCAGGCAGTCCAGCGAGTAGATCTTCGTCGGCTCCAGCAGCTCCTCGCCGAGGCTGCGGCCCAGCTCCGCGATCTCCGACTCCAGGGCCAGCCCGGCGCGGTCCAGCAGGACGTGACGGACCAGGGAGTACCCGTTCGAGTGAAGCCCGGAGGACGCCATGGCGATCACCGCGTCACCCGTGCGGATGCGATCGGCGCCGAGCAGCCGGTCGGCCTCCACGACGCCCGTACCGGCCCCGGCGACGTCGAAGTCGTCCTCGCCCAGCAGGCCCGGGTGTTCGGCCGTCTCACCGCCCACCAGGGCGCAGCCGGCCAGCACACAGCCTTCCGCGATGCCCTTGACGATGGCCGCGACCCGCTCGGGGTGGACCTTGCCGACGCAGATGTAGTCGGTCATGAACAGCGGCTCGGCGCCGCACACCACGATGTCGTCCATGACCATGGCGACCAGGTCGTGGCCGATGGTGTCGTAGACGCCCATGCGGCGGGCGATGTCCACCTTCGTGCCGACGCCGTCCGTGGCCGAGGCCAGCAGGGGACGTTCGTAGCGCTTGAGGGCGGAGGCGTCGAAGAGCCCGGCGAAGCCGCCGAGGCCGCCCAGCACCTCGGGGCGCCGGGTCTTCTTCACCCATTCCTTCATGAGCTCGACCGCGCGGTCGCCCGCCTCGATGTCGACGCCCGCCGCTGCGTAGCTGGCACCGGTTGTCTCAGACATGACTGTGAGAGCTTTCGTGTCGTACTGCGGGGGTGTTACGGGCGACGGATCGCGTCGGCCGCGGCCGTGGCGGCGGGACCGGCGGCCAGCTCGGTCTCCAGCAGCTGCTTTCCGAGCAGCTCGGGGTCCGGCAGCTCCATCGGGTACTCGCCGTCGAAGCAGGCGCGGCACAGGTTCGGCTTGGCGATGGTGGTCGCCTCGATCATGCCGTCGATGGAGATGTAGGCGAGGGAGTCGGCGCCCAGGCTGGTGCCGATCTCCTCGATGCTCATGCCGTTGGCGATCAGTTCCGCGCGGGTGGCGAAGTCGATGCCGAAGAAGCAGGGCCACTTCACGGGCGGCGAGGAGATCCGGATGTGGACCTCGGCGGCGCCCGCCTCGCGGAGCATGCGGACCAGGGCGCGCTGCGTGTTGCCGCGCACGATCGAGTCGTCGACGACGACCAGGCGCTTGCCCTTGATGACTTCCTTCAGCGGGTTCAGCTTCAGCCGGATGCCCAGCTGGCGGATGGTCTGCGAGGGCTGGATGAAGGTCCGGCCGACGTAGGCGTTCTTGACCAGGCCGGCGCCGAAGGGGATGCCGGAGGCCTCCGCGTAGCCGATGGCGGCCGGAGTGCCGGATTCCGGGGTGGCTATGACCAGGTCGGCCTCGGCCGGGGCCTCCTTGGCCAGCCGGCGGCCCATCTCCACGCGCGAGAGGTACACGTTGCGGCCGGCGATGTCGGTGTCCGGGCGGGCCAGGTACACGTACTCGAAGACACAGCCCTTGGGCTTCGCTTCCGCGAATCGCGAGCTGCGCAGGCCGTTCTCGTCGATGGCGACGAACTCGCCCGGCTCGATCTCGCGCACGAAGCTGGCGCCGCAGATGTCCAGGGCGGCCGACTCGGAGGCGACCACCCAGCCGCGCTCCAGGCGGCCGAGGACCAGCGGGCGGATGCCCTGCGGGTCACGGGCGGCGTAGAGGGTGTGCTCGTCCATGAAGACGAGCGAGAAGGCTCCCCGCACCTTCGGGAGGACCGTATGGGCGGCCTCCTCGATGGTCAGCGGTTTGCCGTCCTCGTCGACCTGGGCGGCCAGCAGGGCCGTCAGCAGGTCGGTGTCGTTGGTCGCCGCGACCCGGGTGGAGCGGCTGTTGTTGTCGTTGGGCAGTTCGGCGACCATCTCGGCGAGCTGCGCCGTGTTGACCAGGTTGCCGTTGTGGCCGAGCGCGATCGAGCCGTGCCCGGTGGCACGGAACGTCGGCTGGGCGTTCTCCCACACGGAGGCTCCGGTGGTCGAGTAGCGGGCGTGTCCGACCGCGATGTGACCCTGGAGCGAACCGAGCGAGGTTTCGTCGAAGACCTGGGAAACCAGGCCCATGTCCTTGAAGACGAGGATCTGGGAGCCGTTGCTGACCGCGATTCCCGCGGATTCCTGACCCCGGTGCTGGAGGGCGTAGAGCCCGAAGTACGTGAGCTTTGCGACCTCTTCACCCGGAGCCCAGACGCCGAAGACGCCGCAAGCGTCCTGGGGGCCCTTTTCGCCGGGAAGCAGATCGTGATTGAGTCGACCGTCACCACGTGGCACGCCACCGAGTGTAGGCGAGGTCGACCACTGGTCCGAATTGGGGATACGTGCCCTCGCCCGGCCCGACCGCTCCGATCACCTTGGTGCTTTCTACGTTTACGCAGGTCACCCGGCGTGTTGCGGCGATCGGACCGTTTCCGGGACGGGCCGTCGCGAGGCGAATACGAACGATTCGCCGCCGCGATGAGTGAGGTGTCGCACATCATTCGGGCGCGCCGCGGCCGAGCCGGACGAGGTCACCGTGACCGCTGGTGAGGGTGAGCCTGCCCTGCTCGACGGTACCGGTGACCGTCTGCCCGTCGAGCACCCGGGTGAGCGCCCGCTCGAAGCGCGTCCGCGCGGGATCGCAGGCCATCTTGGTGGTGCGCAGCGCCCCGAAGGTGATCCGGTCCCCGTGCACGCCGACGCGGGCGCTGAACCGGTTGCAGCCGAGATCGCCGGCCGCGGTGCCGTCGGTGCCGATCCTCAGGTGCGGGGAGCCGCCGGCGGGGGCGCCGAGGGTCTCACCGCCCGCCGTGACGCTCTCGACCCGCCACTCCACGCCGGTCACCGACGCGTTCCCGCCCATGGCACTCCTGTCCGCCGCCCCGGCGGCACAGCCCGCCAACAGGGGAACCATCAGCAGCCCGAGCCACTTGCCGTGCCGTTTCATACCGTTGGGACGAGGGCGGGCGGCCGCCGGTTCCGCTACCCCAGCAGCGGCAGCAGCCCGCCGAGGTCGGCCCGCTCCCCGCTGGCGGCGACCTGCGCGCCGGCCACGGCGTCCGCCCAGGCCAGGCGGCCGGTGGCGAGCCGGATCCAGGTCAGCGGGTCGGTCTCCACGACGTTGGGCGGGGTGCCGCGGGTGTGCCGGAGCCCTTCCACGCACTGCACGACGGCGTACGGCGGCACGCGCACCTCGGTGGAGCCGCCGGGCGCCTTGACCGCGAGCGCATCGGCGAGCAGCCGGGTGGCGGCGGCCAGGGCCTGCCGGTCGAACGGCACGGCGAGGCCCGGGACGGCGGCGTTCAGGTCGTCGGTGTGGACGACGAGTTCCACCGTGCGGGTGACGAGGTAGTCGTCCAGCGGCATGGCGCCCGCGTTGGTCTCCAGCAGCCGGCCGGCAGGGTGCTCGGCCAGCAGGGCCCGCAGGCCGTCCTCGGCCTCGGCGAGGTAGGCGTCGAGGTCCGGGCGCTCCACGGCGAGCCGGCGCGTGAAGTCGTCGATGGCGGCGGAGTTGGCGGCCGTGGCGAAGGTCCAGTCGACCAGCCGGACGTCCTGCTTCGGCGGCGCCGGGCGGGCGGCGGCCCGCAGCACGGCGGTGACGGCCATGCCGATGTGCACGACCAGCTCCCGCACGGTCCACTCCCCGAGCCGCGTGGGCAGCCCGAGCCGCTCCTCGTCCAACCCGCGCACGGCCTCCCGCACGTTGCCGAACTGGGCGAGGACGGCGGCCCGCGTCCTGGCCGGGTCGTAACCACGCACACGCTTCCTGGCTGTTGGCATGCGGCCGAGCCTATGCGGACCTCCGCCGTCGATCACTCGTGCGGGTGGTCGACGCCGAAACCCGCCTCGCGGCGCCGGGACCGGACAACGGTGGCCTGTGCCTGGAAGGGGGGCAACATGACGGTTATGGCCGAGCGCACGTCTCAGATGTCGGTGCAGGAGTTCGAAGCGATCGCCTCCGCCGCTCCCGAGACCGTCACGTTGGAGTTCGTCAACGGACGGATCGGAGTCAAGAAGGTGGCCGACGGGGACCACGACACCATCGTTACCTGGCTGGCCCGACGCTGTATGCAGACGAGGCCCGACCTCGATGTGTACCAGGCCCGTGGACTCCGAGTCGACGCATACCACGAGGGCAGGACCAGGCCGGACGCCGTGATCGCCCCGGAGGCCCACTTCGCCGGGCACGGCGAGTGGGCCGACCCGGCCGGTGTGCTCATGGTCGTCGAGGTCACCTCGTACGACTCGGACACCGACCGGCGGGACCGGCACGAGAAGCCGACCGCGTACGGCCAGGCGGGAATCCCGCTCTACCTCTTGATCGACCGGGACTCCCGCACGGTGACCGTGCACAGCGGGCCGGACCGGCAGATCGGCGGGTACCGGGACGTCCACACCGCGAAGTTCGGCGAGAAGGTGGCCCTTCCCGGCCCGATGGGCATCGAGCTGGACACGGAGATCCTCAAAGACTACGTGCGCTGAAACCAGGGGGTCCCGCCCGGACACACTCGTCCGGGCGGGACCCTCACGGCGTACGACCGCTTACGCCAGCAGCGCCGGGATCGTCTCCTCGTGGGCCTTGCGGAGGTCTTCCAGGGGGAGGGAGAACTCGCCCTGGATCTCGACCGCGTCGCCGTCCACCACGCCGATGCGGGTGGCCGGCAGGCCGCGGGCGCCGCACATGTCGGTGAAGCGGATCTCCTCCGAGCGCGGGACGGCGACGATGGCGCGGCCGGCCGACTCGGACAGGAGGAAGGTGAAGGCGTCCAGGCCGTCGGGGACGACCAGGCGGGCGCCGATGCCGCCGAGCAGCGCCGACTCCACGACCGCCTGGATCAGACCGCCGTCGGACAGGTCGTGCGCGGAGTCGATCATGCCGTCGCGGGAGGCGGAGATCAGGATCTCGGCGAGCAGCCGCTCCCGCTCCAGGTCCACCGCCGGGGGCAGGCCGCCGAGGTGGTCGTGGACCACCTGGGACCAGGCCGAGCCGCCGAACTCCTCGCGGGTGTCGCCGAGGAGGTAGATCAGCTGGCCCTCCTCCTGGAAGGCGACCGGGGTGCGGCGGGCCACGTCGTCGATCACGCCGAGGACGGCGACGACCGGGGTCGGGTGGATCGCCGCGTCGCCGGTCTGGTTGTAGAGCGAGACGTTGCCGCCGGTCACGGGCGTGCCGAGCTGCTGACAGCCGTCGGCGAGACCGCGTACCGCCTCCGCGAACTGCCACATCACCGCCGGGTCCTCGGGCGAGCCGAAGTTCAGGCAGTCGGAGACCGCCAGCGGCTTGGCGCCCGTGGTGGCGACGTTCCGGTAGGCCTCGGCAAGGGCCAGCTGCGCGCCCGTGTACGGGTCCAGCTTGGCGTACCGGCCGTTGCCGTCCGTCGCGATCGCGACGCCGAGACCGGTCTCGTCGTCGACGCGGATCATGCCGGAGTCCTCCGGCTGCGCCAGCACGGTGTTGCCCTGCACGAAGTGGTCGTACTGCTGCGTGACCCACTTCTTCGACGCCTGGTTCGGCGACGCCACCAGCTTCAGGACCTGGTCCTTCAGCTCCTCGCTCGTCTCCGGGCGGGGGAGCTTGTTCGCGTCGTCCGCCTGGAGGGCGTCCTGCCAGTCGGGGCGGGCGTACGGGCGTTCGTAGACCGGGCCGTCGTGCGCGACCGTGCGCGGGTCGACGTCCACGATCTTCCCGCCGTGCCAGAAGATCTCCAGCCGGTCGCCGTCGGTCACCTCACCGATGACGGTGGCGATGACGTCCCACTTCTCGCAGATCTCCAGGAAGCGGTCGACCTTGTCCGGCTCCACGACCGCGCACATGCGTTCCTGCGACTCGCTCATGAGGATCTCCTCGGGCGAGAGCGTGGAGTCGCGCAGCGGCACGTCGTCCAGGGTGACGCGCATGCCGCCGGAGCCGTTGGAGGCCAGCTCGGAAGTGGCGCAGGACAGACCGGCCGCGCCGAGGTCCTGGATGCCGACGACCAGCTTCTCCCGGAACGCCTCCAGGGTGCACTCGATGAGCAGCTTCTCCTGGAAGGGGTCGCCGACCTGGACGGCGGGGCGCTTGGAGGGCTTGGCGTCGTCGAAGGTCTCGGAGGCCAGGATGGAGGCGCCGCCGATGCCGTCGCCGCCGGTCCGGGCGCCGTAGAGGATGACCTTGTTGCCCGCGCCGGACGCCTTGGCGAGGTGGATGTCCTCGTGCCGCATCACACCGATGGCACCGGCGTTGACCAGCGGGTTGCCCTGGTAGCAGGCGTCGAAGACGACCTCGCCGCCGATGTTGGGCAGGCCCAGGCAGTTGCCGTAGCCGCCGATGCCCGCGACGACGCCCGGCAGGACGCGCTTGGTGTCGGGGTGGTCGGCGGCGCCGAAGCGCAGCGGGTCCACGACCGCGACCGGGCGGGCGCCCATCGCGATGATGTCGCGGACGATGCCGCCGACGCCGGTGGCCGCGCCCTGGTAGGGCTCGACGTACGACGGGTGGTTGTGCGACTCGACCTTGAAGGTCACGGCGTAGCCCTGGCCGACGTCGACCACGCCGGCGTTCTCGCCGATGCCGACGAGAAGGGCGTCCGACCGCGGGGCCTTCTCACCGAACTGGCGCAGGTGGACCTTGGAGGACTTGTACGAGCAGTGCTCGGACCACATGACCGAGTACATGGCGAGTTCGGCACCGGTCGGGCGGCGGCCGAGGATCTCCACCACCCGCTCGTACTCGTCCTTCTTCAGACCGAGTTCGGCCCAGGGCAGCTCGACGTCGGGGGTCGCGGCCGCGTGCTCGACCGTGTCCAGAGGCGTCCGGCTCATGCGCCCACCAGCTTCTTGAGGATCGAGGTGAAGAACGGGAGCCCGTCGGTACGGCCCGTACCGATCAGCGGCTCGACGGCGTGCTCGGGGTGCGGCATGAGGCCGACGACGTTCCCGGCCTCGTTGGTGATGCCGGCGATGTCCCGCAGCGAGCCGTTCGGGTTGAAGTCGAGGTACCGGAAGACGACGCGGCCCTCCGCCTCCAGCTTGTCGAGCGTGTACTCGTCGGCGACGTACCGGCCGTCCATGTTCTTCAGCGGGATGTGGATCTCCTGCCCGGCGCGGTAGTCGCCGGTCCAGGCCGTCTCCGCGTTCTCCACCCGCAGCTTCTGGTCGCGGCAGATGAAGTGGAGGTGGTCGTTGCCGAGCATGCCGCCCGGGAGCAGGTGGGCCTCGGTGAGGACCTGGAAGCCGTTGCAGATGCCGAGGACCGGCAGCCCGGCCTTCGCCTGCTCGATCACGGAGTCCATCACCGGCGAGAACCGGGAGATGGCACCGGCCCGCAGATAGTCGCCGTAGGAGAAGCCGCCGGGCAGGACCACGGCGTCGACCTGCTTGAGGTCCTTGTCCTTGTGCCACAGGGCGACCGGCTCGGCGCCCGCGAGGCGGATCGCGCGCTGGGTGTCCCGGTCGTCCAGGCTGCCCGGGAAAGTGACGACGCCAATACGAGCGGTCACTTGGCCGCCTCCGCGACTTCGTCGACCCGGACCGTGAAGTCCTCGATCACGGTGTTGGCGAGGAAGGATTCCGCGAGATCGCGGATGCGGGCGAGGGCGGCCTCGTCGACCGGCCCGTCAACTTCCAGTTCGAAACGCTTTCCCTGACGTACGTCCGAGATCCCTTCGAATCCCAGGCGGGGCAGCGCACGCTGGACCGCCTGGCCCTGGGGGTCGAGGATCTCCGGCTTGAGCATGACGTCGACTACGACGCGTGCCACTGGCACTCCCGGTGTGTGGTGCTGAGCAGGTTCCTTCAGACTACCCGCACAAAATTTCTACGCGGGTAGAGTTGGAGGAAAGTACGTGAGGCGCATCACGATCGGGTGTCGAAGCCACGCCCCCGCGAAAAGATCTGGGAAAGTTCCACAGTCCGCCCGCCCACGCCTATTGCGCCCGGACACGCGGGCGGATTTAGTCGGGCTTCACATTTCATTGCCGGGCACTGTACAAATGAATTGGCAATAGCCGATACTCGGCACGTCGTCGGCGCTGAGCTGTAACGACGTGCCGCACGAAGGGACCGATATTCGTGGCGCAAAAGGTCGTGGTCACTCTCTTTGACGACATCGACGGCTCGGAAGCGGCGGAAACGATCGCCTTCGGACTCGACGGCAAGTCGTACGAGATCGACCTGAACGAAACCAACGCCGAGAAACTGCGCAAGGCGCTCGCGCCGTACGTGGAGGCCGGCCGCAAGCGGTCGCGCTCCGGCAAGGCGTACAAGCAGACGGAGGTCGCCCCCGACCCGGCGGCCGTCCGCGCCTGGGCCCAGGCCAACAAGATGGACGTCCCGGCCCGCGGACGCATCCCGAAGAAGGTCTACGAGGCGTTCACCGCCGCCCAGTGAGCCCGCGAAGGGGCGGCTCCCAGGGACCGTCAGGGACCCCTGGGAGCCGTGCACTTGGGACATACGGGACCCGGGAGGGAGCCGACTTGCGCAACCCCCCCGGCGATCGGCTAATGTCTGGGACACGCCGAGGGGCGAGGCCGACAGGCCGGATCCCGAGGACACGCGGGTGTAGTTCAGTAGCAGAACATCCCCCTTCCAGGGGGAAGGCGCAGTGTGCAATTCCTGTCACCCGCTCCGCACCGCCGACACGACCACTGCCGTGGATCGGGTAGGCTGGTGCTCGCACCGGTCGGTGAGAGCCGATCGGGGGCAGTGCGGACGTAGCTCAGTTGGTAGAGCGCAACCTTGCCAAGGTTGAGGTCGCGAGTTCGAGCCTCGTCGTCCGCTCGGGAATGAGACCCCGGTCCATCGGACCGGGGTCTTTTCGTTCCCCGGGGCCCTTCTGACATTTGTCATGCGCGGGGATGACATCGCGCACTGCCGGCGGGCGCCCGCGGCGGGGACGCTGGTGCCATGAACATCGACGGGGACGAGCACGTGATCGAGGTCACCGACCTCAGGCGTGTCTACGGAGGCGGCTTCGAGGCCGTACGCGGAATCAGCTTCTCCGTGGCGCGCGGGGAGATCTTCGCCCTGCTGGGCACCAACGGCGCCGGGAAGACGTCGACGGTGGAGCTGCTGGAGGGACTGGCCGCACCGGCCGGCGGCCGGGTCCGGGTCCTCGGCCACGACCCCCTCCACGAGCGGGCCGCCGTACGGCCCCGCACCGGCGTGATGCTCCAGGAAGGCGGCTTCCCCGCCGAGCTGACCGTCGCGGAGACCGCCCGGATGTGGGCCGACTGCACCACCGGAGCCCGGCCGGAGGCCGAGGTGCTGGAGCGGGTGGGGCTCGCGGACAAGCACGGCGTACGGGTCAAGCAGCTGTCCGGCGGGGAGCGCCGCCGCCTCGACCTGGCCCTTGCGCTGCTCGGCGACCCGGAGGTGCTCTTCCTCGACGAGCCGACCACCGGACTGGACGCCGAGGGCCGCCGGGACACCTGGGCACTGGTGCGCGCGCTGCGGGACCAGGGCACCACCGTGCTGCTCACCACGCACTACCTGGAGGAGGCCGAGGAGCTGGCCGACCGGCTCGCCATCCTGCACGAGGGCCGGATCGCCGCCTCCGGCACACCGGCCGAGGTCACCGCCGGCCGCCCCTCCCGGATGTCCTTCGAACTGCCCCCGGGCTACCTCCCCGGCGATCTGCCGCCGCTCGCCGCCCTCGGCGTCTGCGACCACGAGTACGACGGCCGGACCGTCCGGCTGCGCACCCGCGAACTCCAGCGGACCGCCACCGCCGTCCTCACCTGGGCCGAGCGGGCCGGGGTCGAACTGCGCGCGCTGGACGTGCGCTCGGCCTCCCTGGAGGAGGCCTTCCTCGGGATCGCCGGCAAGCGGGAGGAGGTGGCGGCGGCATGAGCATGTCCCTCACCGCGCCCTCCGTGCGCCGGCTGCGGGCGCTGGCCCGGGCCGAGCTGACCCTGCTCGGCCGCAACCGCGGGGTCATCGTCACCGCGCTCCTGGTGCCGCTCCTGCTGCCGTTCAGCGTGCGGCCGGCCCTGGACCACGTGGACCTGGAGAAGCAGGGCATCAGCATCGGCTCCGCCATGCTCACCGCCGGGATCGGCTTCTCGTTCCTCTTCGCCGTCTACAGCGCGCTCGTCAACGCCTACGTGGCCCGCCGCGAGGAACTCGTCCTGAAGCGGCTGCGCACCGGCGAGCTGACCGACACCGAGATCCTCGCCGGCACCGCCCTGCCCACCCTGACCGTGGGCCTCGCGCAGTCCCTGGTGCTGTGCGCCGGATGCGCGGTCCTGCTGGACGCCGGGGCCCCCGAAGCGCCGTACCTGAGCCTGCTGGGGCTGCTCGCCGGGCTGGTGCTGAGCGCCGCGCTGGCCGCCCTCACCGCCACCGTCACCCGGACCGTGGAGAGCGGTCAGGTCACCGCGCTGCCCTTGGTGTTCGGTTCGATGATCGGCTCGGGGATCATGGTGCCCACCGAGGTCATGCCGGAGCCGCTCGCCTCCGTCTGCGAGCTGCTCCCGCTGTCCCCCGCCATCCGGCTCGTCCGGGGCGGCTGGACCGGCCAGTTGAGCGCCTACGAGGCACTGGGCGCGCTCGCGACCGCGCTGGCCTGGACCGTGGTGGCGGTGGTCGCTGTCCGACGGTGGTTCCGGTGGGAGCCCCGGCGCTGAGGAACGGGGGCGTGTGGTGGGGCCGATACGGCGGTGGCAGCAGCGGCACTGGCGGGAGCGCGGCAAGGCGGACCGGGTGGAGCTGTACACGGTGGTCACCTGGTACGTCACCACCTGGTTCTTCATCCTGAGCTGGCTGATCCTGCCGCTGACCCCCGGACTCGTCCACGGCCGGCCCGCGGCCCTCCTCCTCGGCGTCCCGCTGATCCTGGTGGCCGCCCTGCAGTGCGCCGCCGCGAACCGGCTCACCCGGCCCGCCCTCGGCCACTATCTGGGGCGGTCCCGGCTGCTGGCCGGCGCCCACCGCGTCCCGGCCGTCCTGCTGGGCCTCGCCGTGGCGCTGATCGTGGCCCTCGCCGCCGTACGCGGAGCCGACCGGCCGACGATCCGGCTGGCACTCGGCGCCGCCCTGCTGCCGTTCGGGATGCTCTACGGCCTCATCGTCCCGGTACGGGTGTACCTGCGGAACGCGGCGGTGCTCGCGGCGCTGCTCGTGGCCGCCCTGGGGATCGCCGACCGGTCCGTCGCCGGGCTGGTCGGAACCGCGGCGGCCACCGCCTTCATGACGGTGTTCGCGCTGCTCGCCTACCGGTGCGGCTCCTGGACCCTGTCCGTGCTGTGGGAGGCGGAACGCGCCCGCGAGGTGGAGGCCCGGCTCGCCGTCGCCGAGGAACGGCTGCGGTTCGGCCGGGACCTGCACGACGTGCTGGGCCGGAACCTGTCGGTGATCTCCCTCAAGAGCGAGCTGGCCGTCCAACTGGCCCGGCGGGGGCGGCCGGAGGCGGTGGAGCAGATGATCGAGGTGCAGCGCATCGCGCAGGAGACCCAGCGGGAGGTGCGGGCCGTCGTGCGCGGCTACCGGGAGGCCGACCTCGGCGCCGAACTCGCCGGGGCGCAGGGCGTGCTGGCGGCGGCCGGGATCGACTGCGAGGTCCGCGCGGAGACCGGCGGGCTGCCCGCCGAGGTGCAGTCCGCGCTCGGCTGGGTGGTGCGCGAGGCGGCCACCAACGTGCTCCGGCACGGGGACGACGCGGGCCGGTGCCGGGTGGGGCTGACGGTGCGAGAGGGTCAGGCGGTGCTGACGGTGGAGAACGACGGCGCCGTGGCGGCGCCCGGGGACGAGGGCGGCGGCTCGGGACTGGCCGGACTGCGGGAACGGCTGGCCGCCGTGGGCGGGACCCTGGAGGCCGGCCACGTCGGCCCCGGCCGGGACCGGTTCCGGCTGATCGCGGAAGTACCCCTGACCACGGTGGGAGGAGTCACCTCATGAGCGGTCCGGTACGGCTGTTGCTCGCCGACGACGAGCATCTGATCCGGGGCGCGCTGGCCGCGCTGCTGTCCCTGGAGGACGATCTGCTGGTCGTCGCGGAGGCGGCGAGCGGGCCCGAGGCACTGGCCATGGCGCTGGCGCACGCGCCCGACGTCGCCGTCCTGGACCTGCAGATGCCGGGTGCCGACGGTGTGAAGGTCGCCACATCGCTGCGCGCCGAACTGCCCGGCTGCCGGGTGCTGATCGTCACCGGGCACGGCCGCCCCGGGCATCTGAAACGGGCGCTCGCGGCCGGTGTGCGGGGGTTCGTCCCGAAGACGGTCAGTGCCCGGCGGCTCGCCGAGATCATCCGCACCGTGCACGCGGGAAACCGTTACGTGGATCCCGAGTTGGCCGCCGACGCGATCTCCGCCGGGGACTCCCCGCTGACCGCGCGGGAGGCCGAGGTCCTGGAGCTGGCCGCCGACGGGGCACCGGTCGCGGAGATCGCCGAGCGGGCCGCGCTGTCGCCGGGGACCGTGCGGAACTACCTCTCCTCGGCCGTCACCAAGCTCGGTGCCGAGAACCGTCACGCGGCGGTGCGTCTCGCCCGCGAGCGAGGTTGGGTATAGTTGCTCTCGCGCCACGGCGCAACGCGGACGTAGCTCAGTTGGTAGAGCGCAACCTTGCCAAGGTTGAGGTCGCGAGTTCGAGCCTCGTCGTCCGCTCCACGAAGAAGCCCCCGGTTTTCGCCGGGGGCTTTTCGCGGGCCCCCGGCTTCCGCCGGGGGCCCGCGGGCTACGACCAGCTGGTGCCCGTCAGCCGCTCGTACGCCTCCACGTACTTCTGCCGGGTCGCGGCCACGACCTCGTCCGGCAGCGGCGGCGGGGGCTGCTCGCTCCGGCGGTCCCAGCCGGAGGCCGGCGAGGTCAGCCAGTCGCGCACGAACTGCTTGTCGTACGACGGCTGGGCGCGGCCCGGCTGCCAGGTGTCGGCCGGCCAGAAGCGGGAGGAGTCCGGGGTGAGGACCTCGTCGGCGAGGACGAGCGTGTCGCCGTCGAAGCCGAACTCGAACTTGGTGTCGGCCAGGATGATCCCCCGGTCCCGGGCGATGTCCCGGGCCCGCGAGTACACGGCGAGGGTGGCTTGGCGCAGCTGGGCGGCGGTCTCCGCGCCGACCTGGCGGGCCACCTCCTCGTAGGAGACGTTCTCGTCGTGCTCGCCGACCTCGGCCTTGGTGGCCGGGGTGAAGATCGGGGCGGGCAGCTCGGAGCCGTCGACGAGGCCCTCGGGGAGGGCGAGGCCGCAGACCGTACGGGACTCCCGGTACTCGGCGAGGCCGGAACCGGTGAGGTAGCCGCGGGCCACGCACTCCACCGGGACCATCTTCAGGGACTTGCACACCAGCGTCCGGCCCGCCCAGTCGGCCGGGGCGCCCTCGGGCACCTCGGTGCCGATCACGTGGTTCACGGCGAGGTCGCGCAGCTGGTCGAACCACCACAGGGAGAGCCGGGTGAGCACGCGGCCCTTGTCGGGGATCTCCGTGGGCAGCACCCAGTCGTAGGCGGACATGCGGTCGCTGGCGACCATCACGAGGTCGCCCGCCTCGTTCTGGTACAGATCGCGCACCTTCCCGGTGTGCAGGTGCACCAGGCCCGGAACCTCGATCGGCTCGGGCTTTTCTACGAATCCGGACACGGTTCCTCCCCGTGGCTCTGTCCAATGCACCCGATTCTCCCGTACGGGGCCGATCGGGCGCGCCCGGGGGTCAGTCGCGTTTGCAGATGCGGTCCAGCAGGTTCGCCGTGGCGCGCTGGACCCGGGTGTCCACGTGGCCCGGGCGGTCCAGGGCCGGGGACCAGGCGAAGGTCCCGGAGGCGAACACCCAGGCGCCGGAGGGGGCGCGGTAGAGGGACGTCTCCTGGTGGCGCAGGACGCCGTCGGCGTCGGTGTAGGGGGAGTGGGCGAGCAGGATCCGTTCGTCGTGCTCGGGCAGCGCGGTGCGCGGGAAGTAGCGGTCCGCCTCGCCGGCGACCAGGTCCTTGATCTCGTCGCCCTCGTGCGCGCCGGTCGCCTCCCACAGCCAGTGGCCGCCGTTGCGGACGATCAGCGGGCGCGGCTCGGGCACCTGGCCCGCGTACTGGATGCCGACCAGTTCCTGTTCGGGCCGGTCGATCTCGCGCCAGAGCACCGGCTTGCCGGGCCCCTTGCGCTTGCGGCAGGTCAGCAGCCGGTCCGGGACACCGGACGGGGACGGGGCGAGCTCCACCTGCCAGTACATGGTGTTGGCGGAGAGGAAGACCAGGGAGGTGCCCCGGTCGCGGGCCTCTTCGACGGCCCGGCGCATCGGCACCGACCAGTACTCGTCGTGGCCCGGGAAGACCAGGCCCCGGTAGCGGGTGGGGTCGATCCGGCCGGCGTGCAGATCGCGGGCGTCGGCGTAGGCGAGGTCGTAGCCGTAGCGCTCGGCCCAGCGGATGAAGTCGTAGGCGTGGCCGACGTGCAGGGGCAGGCCCGCGCCCGCGTAGGGCCGGTCGAAGGAGACCGTGGTGGCGGCGTCGGCCTCGCCGAGGAGGCGGCCGTGCTCGTCCCAGGCGTGGTAGAGGCTGGCGCCGGTGTGGCCGTCCTCCGGGTAGAGGTTGTACGCCTGCCAGGTGACGTCGGGCAGCAGCAGGAGCAGATCGGCGGGGTGGCTGTCGCGGACCGTGAAGGGCACGTGGGAGCGGTAGCCGTCGGCGGTGGTCAGGACGGCCACATAGGCACCGATGCTCCAGTAGGAGGGCACCTGGAGGCGCCAGGACAGCCACCAGTGGTGGCAGGAGACCGTGCGGTCGGCGGTCAGCGGCGGGGGCTGGACGATGCCGGACAGGCGCGGGCTGGTGGTGATCTTCGCCGCGCCGTCGCCGCCGTAGTGGCCGATGCGGTAGATGTCCACGAAGAACTCCTGGGGCGGGTCGACCGTGATGTGGAAGTCGATCGCCTCGCCGGGCGCGACCGCGCCGCTGGACGTGAAGCCCTTGATCTGGCGGTGCACGTCGTCGGCCGAGCGGGGGCCGGAGGAGGAGGTGCGGAGGGCGGGAGCGCGGCGGCCGGCCGCCCCTGCGGCCTGCGGGCAGGCGTCGACGTACCAGGGCATCACCTTGCCGAAGTCGTCGATGTACGGCTCACTGCCGCGCAGCCAGGGCACCGGGCCCTGGCCGAAGGGATCCGTGACGCCATGCGCGAGTGCTCCGGACTCCCAGCGACGAATGTGGTCCGAGGCCATGGTCGCTCCCCTCCCTCATCCCCCCGTGTCTGTCTCGGTGGTGCCCGCTGAGCGGTGATGCTCCGCCGTGCTCGGACGCGCTGTCGTATGTCGCGCGCCATTGCCAAAGGCGTGGTCGGCCCCAGCACATCACATTACGCACGGGGCCGGTCACTACTCGTTGCGAATTGCCTTGAAGTGGAAGACGCGTTTCCGCTACGGGGGAGAGAGCGGAGGCGGCTTGCCGGAGGGTGCGGTGGCTGCGGCGGTCCGGCCCGGTTCCGGCCCGCGCGGCGCGGGCCGCGGGGGCCGGCCGCGGCGGGATCACACGAGCCGTACGGGCTTTTCGGGGCGTATCCCGAACGCGGTGAGCCAGTCGCGCAGCGGGCGCGGGTCGCCGTCCTCGATCAGGGTGAGCACCTTGGGCGCGAGGTCGGCGGCGCGTTCGCCGTCCAGCAGCAGGGAGGGGCCGTCCAGCCAGTCCAGGGCGGGGACGGCGCCGGCGGTGTCCACGGCCGCGCAGCACACCATCGCCGTGACGTGGTCGGCGAGGAGTTCGCGGGCGGTGCGGTGTGGCTGGAGCGGGAACGGGGGCAGGCCGTAGTCACCGGGGGCCCACGCGGTGCCGTCGGGGCCGTGGTGGGCACCGGCGGCGCCCTTGTGGCCCTTCCGGGCCTGCTGCGCGCGGGCCTCCTCGCGGGCCAGCTCGGCGGTGAGGAGAGCGGCCAGGGCGACGCCGCGGGGCGTTCCGGGCTCCGCCTCGGCCTCACCGTCGGCGTCCACTTCACGCCCACCCGTACCACCCGCACGTGTGACGTCGTCGAGGACGGAAGGCCCCCGCGGGTGACTCCCGGCGTCGGCGGCTCGGGGGTGGGCGGGGGCGAGGGGCTCGACGGCGGCTTCCCGCGCCGGGGTCCCGCCGGGGGCCGGGTAGGCCAGGGGCCCGCCCTGAGCCGTCTCCGCCGGGGTGCTGCCGTCGGCGGTCTCCGTCTGGGGCTCGCCGTCGGGGGCCTGCGGGGCGGTCTGCGCCTCGGGCCTGCCGTCGGAGGGCTGCGAGGCGGCCTGTGCCTCTGTCCTGCCGTCAGGGATCTGCTGGACAACCCGGTCCAAGGGGCCTTCGGCGGTCTGCGGGGCGGTCTGCGCCTCGGGCCTGCCGTCGGAGGGTTGCGAGACGGTCTGCGCCTCCGGGCTGCCGTCAGGGATCTGCTGGGCAACCCGGTCCAAGGGGCCTTCGGTAGCCTGCGGGACAGCCCGGTCCGGAGAGCCTTCGGGATTCTGCGGGACGGTCCGTGGCCCCGGCCTGCCGTCGGAGGACTGCGGGACGATCTGCGCCTCGGGCCTGCCGTCGGAGGGTTGCGAGACGGTCTGCGCCTCCGGCCTGCCGTCAGGGATCTGCTGGGCAACCCGGCCCAAGGGGCCTTCGGTGGCCTGCGGGGCAGCCCGGTCCGGAGGGCCTTCGGGATTCTGCGGGGCGGTCCGTGACTCCGGCCTGCCGTCGGAGGTCTGCGAGGCGGCCTGGTCCAGTCGGTCTTCGGGAGTCTGCGGGGCGGCCTCGGGGGTCTGCTGGGGAGTCTGGGCCGGGGAGGCTTCGGTGGTGGTCCGGGCCGCCGGGCCGGCCGGTGTCGGTCGCGTGGTCTCTCGCGCCGGTTTCCCGTCGGTGCCGGCCTCGGGCGCGGGCTCGTCGCCGGCTGCGGGGGCGGCGGTGGTCAGGTGGTTCAGGACGCGGGCCAGGGTGGGGCCGCCCGGGTCGCGGGGGCCGGCGGCCGGGGCGGGGCGGACGCCCAGCGAGTCCAGGGCCCGGTGCAGGCGGGCCGCGTCGACGCGCCAGGTGCGGTCCACGACCTCCTCCGGGTACGCCTGCCAGTCGACCGGCGCCCAGTCGGAACACGGCTCGGCGGGGCCGCCGTGGAAGAGGCGGGCGGCGAGCAGGGACGCGGCCTCGTCCACCGTGCCGGGTTCCTCCAGCAGGTCGCAGGCCGGCCGCTCGCCGAGCCGGGAGGCGAAGCCCTCGGCCAGCCGGTCGCGGCGGGACAGCTCGGTGAGCGCCGCCACCACGCCCGCGTCCAGCCGGGACGGCCAGCGGCCCATGCGCCAGGCGGGCAGCGCGACCCTGGTCAGCAGGCGGTCCCAGCCGGCATAGGCCAGCCCGACCTGCTCCTGGGCGACGATCCGCAGGCCGTAGTCGACCGCCTGGGCGCGTTCGGCCGCCGCCGCGGCGACCCCGCGCTCCATCAGCGTCGCGTGCTCCCGGCAGCCGCGCAGCAGCAGCCGCGCCACCCAGCCGACGGCCGCGCACAGCCCCCGGACCGGCGGACGGCGGCCCGGAGCCGAGGTGACCGCCACGGCCGCGTCCAGCCCGCGCACGAAGCGGCGGGCGGCCGCTATGTCGGGGTGCGCCGAGGGGCCCGTGCCCGCGATGACCGGGGCGAGGACCGCGCGCAGCTCGCCGACGCGCATCCACCACAGGAACGGGGAGCCGATGACCAGGACCGGCGGGGTCGGGGTTTGGGGGGCCGCCGGCCGGCCGGGTGCCGGACGCGGGGGCGGGCCGTGCGCCGAGTGCGCCCGGTCCTCCAGCCAGCTGTCGCAGTCCGGGGTGAGGGCTATGGCCGACGGGGCCGGCACGTCCAGGCGGTCGGCGAGGTCGCGCACCATCCGGTACAGATCCGGGGCGGACTCCTCCGGGATCGGCACCGTGGGGCTGGTGGCGGGGCGGGCCCGGGCCACCACCAGGGCGACACTCGCGGCGGTCAGCAGCGCCAGCACCGCGAGCGCGCCCACGGCCCAGCGGGCGGCGTCCCAGCCCGGGCCGACGAACCGGCCGGTGGAGACGCCGGCCAGCAGGATCACCGCGGCGCCCGCGGGCAGCAGCGCCACACCCAGCGCCCGGCCCCGGACCCGCAGCACGGCGAGGGCCCGGGAGCGCGCGGCCTGCGCGCCCGCCTCCACACCGATTCCGGTCACGTGCCGACCTCGCCCCCTCCCTGCCGCTCGCGTGCTGTCCTGGTGGTGCTCACTCCCCCACTGTGGCACCCGTCACTGACATCGCAATGCCGGTGGGCCAAGTGCCGGAACGCTTGCGCGGCACCCTAGTTGGGGCCCGGGCCCCCGTCAGCCGGATAGCCGATTGCTCACTCGATGGAATGGCTTTGGTCAGAGCTGGGTGACAGAAAGCAAGGGTCAGGCCCCGGATCACGGATCCGGGGCCTGATGACAAAACCGCAGGTCAGAAGGGCAGGAGCTCAGACGTCCGCAGACTGCGCCGCCTTCGCCGCGATGTCCGTGCGGTGCTGCGAGCCGTCCAGCCCGATCCGGCCCACCGCCCGGTACGCCCGCTCGCGCGCCTCGGCCAGGTCCTTGCCGGTGGCGGTGACGGACAGCACGCGTCCGCCGGCGCTGACGACCGCGTCGCCGTCCCGCTTCGTCCCGGCGTGCAGCACGTACGCGTGCGGGGCGTCCTCGGCGGCGACCGCGTCCAGCCCGGTGATCGGGTCGCCGGTGCGCGGGGTGTCCGGGTAGTTGTGCGAGGCGACGACGACGGTGACCGCCGCGTCGTCGCTCCAGCGCAGCGGGGGGAGGTCGGCCAGGTTCCCGGTGGCGGCGGCCATCAGCACACCGGCCAGCGGCGTCGCCAGGCGGGCCAGCACGACCTGGGTCTCCGGGTCGCCGAAGCGGGCGTTGAACTCGATGACCCGGACCCCGCGCGAGGTGATCGCGAGACCGGCGTAGAGGAGCCCGGAGAAGGGCGTGCCCCGGCGGCGCATCTCGTCCACCGTCGGCTGGAGCACGGTCTGGAGCACCTCGTCGACCAGCTTCGGGTCGGCCCACGGCAGCGGCGAGTACGCGCCCATGCCACCGGTGTTCGGGCCCGCGTCGCCGTCCAGGGCACGCTTGAAGTCCTGGGCGGGCTGGAGCGGTACGACGGTCTCCCCGTCGGTGACGGCGAAGAGGGACACCTCGGGGCCGTCGAGGAACTCCTCGATCACCACCTGCTCGCAGCCGGCCGCGTGCGCCTTGGCGGCCTCCAGGTCGGACGTGACGACCACGCCCTTGCCGGCGGCGAGGCCGTCGTCCTTGACGACGTAGGGGGCGCCGAAGGCGTCCAGGGCCTCGGCGACCTCGTCCGCGCCGGCGCAGACGTAGGAGCGGGCGGTCGGCACCCCGGCCGCCGCCATGACGTCCTTGGCGAAGGCCTTGGACCCCTCCAGCCGGGCGGCCTCCCCGGAGGGGCCGAACACCGGGATGCCGGCCGCGCGGACGGCGTCGGCGACACCGGCGACCAGCGGGGCCTCCGGGCCGACGACGACCAGCTCGGCACCGAGGCGGGTGGCGAGTCCGGCCACGGCCGCGCCGTCGAGCGCGTCGACCGGGTGCAGCTCGGCCACTTCGGCGATGCCGGCGTTGCCGGGGGCGCAGTACAGCGCGGTGACGTCGGGGTCGAGGGACAGGGAGCGGCACAGGGCGTGTTCGCGGGCGCCGCCGCCGATGACGAGGACCTTCACGGGGTCAGCCTAATGGCAAGGTCGCCGAAGCCCGGGCGCCGGGTTTGTCGGAGCTTCCTCCAAAAGACGCCGGCCGCGCCCGTCTCCCGCCCCCGGGGCGGGGGCTTCCCGCGGGACGGCGAACCCCCGTCGGGGCCCGCCCGCCCCCGGGCTACTCGTTGGAGAACTCCTCCACGACCGTCGCTCCCAGCTCCCGCACGATCAGTTCGTGACCGGACAGGGCCGACTCGTCCAGGTCCGGGTCGTCGTCCTCGGGGATGTCGTCCTCGAGGGCTACGGGCGGCGGCTCGGGGGCGGCGGGCGGCTGGGGCGGCGGCACGGGACCGGAGGCGGCCGGGGCGCTGTGCCGCGGGGCGGTGGCGGCCTGCGGGGCGGCCTGGGGCGCCGCCGGGCGGGGGGCGGCCGGGGCGCCGTAGCCACCACCGCCGGGAGCGCCGCCGTAGCCGCCGGCGGGGGAGCCGCCGTAGCCGCCGCCTCCGCCGTGGCCGGGCGTGCCGCCCGGGGACTGCGGGGCGCCGCCGCCGGACGGGTCGACGATCGCCTCGATCTTCCACTGCACGTTGAACTGCTCGGCCAGCGCCTGCCGCAGCACGTCCTCGCTGCCGCTGCCGGAGAAGTTGTCCCGGGCGCCGGCGTTGACGAAGCCGAGCTGGAGGGTGGTGCCGTCGAAGCCGGTCACCTGGGCGTTCTGGCTGAGCAGGATCCAGGTGAAGCGACGGCGGTTCTTGACGGCCTCCAGGATGTTCGGCCACAGCGCGCGGGGGTCCAGACCTCCGGTGGGGGCGGGCGCCGGGGCCTGGGGCGCCGGAGCGGGCGCGGGGGCCGCGTGGGCCGGCTGCTGCTGGGGCTGCTGCTGCGGCTGTCCGGTGCCCTGACCCTGGCCGGGCCGCCCGCTCGCCGGGGCGGCGGCCGTGGGCCAGCCGCCGGGGCGACGGCCGCCGCCGGCGGGGGCGGCCGTGGGCCAGGCGCCGGGGGCGGGGGCGTCCGGGGCGGCAGTGCTCCGCGCCGCCGCAGGGGCCGGGGCCACCGGGGCGGGGGCCGCCGGGGCGACGGGCGCGGGGGCGGGGGCGGGCGGAGGCGCCGGGACGGCGGGGGCGGGCGGGACGGCCTCGGCCGGACCACCGGGAGCCGCCGGAACCCCCTCGGCACTCGGAGCGCCCGGGGCGCCCGGGCCGCGGACGGCCGCGCGGGCCGCCGCCGGGCCCCCACCGGGCGGCACGGACACCGCACCCACGCCCGGGCCGGGCCCTGCCGCGGGAGCGCCTCCGTGGGCCTCGGGGCCCGGGGCGTACCCCATGGCGGGCATGCCGCCCCCGCCGGAGAAGCCGATGCCGCGTTCCAGGCGGTCGAGGCGGGCCATGAGGGAGCGCTCGTCGCCGTAGGCGGCGGGGAGCAGGACGCGGGCGCAGATCAGTTCCAGCTGGAGGCGGGGCGAGGTGGCGCCGCGCATCTCGGTCAGGCCCTCGTTGACGAGGTCGGCGGCGCGGCTCAGCTCGGCGGCGCCGAACGTCTCGGCCTGGGCCCGCATCCGCTCCAGCACGTCGGCCGGGGCGTCGAAGAGGCCCTTCTCCACGGCGTCCGGCACGGCGGCGAGGATCACCAGGTCGCGCAGCCGCTCCAGCAGGTCGGCGACGAAGCGCCGCGGGTCGTTGCCCCCCTCGATGACCCGGTCCACGACCTCGAAGGCGGCGGCCCCGTCACCGGTGGCGAAGGCCTCCACGACGGAGTCGAGCAGGGAGCCGTCGGTGTAGCCGAGGAGGGAGGTCGCCATGGCATACGTCACACCGTCCTCGCCGGCGCCGGCGAGGAGCTGGTCCATGACGGACATGGAGTCACGCACGGAACCGGCGCCGGCGCGCACGACGAGCGGCAGCACGCCGTCCTCGACCGGGATGTCCTCCTTCTGGCACACCTCGCCGAGGTACTCGCGCAGCGTGCCCGGGGGCACCAGCCGGAACGGGTAGTGGTGGGTACGCGACCGGATGGTCCCGATGACCTTCTCGGGCTCGGTGGTCGCGAAGATGAACTTCAGGTGCTCCGGCGGCTCCTCGACGACCTTCAGCAGCGCGTTGAAGCCGGCCGACGTGACCATGTGGGCCTCGTCGATGATGTAGATCTTGTAGCGGCTGCCCGCGGGGCCGAAGAAGGCCTTCTCGCGCAGCTCACGGGCGTCGTCCACACCACCGTGAGAGGCCGCGTCGATCTCGATGACGTCGATGGACCCCGGCCCGTTGCGGGCCAGGTCGCGGCACGACTGACACTCCCCGCAGGGGGTCGGTGTGGGACCTTGCTCACAGTTCAGGCAGCGGGCGAGGATGCGCGCGCTGGTCGTCTTGCCGCATCCGCGGGGGCCGCTGAACAGGTACGCGTGATTGACCCGGTTGTTCCGCAGCGCCTGCTGCAGCGGGTCGGTGACATGCTCCTGCCCGATGACCTCGGCAAAGGTCTCCGGGCGATAGCGGCGGTACAGCGCGAGAGACGACACGCATACGAGGTTAATGGGGCGCACCGACAACGGGCCCCGCCCGCGGATCCGGAACCCAGGGGCCGGGGAACGCAAGGGCCCCCCACGCACCCGCCAGAGCCGACCTACCCTTGCTGCCTTCCGGCCCTGGGGGAGTTCAGTCAGATAGCGCCGCGTGAGGGGCTGTGCCCCACAGTACCCGATGGCGGCCCCGGGACCGAACCCGGCCGCCCGGCCCTCCGCACCCGGGGACGGCCTGCGGGAACGGGTTCGCGAGCACTCCCCTCGGTCATGTAATGTTCTCGGCGGAGGATTCGCCTAGAGGCCTAGGGCGCACGCTTGGAAAGCGTGTTGGGGGCAACCCCTCACGAGTTCGAATCTCGTATCCTCCGCCAGTGCCTCACCGGGCACGATGTCGAAGGGCCCCCTGGAAACAGGGGGCCCTTCGGCGTTGTCCTCCCGGACCGTGAAAGTGGTTCCGGGTCCCTCTGGCGTTCGCCCTTCCAGGGACTACCGGATCACGTTCAGCGGTCGGTCGCGGCGTCAGGGGCCAGGTGCGGGCGGCCTGTCGTCCTCCGTGTTCCCGGCGTCGCACCCTCGGTCTCCGTCCGTCGCCTCGTGTGCCGTGTTCGTCGGCAGGGCCCCGGGATACGTACGGAAGCGGCGGCCGGTCTGCTCACCAGGTCGGGCGGGAGGTCACCCCGCCGTCCACCACGAGGTCGTGGCCGGTGATCCAGGAGGCCAGCGGGGAGGCGAGGAAGGCGCAGGCGTCGGCCACGTCCTCGGGCCGTCCCAGACGGCCGGCCGGGGCGGCGGCGAGCCAGCGGCGGACGCCGTCCGGCCAGGACTCGGCGAGGCCGGGCCGGTCGATCAGGCCGGGCGAGACCGTGTTGACGCGGATGCCGTCGGGTCCGTACTCCAGGGCCGCCGCGCGGGCGTGCATGACCACCGCCGCCTTGGCGGCGCCGTAGTGGGCGTGGCCGGGTGCCGGGTGGGCGGCCTCGATGGAGGCGATGTGGGTGATGGTGCCGCCGCCGTGGGCGCGCATGTGGGCGGCGGCGGCCTGGGTGCAGGCGAAGACGCTGGTGAGGTTGGTGTCGACGACCGTACGCCAGTCCTTCGCGGTCAGTTCCGGGAGCGGCTGGACGGGCTGGACGGCCGCGTTGTTGACGAGCGCGGTCAGGTGCCCCTCCGACCAGTCCGTCGTCTCCTCGACCAGGCGGCGGCAGGCGGCCTCGTCGGTCAGGTCGGCCCGGAGGACGACCGCCCTGCCGCCCGCCGCCCGGATGCGGTCGGCCACCTCGGTGGCGGCGGTGAGCGCCGTGCGGCAGTGCACGGCGACCGCCGCGCCGTGCTCCGCGAAGCGCAGCGCGAGGGCGCGGCCGATGCCGCCGCCCGCGCCGGTCACCAGGGCGGTCTGTCCTTCGAGCAGGCGCGGGGACACGGTCATGGGCGGCGGGGCTCCGTGCTCGGGGACGCGGAGGGGGTCATGGGCGGCAGAGTTCCGTGATCAGGGCGGCCTCGGCCGGGTAACGCGCCGTGAGGTCGGCCGGGTCCCCGTGTTCGTAGTCCGTGTAGGTGAATCCGGGGGCCATCGTGCAGCCGAAGAACGTCCACGCGCCGCCCGCCGCCACCCGCGCGCCCATCCAGGTGCGGGCCGGCACGGTCAGCTGGAGGTGCTGGCCGCCGCCGGGGTCCGGGCCGAGGACGGGGCGGCGGATGGTGCCGTCGGGGGCGAGGAGCAGCAGGTGGAGTGGGTCGCCGAGGTAGAAGTGCCAGGTCTCGGCGAAGGGCAGCCGGTGCAGGGCGGAGAAGTCGTCGGCGGTGAGCAGCGCCACGATCGCCGATCCCTCGGGGCGGCCGTCCGGACGCTCGGGCCCGGCCCAGGTGCGCCGGAACAGGCCGCCTTCGCGGGGAATGGGTTCGAGGCCGTAGCGCGCGGTCAGCTCTTCGGGCGTCGTCACCCGGGGAAGGCTACCGCCCGGTCCAGAAAAGCGAGTTGGGCGTGCTTCTCGGGCAGGTACACCTCGGGCAGGTCGACCTCGGGCAGGACGACGGCGGGGCCGCGGGTGAAGCCCTGGCGTTCGAAGCGGGCGATCGCCTTGTCGTTGCGCACGTCCGGGTCGATCACGATCCGCGGCCGGTCCAGGACCCGCAGCACGTACGTCGTCATCGCCCTCACCAGTCCGGACGTCCAGCCGGGGTGCGGGCCGCCGGGTCCGGCGGGGGCGAGGAGGAGGTGGACGCCGAGGTCGCCGGGGCGGACGTCGTAGCACTCGCCGACCCGGTCGGCCGAGGGCTCGTACGTCTGGAACAGCGCGGCCGGTTCGCCGTCCTTGGTGACCAGGTGGGCGTGGTGGGTGTCGAGGGTGGCCATGTGGGCGTAGACGTCGGCGACCTGGTCCCGGGTGAGGCCGTTCATGCCCCAGAACGCGGCGCGTTCGTCGCTCACCCAGGCGTGGATCAGTTTCGCGTCGCCCTCCGGGTCGAGGGGGCGGATCCGGACGGTGCCGTAGCCGTCGATGTGCTGGACGTGCAGGTCGGTCATGGGTCTCCTCGGGGGTGCGGGGCGCTCGGGGGTGAGTCGGGACCAGTCGGTGACCACCGGGGCCAGGTCGCCCGCGAGCCACAGGGGCAGTTGGTCGTGGTGGTGGGCGGTGCCGGGTGCGCCGTCGGCGCCGAAGGGCACCACCCAGCGGCTGTTCGCGCGGTCGGCCAGGTCCCAGACGAAGCGGGCGGCCGGGCCGCGGGCGGCGCGGTCGGTGACGCCGGGGACGGCCGAGGTGCACAGCACGCAGTCGTGGTCGCCGCCGAGACCGGGTTCGGCGGCGGCGGCGTCCGGCTGCCCGGGCAGCGCCCGCCAGGGGGCCAGGCGGTGGGTGGCCGACCAGGGCCGGGCGGGCGGTGCGGCGGCGGTCTCCTCGAGGGCCGCGCGGACGACCTCGGCGCGGTCGATGTCGTACAACTCCTTCGCTTCCAGGAGGTGTTCGAGGGCGTGACCGATACGGGGCACGAGGGCCAGCCAGGGGCGCAGGACGTCCGGGCAGGCCGGGGGCTCGGCGAGCGGGGCGAAGGCCGGGTGCGCGGCGAGGCGGCGTACGACCGCGTGGCGCAGCGCCGCGAACGCCGCCGCGTCGGTGCTGTCCGCGTCCATCCGGCGGTCCCAGTCGAGCAGGCGGTCGCGCAGGGTCGCCGCGGCGGGGGTGAGGCCGGTGAGGGCGGTGAGGCGCTCCAGCAGGGGGGCGGCGGAGCCGAGGTGGGTGTCGGTGTGGATCGCGGCCATGTCGTCGGCGGTCCAGACGCGGCGCGTGCCGAGCAGGGCGGCGATGCGGGCGGCGCGGTGGGGCGGGGCGAACTCGACGCCGAGGGGGGCGGCCAGGCCGCGGGCGTTGGCCATCACCGCGATGCCGTCGGTGGTGGGCGGGTCGGCGTACGGCGTCTCGTGCGTGCCGTGCCAGTCGTGGCCGGGCTGCCAGGCCGGGACCGGGTGGAGGAGGTTGGCGGCGGCGCGGCGGGGGACCTTTCCGGCGACGCGGTGCAGGGTGCCTCCGGCGGTGTCGGCGGCCTGGACGACGTTGACCGGCTCGGTCCAGGCGTCCAGGGCGCGGTCGACGTCGGCGACGGTGCGGGCGCGGAGGAGGGGGAGCAGGGCGCCGAAGCCGAGGTCTTCCGTGACGCGGGGCGGGTAGCGCAGGGCCAGCGCCTCGCCCTCGGCTCCGCCCGCGCGGTCTTCCGCCGTCAACGGCCGGTCCCGGCCGGCGTCCGCCCCCGGCCCGGGCTCTTCCCCCGGCGCCGCGAGCGCGTCCGGTCCCTCCGGGCCGCCGGCTATCACCGGGCCCCGGGGCGTCTCGATCAGCTCTATCTCCAGCGGTGGTGCGGAGGCGATGTGGACGGTCTCCGTGTGGCGGGCGGCGCGTTGCCAGGTGCCGTCGGGGCCGAGGGCCTCGACGCCCGCGCCGGTGCGGCGGAGCCGTTCGCGGTAGAGGTCCTGGTAGTCGGCCATGGCGTTGGTGATGGCCCAGGCGACCGTGCCGGTGTGGCCGAAGTGCGCGATGCCGGGCACGCCGGGCACGGCCAGGCCGACGACGTCGAACTCGGGGCAGGCCAGGCGGATCTGCTGGTAGACGCCGGGGTCCTCGATGAACCGGTGCGGATCGCCGGCGAGCAGCGCCCGTCCGCCGGCGGTGCGTTCCCCGGTGACCAGCCAGCCGTTGCTGCCCGCCGTGCCCGTCCCGTCCGTGGCGAACAGGCCGACCGCCTCCGGCCCCAGATGCCGTATCACCTGCTCGCGCCAGAGCTTGGCGGGGAACCCGGCGAACAGGATGTGCGTGCCGAGCCAGACCCCGAGGGGCGTCCAGGGCTGCCAGCGGCCCGGGACCAGAGCGGCGCGGGCGAACTCGGGGGCGCGGCGGGCGCCGGCGGCCAGCCCCTCGTTGACGCCGTCGACGTACGCCCGTACCCAGTCGGCCGTCTCGGCATCCCGGTGCTCCAGCGCGGCGAAGCAGCGCCGGGCGGTGTCCTCCAGCCGGGCCCGGCGGGCGAAGACGTCCCAGGACAGGGCCTCGGCGCCGAGGAAGGACGCGGAGGTGCCCCGCGCCCGGTGGCGCTCGACCTCCAGTTGCCAGGCCCGGTCGTGCGCGGTGACCAGGCCCTGGGCGCGGGCCAGTTCGCGGGCGTCGGAGGCGCGCAGGTGGGGGACGCCCCGGGCGTCGCGGTAGATCTCGATGGCCACGAGGGACCCCCTAGAGGATTTTAGGTTAGCCTTGCCTAAGTATTTTCTGTGGCGGAATCGTACGCGAACGATGGAGGGGGCATGGGACAGGGGCGGGGCTGGGAAGGCGCGGTCCTACGACTGCTGCGCGCCAAGGACTTCGTACTGACCGTCCTCGACGCCGAGGACGTGACCCCCGACTACCGTCGGCTGCGGCTGAGCGACGGCGGGCTGCTCGCCGCGACCGGCGTCCACCCGACGATGTGGGTCCGGCTGTGGTTCGACGACCGGGGCCGGCCGCACCAGCGGGCCTACACCCTGGTCGACCCCGACCCGGAGGCGGGCACCTTCGGTCTCGAATTCGCCCTGCACGAGGGCGTGGCCTCCGACTGGGCCCGGGCCGCACGGCCCGGCGACACCATCGAGGCCACCGTCCAGGGCACCGGCTTCCGGGACCCCGACCCCGCGCCCTCCCACCTCGTGGCGATCGGCGACGCGGCCTCGCTGCCCGCCATCAACTCCCTGCTCGGCGCCCTCGGCCCGGCCCCGGCGACCGTCTGGTTCGAGGGCGAGCCGGCGGGCCTGCCCCACCGGGCCGAGCCCGGCCGGCACGAGATGCGCCCGGTGCCCCGCCGGGACGCGGGCGCCCACCTGGTGGAACGGGTCCGCGCCGAGCTGCCCGCCGTCCTCGCCGGCACCCCGCACCCGTACGTCTGGATCGCCTGCGACACGGCGACCACCCGCACCCTCGCGGCCTACGTGCGCAAGGAACTGGGCGTGCCGAAACAGCGCGTGCACGCGCTGGGGTACTGGCGCGCGGACTCCCCGCCCGGGGGAGGGGACTGAGCGGGCGGGGCGGGCGGGGGCGCGGGATCATCGACGCATGGACGTCACCCTGCACCTCGCCCAGGACCCCGCGGCCGACGCGCTGCTCGGGCGCTCCCCGCTCGCCGCGCTGACCGGGATGCTGCTGGACCAGCAGATCCCGATGGAGTGGGCGTTCAAGGGTCCCCGGACCATCGCCGACCGGCTCGGCGCCGAGGACCTGGACGCCCACGAGATCGCCGCGATGGACCCGGATGCCTTCGCCGCGCTGCTCTCCGGCAAGCCCGCCGTGCACCGCTACCCGGGCTCGATGGCGAAGCGGATCCAGCAGCTGTGCCAGTACCTGGTCGAGCACTACGACGGGGACGCGGAGGCGGTCTGGCGGGACGCCGGCAGCGGGGCCGAGCTGCTGCGCCGGCTGGAGGACCTGCCGGGGTTCGGCAGGCAGAAGGCGCAGATCTTCCTGGCCCTGCTCGGCAAGCGGCTCGGGGTCGCCCCCGAGGGATGGCGGGAGGCCGCCGGTGCCTACGGCGAACCGGACTCCTTCCGCTCCGTCGCCGACATCACCGGACCCGAGTCGCTGGCCAAGGTGCGCGCCCACAAGCAGGAGATGAAGGCGGCGGCCAAGGCGGCCAAGGCGACGAAGAAGAAGTAGCGGAGGAACGGGAGGAGGAAGGGGAGGAGGAAGGGGGAAGCGCGCGGCGGACGCGGAAGCGGAGGCTCCCGATCCCCGTCCGGACCACTCCGGTGGCCCCCCTCCCCCGCCCGCTCGCAGCATGGAGCATGACCGAGGCACCGCGCGGCGGTCCCGCCGGGGACCGCGAGTACGACGACCGGCACGTGCACGCGGGAGATCACGTGCACGCGGGAGAAGCGGCCCGCGGGCACCCCGCCGCGGAAGCGGCCCGTGGCCACCCGGAACCGGAACCGCCGTTCGAGGGCCCGCTGCACACCCTGTCCCGGGCCGCCTGGCAGGCCGTCCTGCTCACCGGCATCGGCTCCCTGCTGCTCGGGGTCCTGGTGCTGGTCTGGCCGGGCGCCTCCCTGCTCGCCGCCGGTGTGCTGTTCGGCCTGTACCTGCTCTACAGCGGGGTCCTCCAGCTGGTCTCCGCCTTCGGCACGCACCAGGCGACCTCGCTGCGCGTGCTGGCCTTCATCAGCGGCGCGCTGTCGATCCTGCTCGGCCTGCTCTGCTTCCGCGGGCCCATGCGGTCGATCCTGCTGCTCGCCCTGTGGATCGGGATCGGCTGGCTGTTCCGGGGGATCACCCAGTCCCTGGCCGCCCTGCACGACCCCCGGATGCCCGCGCGGGGCTGGCAGATCCTTCTCGGCGTCCTCACCTTCGTCGCCGGGATCGTGCTCATCGACTCGCCGTTCGAGTCGGTCGCGGTGCTCACCCTCGTCGGCGGGATCTGGCTGGTCGCGGTGGGCGTCGTCGAGGTCCTCACGGCGCTGCGCATGCGCGCCCGGGCCCGCCGGGTGCCACGGACGCTGTGACCCGCCCTCGGCCGCACGGACCCCGCGTGCCCCCGAACGGCTTGTTCTGCGCCGTGGCGGGCCACGCGTCCCGCCCGAGCGGGGAAACAACGGCCATGAGCACGCACAGCGCCCGCGCGTCCGGCAGCCGCCACCGGCTGCGGGTACTGGCGCTGCTGCTCGTCCTGTGGGTGCCCGGTGCCCAGGTGCCGGTCCAGGCCGGCCCGGACCTCGCGGTGGCCGCCGGGACCGCCGAGCACGACGTCCTCGGCACGACGGCGCTCCGCCCGCCCGCCCGCGCCGTCCACCGGGCCGACGCCCCCGCGCGCCCCGCGCCCCTGCCCGGCCCGGCGCCCGCCGGACCGGGCCCGGTCGCGTCCCCGCCGCCGTCCGCCGCGTCCCCGCCGCGCACGGTGGTGCTGCGCTGCTGACGGACCCGCGCTCCCCCCGCAAGGTCGGCCGGCTCGACGCAAGGAGCAGCACAGCCATGCCCCACGACCCCTACGCCGTCCTGCGCGCCCTGCTGCGCGCGGAGGCCCGGCGCGGCACGCCCCCCGGACCGGACCAACGGACCCCCCGGCCTGAGCGCGCACCGGACGAGAACCGGAACCGCTGAGCCGCCCCCGGCGGGGGCGGGCCCCCCGCCTCCGCCGGACCACTGGTCACCGCCTCCGCCGGGCCGTGCCGAACAGGGAGCGGGTGATCTCCCGGCCGATCCGCGTGCCGACCGAGCGGGCCGGCGACCGGAACATCCCGCTGTTCACGACCTGTTCGACCAGCGAGGGCTCCTCCCCCGGCGCCTCCCGCGACCTCGTCCGGGGACCCGGTGCCGCCTCCCTCGGCCCCGCGGCGCTCAGCTTCTCGTACGCCGACTCGCGGTCCACAGCCTGTGCATAACGGCCGTGGAGCGCGGAGGCGCGGACCGCCCGCTCCAGTTCGGCGGGGTCCACCGGGCCCATCAGGGACTCCGGGACGCGCAGCCGGGTGGCGGCGACCGGGGTCGGCGCGCCGGTCTCGCCGAGCACGGTCACCACGGCCTCGCCGGTGCCCAGCCCGGTGAGCAGTTCCTCCAGGTCGTACGCCGGTTCCGGGAAGGTCCGCACGGTCGCCCGCAGGGCCTTGCGGTCGTCCGGGGTGAAGGCGCGCAGGGCGTGCTGGATCCTGTTGCCGAGCCGGCCGAGGACATCGCCGGGCACGTCCTTCGGGGTCTGACGCCCCGGCCGTCCGGTGCCGTGCGCAGCAGGTCGGCGGTGTCGAACTCCGGTTCGCCGAAGAAGTCCGCCATGCCGTGCGCCTCGAACTCCGTCAGCGAGCGCAGGATCACCCCGGCGGTGGCGCGGGACAGGCCGCCGATCCCCTTCAGCTCGGCCCTGCCCTCGTCCGAGGTGAGGAAGGCGGCGACCGCGCGCAGGTCCTTGAGGTCGGTCAGCTCAGGCCCTTGGTGTCGGCGTAGTGGAAGACCAGGCCGAGGGACTGCTCCTGGGTCCGGTTCAGCCGGAGGGCCTTGGCCAGCAGCACCGGCCCGAAACCGGTGACCGTGGCCCGTACCGGAATGCCGTGGCCGAGGCCGCCGAGCGCGTAGAACTCCGCCGGGAAACCGGCCGGGGCCCACTCCTGCCCGACCTCGCCGGCCCGCCGCCGTACCCGGTCGCCGCCTTGTCCGGGCCGCGCGATGCCGGACAGGTCGCCCTTGACGTCCGCGAGGAACACCGGCACGCCCCGCGCGGAGAGCTGCTCGGCGATCAGCTGGAGGGTCGTGGTCTTGCCGGTGCCGGTGGCGCCCGCGGCCAGACCGTGCCGGTTGAGCACCGACAGCGGGACGCGGACGGGCGCGCCCGGCAGGCACCGTCCGTCCCACAGGAGCGCACCGAGGTCGGGCGCGGGACCGGCGAAGGCGTAACCGGAGGCGATCCGCGCCGCCTCGGCGGGCGGCGCGGCGGCCTCCGGGGCGCCGGCGGACGGCACGCTCTCGCTGTCACTCATCTCGGGCCCCTGTTTCCCGTAGCGGCCTGTATGCCCGTATTGGTGATCCCTTGCCCCGTCTTCGAACCGTCTTTTCAAGCGTCGCACCGGGCCGCCATGGCTGCGCCCGGAACGTGTTGGCCGGTAGGCTTTCCGTGTGATCTTCAAGCGCATCGGAAACGGCCGGCCGTACCCCGACCACGGCCGGGAGAGCACCCGGCAGTGGGCGGACGTCGCGCCGCGCCCGGTCCGCCTCGATCAGCTCGTCACCACCAAGCAGCAGCTCGACCTGGAGACCCTGCTCGCGGAGGACTCGACGTTCTACGGCGACCTCTTCGCGCACGTCGTGAAGTGGCAGGGCGACCTGTATCTGGAGGACGGGCTGCACCGCGCGGTCCGCGCCGCCCTCCAGCAGCGCCAGGTGCTGCACGCACGCGTGCTCGAACTCGACTGACCCGGCGGGACACGGCCGTTGGCCCTTTCGGGTTCGCCGACCGGCATCGGCTGATCATCTGATAGGCATCGCCGCCCGGGCGCACTACGCTGCGCTCATGAGCATGCTGACTCCTCCCGGCATGGGCGGCCAGTACCGGATCACGGGGGACAAGTACCCCCGTATGCGTCCGCCCCGCCGGCACGGCAGGCTCGTGGCCGCGGCGGTCGCGTCCGTCGCCGTGCTCGGTCTGCTCGGCTGGGGCACCGTGCAGCTCGTCGACGTCTTCACCGGCGGCGGCGACACCACGGCGGCCGGCCGTACGGCGGACTGCCGCACCGGGGCCCACCGGGCCGGCCGGACCGATCCGGCCCCGGTGGCACGGGCGGACTCCCTGCCCGCGCCCGGCCGGATCACGGTGAACGTCTACAACGCCACCGCGCGCACCGGGCTCGCCAAGAAGACCGCCGACGAACTGCGCCGGCGCGGCTTCCGGATCGGCAAGGTGGGCAACGCGGCCAAGGCGTACGACAAGAAGGTGAAGGGCACGGGCCTGCTCCTCGGCTCCCCCGCCGCCCAGGACACCTCGCTGCGGGTGCTCGCCACCCAGCTCGCGGGCGCCGACCTGCGCGCCGACGCCCGCAAGGGCGCCGACCTCGATCTGATCATCGGCGACGCCTTCAAGACCCTGACCCGCCAGCAGACGGCCGACAAGGCCGTGACCACGCTGACGGCCCCCCAGGACACGGCTCCCGCGACAAAGGCCTGCTGATCAGGCCCGGGGAGCCGCACCCCGGCAAAAGCGCCGGAAGGAGCTACTCCGCGGAGCCGTAGAGCCGGTCTCCCGCGTCCCCCAGCCCCGGCACGATGTACCCCTGCTCGTTGAGGTGATCGTCGACCGCCGCCGTGACCACGGTCACCGGCGTCCCCGCCAGCTCGCGCTCCACCACGGCGACCCCCTCGGGAGAGGCCAGCAGCACCACGGCCGTCACGTCGTCCGCGCCGCGCTTGATCAGCTCCCGGATCGCCGCGACCAGCGTGCCGCCCGTCGCCAGCATCGGGTCGAGCACGTACACCTGGCGGCCCGACAGGTCCTCCGGCATGCGCGAGGCGTACGTGGACGCCTCCAGCGTCTCCTCGTTGCGGATCATGCCCAGGAAGCCCACCTCGGCGGTCGGCAGCAGCCGGACCATGCCGTCCAGCATGCCGAGGCCGGCCCGCAGGATCGGCACCACCAGCGGACGCGGACGGGCCAGCTTCACACCCGTGGTGCGGGCGACCGGTGTCTGAATGTCGACGGTCTCGGTCCGCACGTCCCGCGTCGCCTCGTAGGCGAGCAGGGTGACCAGCTCGTCGGCGAGCCGCCGGAAGGTCGCGGAGTCGGTGCGCTGGTCGCGCAGCGTGGTGAGCTTGTGAGCGACCAGGGGGTGGTCGACGACATGGAGACGCATGCCCCTAACGGTACCTGCGCCCCCGGCCGCCCTCACGCTGGCGTCAAACCGGCCGTCCGGGGGAAAGTGGGAGGGAGGGAATGGGGTGGTGTGACGTGTCCGATCTGCCTGACCAGCCCGGAAAACCCGAGAGCGAGGCCGAGCGCCGGCGGCGGCGCGCCCGGTTCCTGCGCGATCTCGCCGAGGCCCGGGAGCTGCGTGCCCGGGTGCGGCCCCGGCACGCCAAGGCCGCCCGGCTGCGCCAGGCGCTGCGCATGCGCACGTTCCGCTGGTAGCCCGCGAGGCCGTGACCGGCGCCGAGGACCCGCGCCCGCACCGGTGTTGGAGAGGCGGCCGTGCGTGGACGCGGCGAAAAGCCGCGTACGATCCGCAGGTGGCGGCAACGAGTGCGCTGCTGAGCCGATCACGGACCAACGATCGAAACAGCCAGACACAGGGAGCCGAAGACGTCCCCTGAACGCCTTGTTTCTGCCACGATTCCGAGTGGGTGGGGCTCGGAGCCCAGCTCTCTCCGCCCACGTACCTCCGCCGGGGGGACCCCCAACCGGCACGCCTATGACCAGTGGGAGAGTCACGGTGTACTTCGCCGCACTGCTCGCGCGCACCGAAGACGGGTGGGAAGCGAGCGACACAGAGCTCGACGATGTGGAGACCCTGTCGGATCTGGCCGACCTGGCCCGGGAAGCCTCTCCCGACGAGGACACGGTGCTCGTCCTGATCGAGCAGGAGGACGCCTGGTTCGGCGTCGTCCGCGTGGACGGCGAGGAGGACCCTCGCATCTACGTCTCGGACGCCGCCGCCGCCCGCCGCAGCGCGTACGGGGAGCTGCTGCTCACCGACGAGCTGCTCGGCCGGGAGCCCGGTACGGACGACGTCCCGGACCTGGACGCGCTGGACCTCGACGGCACCGAGGAAGGCGAGTCCGAGGACGACGAGGAGGAGAGCGCCGCCGACGCGGTGCCGCACAGCCCGGTGGGCGACAGCGGCATCCTCGACGATCTGGGCATCAGCGAGAAGGAGCTGCGGGCCCTGGACGCCGACGACGCGCTGGGCACGATCGCCGAGGCGCTGGGCGCCTCGGAGGTGCTGGAGACCGTCCGCTGACCACGGCACGGAATCCCCAGGACGTCCCGGACCCGGCGGGGCACCCGCGCAGCACCCCGGACCCGGTACGGGACCCCTGGCGGGCCGCGATGCGGCTCGCCCTGGACCAGGCCGGCCTGGCCGCCCGGGGCGGCGACGTCCCGGTCGGCGCCGTCGTGCTGTCCCCGGACGGAACGACGGTGCTCGGCTCCGGACACAACGAGCGCGAGGCCACCGGCGATCCCACGGCCCACGCGGAGATCCTCGCCCTGCGGCGCGCGGCGGCCACCCTGAACGGGGCGGCGCGCGCCGGAGGCCGGATCCGCGAGTGGCGGCTGACCGGCTGCACGCTCGTGGTGACCCTGGAGCCCTGCACGATGTGCGCGGGCGCGCTCGTGCAGTCCCGGGTGGACCGGGTGGTCTACGGCGCCCGGGACGACAAGGCGGGCGCGGCCGGCTCCCTGTGGGACGTGGTGCGCGACCGGCGGCTCAACCACCGCCCGGAGGTCGTCGCCGGCGTCCTCGAGGCGGAGTGCGCCCGGCCGCTCACGCAGTTCTTCCGGGACCGCTGACAGGACTGCCGGCGGGACCGCCCGCGGGACGGCCGACCGGGCGCCGGGCACGGTCACCGGGCCCCGCGGACACCGATTTCGAACCACGCCTCCCCGTGCTGTAAGGTCTCCCTCGGTAGCGTGTCCGAGCGGCCGAAGGAGCTCGCCTCGAAAGCGAGTGTGGCGCAAGTCACCGAGGGTTCAAATCCCTCCGCTACCGCTCGCAGCAGGGCCCCGCCGAGAGGCGGGGCCCTTCGCGTGTCCCGGCTCACAACGGGCGGGCGCCGACGGACTGTCACCCCGGCGCGCGAGGCCCGGACGTTACACTCACGGCCGGCAACAGGGGGGCCTTGGGGCCTGGCACAGGGAGGCCGTGGTGGCGGTGAACGTCAAGAAGATCGCCGTGTACGTCCTGGTGGTCTTCGCGCTGTACGTGATCATCACGGACCCGGCCAAGGCGGCCGACTACGTCCAGATAGGCTTCGAAGGCATATCGGACGCGGCCGGGGCCGTCGGGGACTTCATGACCTGGGCCGCCAACGGAGGAAAGAGCTGAGGTACCCCCATGATCCGCCATCTGGTCCTCTTCCGGCTCAACGAGGGTGTCGAGCGCGACGATCCGCGGGTCGTGGCAGGCGTCGAGGCCTTCCGGGCCCTCGGCGGGCAGATCGAGGAGCTGCGGTTCTGGGAGTGCGCCTGGAACATCAGCGACCGGCCCATCGCCTACGACTTCGCGATCAACTCGGCCGTGGACGACGCCGACGCCCTCAAGCGCTATCTGGAGCACCCGGCCCACCAGGCGGCCGGCGCGCAGTGGCGCGAGTTCGCCACCTGGGTGATCGCCGACTACGAGTTCTGAGCCCCGGACACCCGGAAGCCCCCCGCCGATCCGATTCCGGCGGGGGGCTTTCGCATGGCCGCACGCCCGTCAACTTGTCGGTACCGGACGACAACACGGCGTTATCAGGTGCTTGCACACCGTGCACATGTCTTGTGATGCTATGACCGCTTTTGACGGATGATTGACGGACGAAGAGGTGGCGTTGACCGTGTCGGCCAGTACTGCGCCCCCTCAGGACGAGGCGGCGTCCCCGACCCCGTCGGCCCCCGCGAAGCGCCGTGGCGCGGACACCCGCGCCCTGACCCAGGTGCTCTTCACCGAACTCAAGCAGCTGACCCCCGGCACGCCGGAGCACAACCGGGTGCGGGGAGCGCTGATCGAGGCGAACCTCCCGCTCGTACGCTATGCCGCCGCCCGCTTCCGCTCCCGCAACGAGCCGATGGAGGACGTCATCCAGGTCGGCACCATCGGCCTGATCAACGCCATCGACCGGTTCGACCCGGACCGGGGCGTGCAGTTCCCGACCTTCGCCATGCCCACCGTGGTCGGCGAGATCAAGCGCTACTTCCGGGACAACGTCCGCACCGTCCACGTCCCGCGCCGGCTGCACGAGCTGTGGGTGCAGGTCAACAGCGCGACCGAGGACCTGACCACGCTCTACGGCCGCTCGCCGACCACCGCCGAGATCGCCGACCGGCTGCGGATCAGCGAGGAGGAGGTGCTCAGCTGCATCGAGGCGGGGCGCTCCTACCACGCCACCTCGCTGGAGGCCGCCCAGGAGGGCGACGGACTGCCCGGCCTGCTGGACCGGATCGGCTACGAGGACCCGGCCCTGGACGGCGTCGAACACCGCGACCTGGTCCGCCACCTCCTCGTCCAGCTCCCCGAGCGGGAACAGCGCATCCTGCTGCTGCGCTACTACAGCAACCTCACCCAGTCCCAGATCAGCGCCGAACTCGGCGTCTCCCAGATGCACGTCTCCCGGCTGCTCGCCCGCAGCTTCCAGCGGCTGCGCTCCGCGAACCGGATCGACGCGTAACCCACGAACGGTACGCGGACACCACCGGCACCGGCCCGGAGCACGCCGGGGGTTGGCCTGGCGCACGGCGGGCGCACGGAAGCACGGCACCCATGGCGCTGCATCGCATACCCGATCGATCGGTAACCGGCACGAGCGAATCGCTCACCAGGGCGGATGCCGACAAACACGATCCGAAACCCCGTCAGACCCCCTCCGTGCAGGGGCGATTCACCGCTCACGTGTCGACATGTCGGTACAGAGCGTTGCCGACATGTGACATTCTGCGGGAAGCGCGTTTGCCGTGGCTCCGGCTCCGGTATTCAGGTGAAGGCTGCGTTGCTCGACGACGGCGCCGCCGCGACCGTCCCGCGACCCAAAGGGGGTGGCATGTCCGCAGACCAGGGCAGCTCGAAGGTGCTGACGCCGACGATGAGCGAGGCAGCGCCCAAGGAGCTCGACGCTCTCGATGTCCTCGACGGCTTCGAGGGTGTCACGGCCCTCGACGCCGTGCCGGCCCTCGACACCGTGCCGGCCCAGGCCGCCGGCCCGTCCGCCGAAACGCTCCCGGCCCCGCAGGCCGCGGCGAACCTCGACACCCGCACCCTGTCCCGGTCGCTGTTCCTGCGCCTGGCCGCGCTGGAGCAGGACAGCCCCGAGCGGGCGTACGTCCGGGACACCCTGATCGAGCTGAACCTCCCGCTGGTCCGGTACGCGGCGGCCCGCTTCCGCTCCCGCAACGAGCCGATGGAGGACATCGTCCAGGTCGGCACCATCGGCCTGATCAAGGCGATCGACCGGTTCGACTGCGAGCGGGGCGTGGAGTTCCCGACGTTCGCGATGCCCACCGTGGTCGGCGAGATCAAGCGGTTCTTCCGGGACACCTCCTGGTCCGTGCGGGTCCCGCGGCGGCTCCAGGAACTGCGCCTGGCGCTCACCAAGGCCAGCGACGAGCTGTCGCAGAAGCTGGACCGCTCCCCCACGGTCACCGAACTGGCCGCCGTGCTCGGCGTGTCCGAGGAGGACGTGGTCGACGGCCTCGCGGTCGGCAACGCCTACACCGCCTCCTCCCTCGACTCGCCGGCCCCCGAGGACGACGGCGGCGAGGGCTCCCTGGCCGACCGGCTCGGCTACGAGGACACGGCCCTGGAGGGCGTGGAGTACCGCGAGTCCCTCAAGCCCCTGCTGGCCAAACTCCCGCCGCGCGAGCGCCGGATCATCATGCTGCGCTTCTTCGCCAACATGACGCAGTCGCAGATCGGCGAGGAGGTCGGCATCTCCCAGATGCACGTCTCCCGGCTGCTGACCCGCACGCTGGCCCAGCTGCGCGAGGGCCTCATCTCGGACTGAGGTTCCCCGCCCGCTTCCCCTCCGACGGCACGTCGGCGACCCCGCGCGGACGCCACGTGCCAGGACACCACGCACGACGGCATGGACACGCGGCCGCCGGGTCGCCGCCACGGCGGCCCCGGCGGCCGTCGCCCTGCGCGGGTGTCGCCTGCGGAGGCGGCGGACCGGGCGGCGGTCACACCGCGGCCGGCCCGAGCCGGGGCGGACCGACGGCCGTGGCGCGGGCGGATCCGGTGACGCCGGTACCGCCGGACGGGCCCACGGCGGGCGGGACGAGCGGAGGGGCGGCCCCGGGCGCGAGCGGGCCCGGGCGGGACACAGGTTTCCGCCGACCCTACGGACAGGACACGACCGCGCCGGCACCCCAGGACACGGCGAAGACACCGGCGCGGCTTCCGGCGCCCCGGAACCCGGCGGCGGGCAGGACGGCCGTACGACGCCACCGCCGCCCCCGGCCGCACCGACACCCCCGCCCGCCCCGGCACCGCCGGCCGCCTCGCCCGGTGGCCCAGCGCCCGGCCGTACGACGCCGGCCGCTCCGAGCCGGGGCAGCCGGCGACCGGGCACCGGCCGGCGCTGGGGCCAGGTGTTCGCCGCCTTTCACCATTCCGGTGGTGAGGCGGCCCGTTCGGACTCGGTGGCTTTCGGAACGCACATCATCGGCGCGCTCGGCCTCGACTGCGTGCGGATCGAGAGGCGGGGCGTCTCGGTGGACCGGGGCTGATCCCTTACGGGCCGCCCCCTACTTCAGCGCCAGCCAGGCGACGCCGGCCACCACGACGAGCGCCACGACGACGCCGATGATCAGACCGACCCGGGGGCCGGAGGAGGCCGCCTGCTGCTGACGCCCCTGGGGCGCCTCGTCGACGAAGGCGCGGAACATCTGAGTGCTGCCTGCGGGGTCGTAATTGCCCTGGGGGCCCTGGGTGTTAGCCATGCCCCGAGACCCTAGCGAATCCGGGCGACCGGCCCAACCGCGGGGCCTTCGGGACAGACGGGGGTACCCCGCCCGCACTCACCTGCACATTTACGGTCGCAATACTTGCCTTTGCCAAGTTTTTGCGCGGTCGACTCCATGATTGTTTGCCTTCAGCAACCAAACAGTCTTATGGTTGCCCCAAGCAACGAATACGGGAGGTGTGATGGCCGAGCGGGCGCAGTTTGAAGAGCTGGCGCGTCAGCTCAGTGCCGTCGGAGCCGTGAAACGGGACATGGGGCGGATCCTGCCGCCCGACTGCCCGGCCGGCTCGGCCGCCGTGCTGACCCTGCTCGGCCGCCACGGCGACATGCGCATGAGCAAGCTCGCGGAACTGCTCGCCGTGGACATGTCGGTCACCAGCCGGCACGTCGCGCACGTGGCCGCACGCGGCTGGATCGAGCGGCTCCCGGACCCGGCGGACAAACGGTCGCGCATCCTGCGCCTGACCCCGGAGGGCCTGGAGCAGCTCGACGAGCTGTCCCGGCGGACCACGCACCTGCTCGCCGAGCGGCTGGCGGACTGGACCGACGACGAGGTCGGCCAGCTGATCCGGCTGATGACGCGGCTGCGCGACTCCTTCGGAGACTGCCGGTCCGCACCGGTCCGGCTCCCCGCCCCCGTAATCGAAGAGACCACCCGTACACCCGCAAGCACGTAAGAAAAGGAAGCCCATGGCAACGACCACACCAGCCGGTGTGCGGGCTCACGCCAAGCACGGGGGAGGCCCAGGCGACGCCCCGATGACGCACCGGCAGATCATGGAGGCCCTGTCCGGGCTGCTGCTCGGCATGTTCGTGGCGATCCTGTCGTCCACGATCGTCTCCAACGCCCTGCCGGAGATCATCGGAGACCTCGGCGGCGGCCAGTCCGCCTACACCTGGGTGGTCACGGCCGCCCTGCTGTCGATGACCGCGGCCACTCCCCTGTGGGGCAAGCTCGCCGACCTGTACAGCAAGAAGGCTCTCGTCCAGATAGCCCTCGTCATCTACGTGGTCGCCTCCATGGCGGCCGGCCTGTCGCAGAACCCCGGCATGCTCATCACCTTCCGGGTGTTCCAGGGCATCGGCGTCGGCGGTCTGTCCGCCCTGGCGCAGATCGTGATGGCGGCGATGATCTCCCCGCGCGAGCGCGGCCGGTACTCCGGCTACCTCGGCGCCACCTTCGCCGTCGCCACCGTCGGCGGCCCGCTGCTCGGCGGTGTCATCACCGACACCTCCTGGCTGGGCTGGCGCTGGTGCTTCTACGTCGGCGTCCCGTTCGCGATCATCGCGCTGATCGTGCTGCAGAAGACCCTGCACCTGCCCGTGGTCAAGCGCCAGGTCAAGGTCGACTGGGGCGGCGCGACCCTGATCGCCGCCGCCGTCTCCCTGCTGCTGGTCTGGGTCACCTTCGCCGGTGACAAGTACGACTGGCTGTCCTGGCAGACCTGCGCGATGGTCGGCGGCTCCCTCGTCCTCGGCGCGCTGTTCGTGCTCGCGGAGTCCAAGGCGAGCGAGCCGATCATCCCACTGCGCCTGTTCAAGAACCGCACGATCACGCTGGCGTCCCTCGCCTCGCTGTTCGTCGGTATCGCGATGTTCTCCGGCACCGTGTTCTTCAGCCAGTACTTCCAGCTGGCCCGCGACAAGTCCCCGACCATGTCGGGCGTCATGACCATCCCGATGATCGGCGGTCTGTTCGTCTCCTCGACCGTCTCGGGTCAGTTCATCACCCGCACCGGCCGCTGGAAGGCCTGGCTGGTCAGCGGCGGCGTGCTGGTCACGGCCGGCCTGCTGCTGCTCGGCGGCATCCGGTACGACACGGACTACTGGAAGATGGCCATCTTCATGGCCCTGCTGGGTCTCGGCATCGGCATGATGATGCAGAACCTGGTGCTCGCCACGCAGAACCAGGTGGCGCCCTCCGACCTCGGCTCGGCCAGCTCCACGGTCACCTTCTTCCGCTCCCTCGGCGGTGCGGTCGGCGTCTCCGCGCTCGGTGCCGTGATGTCCCGCCGGATCACCCACTACGTCAAGGACGGCGTCTCCGCGCTCGACCCGAAGTCCCAGGCCGCGCTGGCCGGCAGCTCCGGCTCGACCGACAGCATCCCGGACATGGACAAGCTCCCGGCGCCCATCCGGACGCTGATGGAGAGCGCCTACGGCCACGGCATCGCCGACGTCTTCTTCATCGCCGGCTGCCTCGCCGCCGTCGCCTTCCTGATCACGCTGTTCATCAAGGAGGTCCCGCTGAAGACCAAGGGCGCGCTCGCGCAGTCCGCCGACGGCGACACCCCGGCCGCCGCCGAGGCCACGGCCGCCGCCCAGGCCACGGCCGCCGCCCAGGCCGCCGCGGCTCCCGCCCCGGTCCCGGCCGCGGTCACCCAGGCCACCCCGGCCGCGTCCGGCGGCACCGCCGCCGACACCCGGCCCATGGCGGCCGTCGCCACGGTCGCCGAACCCGGCACCGGCCACGGCGGCACCCCGGTGCACGGCTTCGTCCGCGGCGCCGAGAGCGCCCCGGTCGCGCAGGCCGCGGTCACCCTGATCTCGCTGTCCGGCCGCCAGCTGGGCCGCTCGGTCGCCCAGACCGACGGTTCCTACGCGCTCGACGCCCCGGGCACCGGCAGCTACGTCCTGATCGCCTCCGCCGACGGCTACCAGCCGCAGGCCTCCACCATCGTGGTGGGCGAGGAGCCGGTGTCGTACGACATCCTGCTCAGCGGCACCAGCGGGCTGACCGGTGTGGTCCGGGCCGCCGGGAGCGCGCTGCCGGTCAAGGACGCGATGGTGATCATCACCGATGTGCGCGGTGACCTGCTGGCCACCGCCGCCACCGGCGAGCAGGGCGACTTCGCCCTCACCGACCTGGTGCCCGGCACGGTGACCGTCGCGGTCAACGCGAGCGGCTTCCGGCCGCGCGCCCTGCCCGTCGAGGTCGGCGCCACCGGCGTCACCCGGGTCGAGGTCGACCTGGACGCCGGCGCCCGCCTCCAGGGTGTCGTCCGGGCCCCGCACGGCCCGCTGGCCGACGCCCGGGTCACCCTGGTCGACCAGGCGGGCAACGTGGTCGGCACCGCCACCACCGGGACGGACGGGGCGTACGCCTTCACCGACCTGGACGGCGGCGAGTACACCGTGATCGCGACCGGCTACCCGCCGGTGGCCACCGCGCTGACCGTGACCGGCCCCGGTGTGGACGGCCACGACATCGAACTCGCCCACCCCGGCGAGTAGGCACACCCCGGCCCGTGGCGGCGTGCGCCCTGAGCGGAGGGCGCGCCCGCCGCGGGCCGGTCTCGTACGAGCAATTTTTGAGCCTTTTTCAGGGAGAAACGGGATGGGACTGACCGCGAAGATCCGTACGCGGGACGGGTGGGCCGTGTCGCACGCGGTCGTCACGGTGACCGACATGACCGGTACGCAGGTGCTGCGCGCCGAGGCGGATCACGAGGGAGCGGTACGGGACGCCACCGAGCTGGCGCCGGGGGCGTACACCGTGATCGTGACGGCCGTCGGCTACGCGCCCGCGGCCTCCTCCGCGATCGTCACCGCGAGCGGCCGGGCCGAGGTCGGCACGGTCACGCTGGCCCGGCAGGGCGGCACCGAGCTGCCGCCGCCCGGACCGTGGACCATCGACCCGGCGCACTCCTCCGTCGCCGCGGTCGCCCAGCACCTGGGCATCTCCAGCGTGCACGGCCGGTTCACGGAGTTCGGCGGCACGATCGAGATCGCCCCCGACGACATCGCCAAGTCCCGGGTGGAGGCGGTGATCCGGGCGGCCTCCATCGACACCGGCAACGGCATGCGCGACACGCACCTGCGCTCCGCCGACTTCCTGGACGTCGAGCGGCACCCGGAGATCACCTACCGTTCGACGGGCCTGGACCAGGCCGGCTCCGACCGCTGGACGGTGCACGGCGAACTGTCCCTGCACGGCGTCGTGCGACCGGTGGACCTGGACCTCGCCTACCTCGGCACCGGCGCCGACCCCTGGGGCGGCACCCGCGCCGCGTTCCGGGCCACCGCCGAACTGCGCCGCGAGGACTTCGCGATGAACTACAACCAGGTCCTCCAGGCGGGCATCGCCGCCATCGGCACCACCCTGAAGGTGGAGCTGGACATCCAGGCCGTGCAGGGCGACTCCCTCCCCCAGGCGTAGGCACGGCAGGGTCAGCCACGGGGGCACCCGTTGCCCCTAGGCTGCCCCCATGGCACCGAACATCGCTACGAACACCCGGGTATCGTCGGCCGAACTGCTCGACTTCGTACGGTCCCGGCACCGCGCCCTGCTGATCACCCGCCGTCTGGACGGCTCCCCGCAGGCGTCCCCGCTGACCTGCGGGGTGGACGACTCCGGACGGATCGTGATGTCCACCTACCCGGAGCGGGCCAAGACCCGCAACGCGAAGCGCGACAACCGGGTCAGCCTGGTCGTCCTCAGCGACGACTGGAACGGCCCCTGGGTCCAGATCGACGGCACGGCCAAGGTCGTCGACTCCCCGGACTCCGTCGAACCCCTCGTCGAGTACTACCGCAACATCGCCGGCGAACACCCCGACTGGGACGAGTACAGGGCGGCGATGCTCAAGCAGGGCAAGTCCCTCATCCGGGTGACCCCCGAGCGGTGGGGGCCGGTGGCGACCGGCGGGTTCCCGGCGCGGCTGGTCCAGGAGGGGTAGTCAGCCCCGGGCGACCATCGCCTCGATGCCGGCGATCAGCAGGTCCAGGGCGAAGGTGAAGTCGCGGTCCAGCATCTCGGCCACCGTGTCGCCGCCGCGCGCCGCCATGATGTCCTTGGACTCCCGGATGATCTCGGCGGTCCCCGGGACCTCGTCCACCAGGGACATGGCCTGCTCGAAATACTCCTCCGGGGACAGACCGGTGTCCGCGATCCGGGTGAGGAAGTGGCTCTCGATCGTGCCGTAGCCGTAGACGAACTGGAAGACGGCCGAGATCGCCCCGGTCACCCCGTGCGCGGGCAGCCCGGCCCGGCGGACGACCCGCTGGACCGCGCGGGAGAACGCGAGCGAGTTCGGGCCGATGTTGAGGTAGCGCCCGGCCAGCGGCGACAGCCAGGGATGGCGGACCAGCAGCTCCCGGTAGGCGGCGGCCAGTTTCCGCAGCTGCTCCCGCCAGTCCTCGCCGGTGTCGTCCGGGTCGGGCACCCGCAGCTCGGCGAAGACCGCGTCCAGGGCGAGTTCCAGCAGGTCGTCCTTGGTGTCGACGTACCAGTACAGGGACATCGCGGTGACGTTCAGCTCGGCCGCCAGCCGGCGCATGGAGAACCCGGCGAGCCCCTCGGCGTCCAGCAGCCGCACCGACGCCCCGGTGATCCGCTCCCGGTCGAGCCCGGAGGGCTGCCCGCCGCGTCCCCCGCGCCGGGCCCCGCGCTCCCGCCAGACACTGTCCCGCGCCGACCGACCTGCCGCCTTCGTCACCGGCGCACCTTCCTCGTACTCGGATCGCTTGCCACGATGCTAGGACCGCCACCGGCCCGGAACGGCGCGGGGCCGGGTCGTGGTGCGGCCCCCGCCGCGCGGGCGTGACCAGCAATGACGTCCCCGGGCCATCAGGCGGGCACCCGCTCCGCGCGCCGCAGCAGCCCCGCCGCCACGAATCCGCCGACCAGCACGGCGACCGCCCCGACCAACTGCCCGGTACCCAGCCCGGCGGACAACGACTCCCCGGAGGCCACGGACGAGCTGAGCACGGCACCGAGGACGGCCACACCGAGCCCGTTGCCGAATTCGGCCAGCGTTCCGTTGATCCCGGCTCCGACACCGGCCTTCTCCGGCGGGATCGCGCTCATGATGGCGTGCGCCATCGCCGGGTTCGCCACCGCGCAGCCCGCGCCGATCAGCAGCAGCCCGAGCAGCGTTCCCGCGTAACCGCCGGAGTCCACCTCCGCGATCGACACCAGGCCCGCGGACATGCACACCATCCCCAGCGCGACCGACGCCGGCGTGCCCAACCGCGCCGACCACTTCGCGGACAGTCCGCTGAAGTTGAGCACCACCACCGTCAGCGCCAGCGGGGCGGTCCGCAGGCCGGCCTCCAGCGGTTCGTAACCGAGGACGAACTGGAGGTGCTGCGTCAGCAGGAACAGCGCCCCGCCCATGCCGAAGACGATGAGCACGGCCCCGGCGACCGCGCCCGTGAACCGCCGGTCCCGGAAGAAGTGGATGTCGAGCATCGGCTCGTCGGCCCGGTTCTCCCACCAGGCGAAGGCGCCCAGCGCCAGCACCGCGACGGCCGCCGTGCCCAGCACCCGCGCCGAGGTCCAGCCGTGGCCGGGGCCGGAGATGATCGCGTAGACGAGCGAGGCCATGCCGACGGTGGACAGCACCGCGCCGATCAGGTCGGGGCGGTCGCCGCGCGGGTTCTTCGACTCGGGGACGAGGATCACCACCGCGACCACGGCCAGTGCCGCGACCGGCAGGTTGATCAGGAAGATCGCGCCCCACCAGAAGTGGTCGAGCACGAAGCCGCCGATCAGCGGGCCGCCGGCGAAGCCGAGCGCGTTGACCGCGCTCCAGATGCCGATCGCCTTCGGCTGCTCCGCGGGGGTGAAGATCTGCATCGCCACGGCCAGCGTGGTGGTCATCAGCAGCGCGCCGCCGATGCCCATGCCGGCGCGTGCGCCGATCAGCTGGGCGGTGCTGCCGGCGAGCCCGGCCACGAGCGAGCCGGCGCCGAACAGGACGAGCCCGGTGATCAGCATCTTCTTGCGGCCGTAGCGGTCGGCGGCGCTGCCCGCGGTGAGCAGCAGGCCGGACTGGACCAGGGAGTACGCGTTGATCATCCACTGGATGTCGGACGTCGTCGCGTGCAGCTCGCGGGTGAGGGAGGGGATGGCCACGTTCAGGACGGTGTTGTCGAGCAGCACGGTGAGCTGCGCGAGACAGATGACGCCGAGAATCAGCCAGCGCTGGGGATGGCCTTGCGGTGGGGACATGCCGTACACCGTATAGCGACGCTATACGGTGTACAACATATTTTCCGGTCGGCATCCGGCTCAGTCGTCCGCCTTCCGCGTGAGGTCGTAGAACGTCGCCGAGCCCACCGTCACCTTCTCGAAGGTGCTCTGCACCCAGGTGCTGATCCGGGAGGCGGTGCCGCTGTCGCCGCCGCCCATGCCGCCGCCCGCGATGAAGTAGTGGATCCTGCCGTCCGCGACGTACTTCTCGAACTCGGCGAGCGTCGGGGAGGGGTCGGTGCCGTTGAAGCCGCCGATCGCCATCACCGGGTCGCCCGTGGCGAGCTGGTAACTCGCCGCGTTCTGCGAGCCGATGGAGGCCGCCACCCAGGTGTACGCCCCGGCGTCCTTCTCCAGCAGCTTCCTGGCCTCGGCCGAAACGCTCGCGCCGTTCAGCAGGCCGCCGGCGCCGCCCGTGCGTCCCTCGCCGGTCCGGCCGCCGCCGGGAAGACCGTCGCCGCCCGGCTGGTTCTGTCCGCTGCCGTCCCGCTGTCCTTGGCCCGGCATGCCGGGGAAGCCGCCGCCCGGGAAGCCGTTGCCCTGCCCACCGGTCCCGCCCGGCCGGCCCTGCGGGTTCTGCTGCCCCGGTTGCCCCGGCGTCCCCTGTCCGGGCACGCCGTCGCCGAAGCCACCCCCCGTGCCGCCACCGGGCGCGCCGCGCGGGCCGCCGCCCCGGCCGCCCATCACGCTCGCGCCCGCCGGGCCCGCCGTGACGATCGAACCCGTGTGGCCCTGCCGGACGGTGCTGAGGGTGTACGCGGCCGGTCCGGCCAGCGCGGCCACCAGGCCCACGGCCGCCGTCACGAGGGCGAGGCGCCCGGGAAGCCGGCCGGCGAAGACCAGGCCGAGCGCCGCGGCCAGCCCGCCGGCCAGGACCAGCCACCTCAGCCAGGGCAGATAGTCGGGGGTGCGGTGCAGCAGGACGTAGCCCCAGGCCGCCGCCGCGACGAGGGACGCGGCGAGCGTGACGCCCGCCCACCCCTCGCGCCGCCGCTCCCACAGCAGCCCGGCGCCCATGCCGGTGACGGCCGCGAGGTAGGGGGCGAGGGCCACCGTGTAGTACTGGTGGAAGATGCCCGCCATGTAGCTGAACACCACCATGGTCGTCAGCAGCGAACCGCCCCAGACCAGGAACGAGGCACGGGTGACCGAGGCCCTGCGGGCCCCGCGCGTGGCGACCAGGCCGGCCGCGAGGAGGATCAGCGCGGTGGGCAGCAGCCAGGAGATCTGGCCGCCGGTCTCCGAGTCGAACATCCGGTCCCAGCCGGTCTCGCCCCACATGCCGCCGCCGCCCGGCCCGCCACCGCCGCCGACGCTGCCGGTCTCCTCGCCGTTCAGGCGGCCGAGACCGTTGTAGCCGAAGGTCAGCTCCAGGAAGCTGTCGTGCTGCGAGCCGCCGATGTACGGGCGGGAGGAGGCCGGCCACAGCTCGACCACCGCGACCCACCAGCCGCCCGAGACGACCAGCGCGAGCGCCGCCGCGGCCAGCTGCGCGAACCGCTTCCGCAAGGCCACCGGCGCGCACACCGCGTAGACGACCGCCAGCGCCGGCAGGACCAGGAACGCCTGGAGCGTCTTGGCGAGGAACGCGAGCCCGATCGCGGCCCCGGCCCACACCAGCCACTTCGTACGGCCGTCCTCCAGGGCCCGGACGACGAGGTAGCAGGCCACCGACATCAGCAGGGCCAGCAGCGCGTCCGGGTTGTTGAACCGGAACATCAGCGCCGCGACCGGGGTGAGCGCGAGCACCACGCCCGCGACCAGGCCGGCCACCGGGCTGAACCGGCGCCGCACGGCCGCGTACACGACGGCGACGGTCGCCACGCCCATCAGCACCTCGGGCGCCAGGATCGCCCAGGAGTTCAGGCCGAACAGGCGCACGGACAGCGCCATCGGCCACAGCGCGGCCGGCGGCTTGTCGACGGTGATGGCGTTGCCCGCGTCCAGCGAGCCGAAGAAGAACGCCTTCCAGGACCTGCTGCCCGCCTGGACGGCCGCCGAATAGAAGGAGTTGGCGTAGCCGGAGGCGCCGAGGCCGTACAGGTAGAGCAGGAGAGTGGCGGCCAGCAGGACCAGCAGCGCGGGGCGCACCCAGCGGGGGTCCTCGGGCCGGCCGCGCCACAGCCGCCTCGGGAACGGCCGTCCCGGCCCGGCGGCCGGCTCCGGCACGGCCGGCCCGCCGGTCGCGGTCGTCGGCGGATCGTAGTGGGTGGTCATCGGGCGTCCCCCGGTTCGGTGTCGTGCGGGCGCACCGGCCGCGGCCGCGGAAGGGCGTCCGCGGTCTCGCCGGCACGGAGGTGGGCGGCGGCCTGGTACGGCCGGTCGTACGGCGGCGGGACGGGCACGGCGGTCACCGCGGCCGGGCCGGTCTCCGTCCGGTCCGGGAAGACCCACGCGCGGAAGAGCAGGAACCGCAGCACGGTCGCCGCGAGGTTGGCGGCGACGAGCACCGCCAGTTCGGTGGAGTGCGCCGGGCTGTCGCCGGCCGCGTCCAGGGCGGCGAGCGAGCCGCTGGTCAGGGCCAGGCCGATGCCGAAGACGACCAGGCCCTGCGCCTGGTGCCGGACCGCCCCGCCCCGCCCGCGCACCCCGAAGGTCAGCCGACGGTTGGCGGCCGTGTTCGCCACGGCGGAGACCAGCAGCGCGAGCGCGTTGGCGGTCTGCGGGCCGGCCACCTGCCGGAAGGTGCCGTACAGCAGCAGGTAGAAGAGGGTGGACAGGCCGCCGACCACGCAGAAGCCGACGAGCTGGCGGGCCAGGCCGTGCGGCACGTCGGTCAGTTCGCGGTCGCGCGGGTCGTCGCCGAAGGGCCGGGCCAGCCGGTCCAGCGGCAGCGAACCGGTGGCCAGCGCCTTGCCGACGCGCCACACGCCCTTGAGGTCGTCGGTGGCCGTCTTGACGATGTGCACAGTGGAGTCGGGGTCGTCGACCCAGTCCACCGGCACCTCGTGGATCCTGAGGCCCGCCCGCTCGGCGAGCACCAGCAGCTCGGTGTCGAAGAACCAGCCGGTGTCCTCCACCAGCGGCAGCAGCACCTGGGCCACGTCCCGGCGGATCGCCTTGAAGCCGCACTGCGCGTCCGAGAAGCGGGCCTGGAGCGAACCGCGCAGGATCAGGTTGTAGGCCCGGCTGACGAACTCCCGCTTGGGGCCGCGTACGACCCGGGAGGCGCGGGCCAGCCGGGAGCCGATCGCCAGGTCGGAGTGGCCCGAGATCAGCGGCGCCACCAGCGGCAGCAGGGCGTTGAGGTCGGTGGACAGGTCGACGTCCATGTAGGCGAGGACCGGGGCGTCGGAGGCCGACCACACGGTCCGCAGCGCCCGCCCCCGCCCCTTCAGCTCCAGCCGTACGGTCTCCGCCTCGGGGAACTCGGCCGCCAGCCGCGCCGCCACCAGCGGGGTGGAGTCGGTGGAGGCGTTGTCCGCGACGGTGATGCGGAACGCGTACGGGAACGTGCGCGCGAGGTGCGCGTGCAGCCGGCGGACGCACGGCTCGAGGTCCTTCTCCTCGTTGTAGACGGGGATCACTACGTCCAGGACAGGCGTATCGGCGTCTGTGGCCGGGAGGTGCTCCCGCGCCGGCAGGGTGCCGGGAGAAGAGTCGGTTCGCATGGCGCCGACTCTTCTCAGGCCCCCTGTCGCGCCCGTGTGTTGACGCTGTGCTGCGGCTGTGAGTGCGGTGACAGGCCGGTCCCCGGCACCGGCCCGGCGGCGTCCAGGGGGGCGAGGGCGGGCAGCCGCAGGGTGAACACGGTGCGGCCGGGCCCGCTGTCCACGGTCACAGTGCCCCCGTGCGCGGTGGTCACGGCCCGCACGATGGCGAGTCCGAGGCCGGTGGAGCCGGTGGCGCGGGTTCGCGCGGAGTCGCCCCGGGCGAACCGTTCGAAGACGTGCGGCAGCAGCCCGGCCGGGATGCCCGGGCCGTCGTCCTCCACCTCCACGCACATCCACGGCCCGCGCCGGCGCACCCGCGCGGTGACGGTCGTACCGGACGGGGTGTGCTTGCGGGCGTTGCCCAGCAGGTTGACCAGCACCTGCTGGATCCGTGCCGGGTCCGCGGAGACCAGGGCCGGCGCATCGGGCAGGTCCAGCCGCCAGGTGTGGTCCGTGCCCGCAGCGCGGGAGTCGCTGACCGTGTCGACGACCAGCGGGACCAGATCGGTGGGCTCGAAGCGGAGCGGCCGTCCGGCGTCGAGCCGGGCGAGCAGCAGCAGGTCCTCCACGAGCAGGGTCATCCGCCCGGCCTCGGACTCGATCCGGCCGAGGGCGTGCCGGGTGTCGGGCCCGACCTCCTCGCGGCCGCGCCGGGTGAGTTCGGCGTACCCGCGGATGGAGGCGAGCGGGGTGCGCAGCTCGTGGCTGGCGTCGGCCACGAACTGCCGTACCCGCGTCTCGCTGCGCTGCCGGGCGTGCAGGGCGCCGTGCACGTGGTCGAGCATCCGGTTGAGCGCGGCACCGACCCGGCCGACCTCGGTGTGCGGGTCGCACTCCGCCTCCGGGACCCGCTCGCTGAGGATCACCTCGCCGGTGTGCAGCGGCAGTTCGGAGACCCGGGAGGCGGTGGCGGCGACCCTGCGCAGGGGGCGGGTGGCGACACCGACGAGGACGTACCCGGCGATGGCGGCGGCGATGAGACCGGCGGCGGTGACGCTGATCTCGACCAGGACGAGCGTGTTGATGTTGTCGTCGGTGTCCTTGGTGGGGAGCCCGACGTAGAAGGCGTCGCTCCGGTCCCGGCTCGCCCTGTACTTCACGAGGTAGCCGCCGAGGCCCGGGAGCCGCACGGTGTGCGCGGCGCCGTCCCGCGGCACGGTACGGAGCGCCGCCTTCTGCGCGGTGGTCAGGCTGTCGGCCCGGGACCGCTTGAAGAAGCCGTTGTCGTCGTTCTGCTGCCGGGCGACGGCGGCGCTGGTGATCGAGGAGCCGCGCACATAGGCCGCGACGGCCCCGAACGGGGTGGGCCCCTTCGTCAGCAGGTCCTCCACCTTCGTGCCCGGGGTGGAGGCGTCCGGCATCCGGGGCAGCCCCGGTCCGGCGCCGCCGGGCTCCAGGTGCCCGACCCCGCGCATGGCGATCTCGGTGACCTTGCCGTCCAACTGCTCGTACAGGTGCGAGCGCAGCGCCAGCGTGGTGACCGTGCCGATGACCGCGCACACCACCGCGATCAGCGTCACGGACGCCACGACGAGCCGCGTGCGCAGGGTGCGCGGCTGTCCCCGTCGCGGTCGCGGCCGGCGCCGTCCGCTCACGACGCGGCGGGCTTGATCAGGTAACCGGCCCCCCGCCGGGTGTGGATCATCGGCTCGCGGCCCGCGTCGATCTTCCGCCGCAGGTACGAGATGTACAGCTCGACGACATTGGCCTGGCCGCCGAAGTCGTACGACCACACGCGGTCCAGGATCTGCGCCTTGCTGAGCACCCGCCGGGGGTTGCGCATGAGGAAGCGCAGCAGCTCGAACTCGGTGGCGGTGAGGTGGATCGAATCACCGCCCCGCGAGACCTCGTGGCTGTCCTCGTCCAGGGTCAGGTCCCCCACGACGAGCACGGAGTCGGACCGCCGGTCGGCGGCTCCCGAGCGGCGGATCAGCCCGCGCAGCCGGGCGACGACCTCCTCCAGGCTGAACGGCTTGGTGACGTAGTCGTCGCCGCCCGCGGTGAGCCCGGCGATACGGTCCTCCACCGCGTCCTTGGCGGTGAGGAAGAGCACGGGCACGTCCGGCAGTTCGCGCCGCAGCCGGCCGAGCACGGACAGGCCGTCCATGTCCGGGAGCATCATGTCGAGCACGACGGCGTCGGGCCGGAACTCGCGGGCCGTCTGGACCGCCCCCTGGCCGTCGCCCGCGCTCCTGATCTGCCAGCCCTCGTAGCGAAGGGCCATGCTCAGCAGTTCGGTGATCGACAGCTCGTCGTCCACCACCAGCACGCGGACGGGGCTCCCGTCCGGCCTCAGCAGTTCGGTGCGCCCCTGGGGCGAGGTCCTGGTCATGGCGGACACCCTGGCGGGGTGCTCTGAGAAGACGCTTTCCAGAGTCTGTGATTTCTCTGAGAAAGGGACGGGGGGCAGCGGGCGGGGCAGAGGGCGGGAGCCTGGGACCGGGAGGCCGGGAGGCCGTGGACCAAGGGCCCGGAGGCCGGGAGACCGGGAGACCGGGGACCAAGGGCCCGGAGGCCGGGAGACCGGGAGACCGGGGACCAAGGGCCCGGAGGCCGGGAGACCGGCAGGCCGGCAGGCCGGGAGGCCGGGGACCAAGGTCCCGGGGGACGGTAGAGGGTTTTGGACAGGGCGGGTCAGAACAGCCCCTCCGGCGGCCTGCCGAACTCCCGGACAGGGAAGCCGCATCCGTCCGCCGCGGTACCGGCCGGCACCAGTTCCCAGCCGGTCATCAACCGGGTGTCCAGCACGACGGCCCCGCGCCCGCCGACGGCCAGATGGAGATCGGGCCCGGCGACCGCGACCAGCTCCCCGCGCACGGCCCCGCCCGGCACCAGCTCCACGACCTCACCGAACGCCTCCGGCCCACCGGTGAGCCCGAAGGCGCCGAGCTGATCGACGACTTGGCAGGGATCGGCCCGCAGCGACTCCGGCCAGCCGGGGAGCGCGACGGCCCGCGCGTGCAGCTCCCGCACCTCGGCGGCGCGCTCCGCCTCCGACTCCGGCAGCGCGGCCCGCACCGCCCGCTTCTCGGTGTACGGCACCCGGTCCGGCACGCGCAGCGCGGCCCGCAGCAGTTCCTCGGTGCGCCGCGCGGCCATCAGGGGACCGGTACCGAGCCAGCTGAAGCAGACGGCACCCTGTTCGAGCAGCCGGGCCGGACCCCGCTCCACAGCGGTGATGCCGACCTTCACCATCCCGGGCCCGAACCAGGCCAGGTACACCCGGTACGGCCGGGGGTCGTCCGCGACCGTGTCGGCGGCCACCGAGTGCGCCCGCTCCAGCCGCGCGCACTCCTCGCACCGGCCGCCCGTGCTCCGCCCCGGCACGACGGCCCGCACCGGACAGCCGTTCCCCCGCGCTCCCGCGCACGTCCGCACACCGCCCTCCGGCACGGCGAACCCGATCCGCCTCCCCCGGCCCAGCGCGCTGCGCCGCCCACCGCCCCACACCAGCACCGGGCCGTCCGCCACCCAGCGGAGCCCTGCGCATTTCCAGACCTGTGCCATCACTGGCGAGGGTAAGGGCTGGGTCTGACACCATTGGTTCCCTTACCGGCTAAGCGATATGAACCGAAACTCTCACCCCTCAAGGACTCCCAGAAGATGCACGGCACGCCGAGCGAGCCCGCCACCCCGGCCCAAGCGCTGTCGGCGATGGACCACCTCATCGCCGCCCATCTCATCGGGCAGCAGGAGCTGGCCCGGCGGCTGGGCCTGACCGTGACCGACCTGGCCTGCTTCACCTTCGTCCTGGAGGCCGGTGACGACCTGCTCACGGCGGGCGACCTCGCGGCCCGCGCGCACGTCACCACGGGCGCGGTGACCGGCATCCTCAACCGCCTGGAACGCGCCGGCTACGTCACCCGCCGCCCGGACCCCGCAGACCGCCGACGGGTCCGCGTGGCGGCGGTCCCGGAGGCGATCACCCGGGTGCGGACGGTGTACGCGGGCCACACCAAGCGCCTGACGGCCCTCCTCGCGGACTACTCCCCGGAGCAACTGGCCCTCATCACCGACTGCTTCACCCGCACCACGGCCCTGGCCCACGAATACCTGGAAAAACTCAACCGCAACGCCCCGGACGAGGACTGCTGACACCCCACCGCCTGCCCCGACCCACCCGCCGCACGTGCAGCCCGCTCCTCGTCATCCTGCTTCACTGCTGGCTGTACATCCCCGAAACGCAAGAGGCCCCGGATTTCTCCGGGGCCTCTCACCTTGTGCATTCGGCAGGATTCGAACCTGCAACCTTCTGATCCGTAGGATCGGGCAGAGCGTTGGGCGGATGCTCCGCCCTCCTCCCGACTGATCGCTGACGGCCGTGATCAACGGTCCCTGTGAGCCGTCGTTGCCGTCAGGGTTGCCGTCAGCTCTGAACAACGGCGCAGCCTCCCAGCACCTGAAGAACTGTAAACACAGCCGGCCTGAGAGGTACAAATTTCGGCACAGGCTGCAAGGCGGCAGCTTCGCTAATCGGGCGCGGAACGGCGCCCGGTCGCGCGCGCCCCCGTCTCCACCCCACTTGCGCCCGGTCAGTCAGCGCCCGTGCCGCGCCAAGGTGCTAAGCCTTTTAGCCAACCAACTGATTGAGCAACCAACTGACGACCGCACGTGCAGCACCTGTTACTACCCCCACCGCAAGCAGTTGGATCGTTCGGAGACGCCCACGTCCAGACCGGCGCTCGTCCACAGCACTCACTCCTGTCATGCCCGAGAAGCCCGCGTTGGGCTCCAACGGTCTCCAGTAAGGCAACAACTGCCTCGGCGGAGTCCCGACAACTTCGCGGGGTTCTAAGCTGGGGCCATGGTCAGGACTGGTCCCAGCGCGGCAGACAGAGCCCTCTTGGAGCACTTGCAGCGCCGTGGGATCCAGGCGAGCCTGGCTCAGCTCGAACGATGGCGTCACGCTGGGATTTTGCCGCGCAATAGGCGCACATTCTTAGGTAGAGGCAACGGGTCAGCTTCCACACTTGATGGCGCATCATTCGATATTACCGAAGCAATGTCGATAGTCTCGCGGCAAGGTGTATCCATACATGAAGCAGTGTTGCGAATCTTCACAGTAGATCCGCGCCATAACGACCTTTTCGTACTTCCCGGCTTTCCGTTGCCAGAGTCGGCAGTTCGCTCAGCTCTTGAGTGGTTCGTCGAACACGGCGACCAGACCCTAGACGGCAGAATACGCAGAGAATTGCAAAAATGTCGCTCCATAGAAGATTCGGCGGAGACAATCACAAGGATTTCTATCGAACACTACAATCGCATGCTCCGCAATCCCGACCCTACATCGACACATCGCCCAAATCTTTGGAGTTTGGGAGGCCGCAGAGATGTAGTCGACCTTGCCGCCTTTGGAGTGGCCAGTTTTCTCGGCGATGAAGAAATTGGCACCGACAGACTTGCCGAGATTGTAGCGAACTTCGCCGGCAGGCAAATCAAGCTAAATGAGACTGAAATCCGCAAAGGGTACGCTCGAATCAAACGTGCCCTTAACGCGGTAGAGCTAGACGGCAAGCAAGCCTTCCAGGCGCCGCGCATGAGAACGACCGAGGCGATCATCGATCAACTCGGCCATGCTCAATTTGATCTGATCTGCGATACCAGGGACAAGATTGCGTTTGTGGCAGAGATGGGGCACCTATACCTTCAAATCGGAGGGTCTGACATTGCGGAACCAATGGCCGGCCGAATGCTTGAGGCCAGCACCGGCTCAATCACCGCAAACATGATCTTCCATTCTGTGGTACCAATCGCCACCACTCTGGATCAAAACGCGTGGCATTACTTGACTGCCGTGCTGGTGATGACCTTGACGGAATCAGATGGGGAATACTTAGACGCTCTAAATAAGCTGGCGTGCGCAGCTGCTCCTGACCGCTTCGGGGATGGACGACCTGTACAGCCCTAGGGGGCCCGTCCGACCCAAAGCAGGTGTCGCAGGTGCGGTCAGCCGAGATAGGGCCGATCGCGGTGTTCCAGGAAGTGACAGATCCGGAGCCGCTGCGTGTGGTGCATCGGCAGCTGATCGATCTCCTCCGGCCGGACGAACCGCAGCTCCGTGGACTCGTCCGAGATCGCGAGCCGGCCCCCAACCACACGGGCCGTGAAGCAAACGTTGAACTGTCTACGCACCTCACCGTCCGAGTAGGCGATGATGTGGCGAGGGTCGGTGTACGTGCCCACGAGACCGGTGATCTCCACGTCCAGACCCGTTTCCTCCTTCACCTCGCGGACGGCCGTTCCCGGGAGTGAGTCGGTCATCTCCATACCACCGCCTGGCAACGCCCAGAGATCGTTGTCCCGCCGGCGCTGGAGGAGAATGCGTCCCTCGTCGTCGGTCACCACGGCGGACGCGGCGACCACCATGCTGTTCGGCTCCGGTGCCGCCGGGTCGTCGTAGTACTCGGTCCTGGCCATGGTCATCCTTCTTCGCTTATCGGCGTCGAGGTTTCCCACACCGCGTCGAAGCTGCTGGCGTAGGTATCGAACATGCCACCCTCCCCGCTGCGGCGCAGATGCCACACGGGAGCACCGTAGGCGTTCACGCCCCAGACGTGGGCATTGACCAGCGCCTGGTCGTCCGCGCGATAGATCGAGTTGTAGAGCGTGGTGGCATGGGTCCGGACCTCGATGCCAGCGACCTCGGCCAGCGGACGGTAGTGCATGAGGGCGAGTCGGCAGCGGGACTCGATCCCGTGCCCGAACTTCTCCTCGATGCCGCGCTGTTGGACATGCGGGCTGTCCGGGTCGCCGACTGCGATACGAATCGCACACCCATCGGCGGCTCGCTCTCGCAGCAGGTCGTTGAGCCGCGGGTACGCCTCGTGCAGGAAAACAGCGGCGTACACCAACACGTCGATCCGCTCGCGGGCCTGAGTCAGCATGTCCACGAAGGTCGACACGGGGATGTCTGCCCGCTGGTCGTAGAGGGCCACAAGTTCCGGGCTGACGGCGCGGGCGGGACGTGCCTGCCGGAGCGCGGGCCATAGAGCGTGCACGTCTTCTCCTAGCCTCGGCCTTTCATGACGGTCTGCCGACGGAGTCGGCAGACCGTTTCGCGTTCTGAGCCTGCTGATGGGCAGGCCGAGTGCCCGTCTGTCGC
>NZ_JBVHXT010000039.1:0-82266 GCF_055569255.1 Streptomyces sp. NPDC029296
CCCACCCGCACGATTACCCGGCCCGAGAGGCTCTTCCCGCTTGTCCGGGCGACGGGCTCCTCGCGCTGCAGGGCCCCTTCGCGGGCCTGCCGCCGCGAGATCCGGCTCGTCGCCGGCCGCGCCGTGTCGCCGACGACGCAGGACCGTGTCAGCCTGGGGAGGAGGGCACCTTCTGCTGCGCCCCGACCGCAGAGGGCAGGAGCGGCGTCATGACGAAGTTGGCCGATGACCTGCGGACTCTGAGCCGTGAAGCCTCCGCCCTCCGCGTCCCGCGTCCGGGCGGCCTCCCGGCTCCAGACGGAGCTCCCGGCCCTGCCACCGGCGTCGCAGCCAGCGGTCGTGGCTGGCGACGACGATGGCACCGGGGCCGGAGCCCAGGGCCTCCTCCAGTTCGTCGCACAGCCTCGGGGAGAGATGGTTGGTGGGCTCGTCGAGCAACAGCAGCTGGGGCGGGCGGGCCACCAGCAGTGCCAGCGCGAGCCGCCGCCGCTGCCCGACGGACAGCCGTCCGACGGGCTTGTCCATGTCCGCCTCGTGCAGCAGCCCGAGCGTGGCGAGCGGCACCTGCTCGGCCCGCGCCGGGCCCAGTGACGTCTCGTAGGTGTCGCGGACCGTGCGTTCGGGCCGGTCGAAGACGGTGTCCTGGGTGAGCAGTCCCACCGTCAGCCCGGGCCGCCTGCGCACCTCGCCCCCGGCCGCCGTCCGTCCGGCGAGCACGGCGAGCAGCGTGGACTTGCCGGCCCCGTTGCCGCCGGTGACCAGCAGCCGGTCGCCGGCCGGGATCTCCAGCGTGTCCAGCGCGAGCCGGCCGGGCACCCGGACGTCCCGCAGGGCCACCAGCGGCTGCGGCCCCTCCTCGACCCGTGTGGCCAGTTCCCCGGCCGCGAACCGCAGCGGGCGCGGCGGCTCGGCGACCTGGGCGCGCTCCAGCTCCTCCAGCCGCCGGGTGGCGTCGCGCACCCGGCGGGAGATCTGGTTCTGCACCCGGCCCGCCCGGTGGCCGTATCCCATCTTCTCGTTGTCGGTGCGGCCCCGGTCCGGGGCGACCCGGTGCGCGGTCACGCCCGCCGCCTTGCGCAGCTCCGCCAGTTCCTGCTGCTCCTCGGCGTACCGCCGCTCCCAGCGCTCCCGCTCGGCGCGCTTCTCGCGCAGGTAGGCGGAGTAGTTGCCGCCGTAGCGGACCGGGCCGTCCACCGCCGGGTCGAGGTCGACGAGGTCCGTGCAGACGGCGTCGAGGAACGCCCGGTCGTGACTGGCGACCACGACCGCTCCGGGCAGGGTGCGGATCTGCTCCTCCAGGAAGGCGGCGGCGCCGTCGTCGAGGTGGTTGGTCGGCTCGTCGAGCAGCAGCGTGGACGGGCGTCGTACGAGCAGCGCGGCCAGGGCGAGCCGGCCGCGCTGCCCGCCGGACAGTGAGCCCAGCGCGCGGTCGCGGCCGACCGTGCCGAGGCCCAGCCCGTCCAGCACCAGGGCGGCGCGGCGGTCGGCGTCCCACGACTCCCGGTCCTGGGTCTGCTCCAGCCGCCTGCCGTAGGCGTCGAGGAGTTCCTGGTGGCCGGGGTCTTCCTGCGGGGCGCGGGCGAGTTCCTCGCCGAGCCGTTCCAGTTCGGCGAGGTCCTCGCGGGCCTCGCGCAGCGCCTCGTCCAGCACCGCGGCGACGGTGGTGTCGGCGTCGTAGGGCATCTCCTGGTGGAGGAAGCCCGGCTCGGCGGGGCGGGAGACGCTTCCCGCGTCGGGTGCGTCGACGCCGGCGAGCACCCGCAGCAGGGTGGACTTGCCGACGCCGTTCTCTCCGATCAGGCCGACGCGGTGGCCGGGGGAGGCGGTCAGGGAGATGCCGTCGAGGACGCGCCGGCCGTCCAGGGTGCGGACGAGGTCGCGGGCGAGCAGAGCGGGCTGGGGCATGGGGAACCGTCCAACGTGTTCGGTGGTCGGCCCGCCGGGCGCGGAGCCTCGGACGCGGGCCACGTGACACGCCGGGGTTCACCCCACGGGGGCTCCCGTCTCCCTCAGCGTGCCGTCGGCCAGCCGCAGCCAGCGGTTCACGCCGATCTCGGCGAGGAACCGCTCGTCGTGGCTGACCACCACGAAGGCACCCTGGTAGGAGTTGAGCGCGCTCTCCAGCTGGCCCGCGCTGACCAGGTCGAGGTTGTTGGTCGGCTCGTCGAGGAGCAGCAGATGGGGTGCCGGTTCGGCGCACAGGACGCAGGCCAGGGTGGCGCGCAGCCGTTCGCCGCCGGAGAGGACGCCGACGGGCAGGTGGGCGCGGGCCCCCCGGAAGAGGAAACGGGCGAGCAGGTTCATCCGCTCCGCCTCGGGCCGCTCGGGGGCGTACGCGGCGAAGTTCTCCGCCACGGTGCGGTCCAGGTCGAGCAGGTCCAGGCGCTGCGAGAGATAGGCGATCCGGCCGTCGCTGCGCCTGATCTCCCCGCTGTCCGGCGCGAGTTCCCCGGTGATCAGCCGCAGCAGAGTGGACTTGCCGGCGCCGTTGGGCCCGGTGAGCGCGATGCGCTCGGGGCCGCGGACGGTCAGGTCGATGCCGCCGTCGGCGAAGACGGCGCGGCCGGCGTGGTGGACCTGCATGCCCTCGCCGAGGAAGAGGTTGCGGCCGGCGGGCACGTTGGTTTCGGGCAGTTCCAGGGTGAGGCGCAGTTCATCGCGCAGCGCGCGTCCGGCCTCGTCGAGGCGGGCCTTGGCCTCGCTGACGCGGGAGGCGTGCGTCTGACCGGACTTGCCGGCTGCCTCCTGGGCGCCGCGCTTCATGGTGCCGGCGAAGATCTTGGGCAGGCCGGCGTTCTTGAGGTTCTTGGAGGCGTTGCTCATGCGGCGCTCGGCGCGTTCGCGGGCCTGCTGCATCTCCCGCTTCTCCCGCTTGAGTTCCTGCTCGGCGTTGCGGACGTTCTTCTCCGCGACCTCCTGCTCCGCGCGTACGGCTTCCTCGTAGTCGGTGAAGTTGCCGCCGTAGAAGCGTAGTTCGCCGCTGCCGAGTTCGGCGATGCGATCCATGCGGTCGAGCAGGGCGCGGTCGTGACTGACCAGCAGCAGGCAGCCGGCGAAGTCCGAGAGGACGTCGTAGAGCTTGTGGCGGGCCTCGGCGTCGAGGTTGTTGGTCGGCTCGTCGAGAAGGAGGACGTCGGGGCGCTTGAGCAGCTGGGCGGCGAGGCCGAGGGAGACGACCTGGCCGCCGCTGAGGGTGCTCAGACTGCGGTCGAGGGCGAGACCGGCCAGTCCGAGGCGGTCGAGCTGGGCGCGGGTTCGCTCCTCGATGTCCCAGTCGTCGCCGATGGTGCTGAAGTGCTCCTCGCCGACGTCGCCGGACTCGACGGCGTCCAGGGCGCGGATCACCTCGGCCACCCCGAGGACCTCGGCGACGGTGAGGTCGCCGGTCAGGGGAAGGGTCTGCGGGAGGTAGCCGAGGGTGCCGCCGACGGACACCGAGCCGGTGGCCGGCTGGAGTTCACCGGCGATCAGCTTGAGCAGGGTGCTCTTGCCGGCTCCGTTGGGGGCGACCAGTCCGGCGCGGCCGGTGGTCACGGTGAAGGACAGGTCGTGGAAGACGGGGGTGTCGTCGGGCCAGGCGAAGGAGAGGCCAGAGCAGATGATGGCGGCGTCGGACATGAAAGGACCTCGAAGGCACGGAGGGCAGAACAGAGACCTCTGCCCTGGGCAGACATGGGGAAAGGGGTACGACGAGTCGGGCCACGTCGGCGTCGGCGCTCCTGCGCGCCGGCCGGTGGCCGTCAGATCCGGGTCTCACCCGGAGATGTCGTCTTCACCCACCATGTCTGCGTCTCCTCGATCACTCGGTTCAGGTCAGTGACAGTTTACCAGGTGTCGTTCCCGCGCCTGTCCGGCCGGTCCGCCGTTCACACGTGTGCGGGCGTTCGGCGTTCGGTGTCTTGCCCCCTCGCGTTGACGCTTCGGTAATCCCATGTCTCCGGCATCGCCGACTGACTGAAGGAGGCCGCCCTGAAGGCGGGTGATCCGCAGGCGGCGCCCGACCTCTGTCGGCGGGGGCGGACCCACCACCTCCCCGTGCCTGCCGGACCCACTGCCCCGGGTGCCGCGCGGGCGGGGACCGGCGCATCCGGCCCGGGGCGACCGGGCCGGGGCGGCTCGCAGAAGCCGTCAGCAGGCGCCAGGCCGCACTGAACTGATCTTGTCGTTCCAGTAGGGGTTCGGGACCCTCATGTCGACGATCGAGGTGTGGGCGTAGACCGTGAACTTGTCGCCCGAGTAGTTGTTGTCGACGTACAGGCAGAAGGCCGAGTCGGTGAGGTTCTGTACCGACGAGGTCTTGTCCTGCATGCTGCCGCTGGGAAGCGCCGAGACCTTGCCCAGGTCGCTCTCCGATTCCCAGTAACCGAAGCAGATGTGGGTGCCGTTGTAGTTGACGTTGTCCCAGAGCACGAGGGCGCCGTCGCAGCTCGCGGCCGGCGCCGCCGAGGCGGGGGAGACACCGAGAGCCAAGGTCGCGACAGCGCCGCAGGCCAGAGCCGTGAGGGAACGAACGAGCATGGCAGTCCTTCCGGTCAGAGGTGTGACACGACGGCCCGCCGCGAACGAGGAGGACCTTCCGTGTCACCGGGCCAGTCAGTACACGGCTGCGGCAGGGCTCCGGGTTCACGCGAACACGTCACACGTGTGTCGGACCGTAACACGTGGCGCGAGGCGGCGCGGGAACAACCGGGCGTACCCGGGTAACCGGGCGTACCCGCGTGCCGCGGCCCTCGGCTCCGTCCACCGCGGTGCCCTGGCCGGACGGGGCGGCCCCCGCCGGTTCAGCCTGGATGTCCTCCTCGGCGCGACGCCCGCACGAACACCCGGAACGCGCCGCCTGCACCGATCCGCGCCGACCCCGGAGCGGCATCACCACACATCCCGCCCGCTCACCGGGCCGTCACCAGGCAGCGAGTCGTTCGCCGGGGACGTGCGTCACTGGCAGGCAGGCAGGCAGGCAGGCTCAGGCGCAAGCGGCGCGGCAGGGCCCGGACGGCTCAGGGCGCCTCGGACCGCAAGGCGGCCCGCAGCTTGCGCAGGGCGTTGTGCTGACGGCTCTTGACGGTGCCGACCGGGACTCCGAGGATGCCGGCGGTCTCCTGGAGGGTGCGGTCGCACAGGTAGATGTGCACCAGCACGGCGCGGTGTTCGGCGGACAGCTTGCGCAGGAGCGGTCGGACCACCAGACGGTCGTGCACCGCCTCCGCGCCGTCGCCACCCGGCACCGGGTCGTTGTAGGCGTCCCCGACGACCTCCCTCCGGGCCTGGGGTTTGCGCACCCAGTCGACGACCAGGCGCCGGGTCACGGTGAAGAGCCAGCCCCGCACGGACCCCTCCGTCCCGAGCAGGCGGTCGATGTTCCGCCAGGCGCGGATGAGGGCCTCCTGCGCGATGTCCTCGGCGAGTCCGCGGTCACCCAGCATCTTCTCCGCGTACGAGACGAGACCCTCGCGGTGTTCCGTCATGATGACGGCGAGCAGATCGGATCGGGAGACGGCGGTGAGGGAGATAACCATGGCGTTCCGAACCATCCTGGTTCCGAGTCGTGCGGCGAGCCGGAGGCCGGATGCGGCCTCCGCGACTGCACTGTAGGCCGGGGCGAGTGCCGGAGAACTGACACGTGTGTGGTCGCCGTGTCGCGCCAGGCCATCGAGAGGCAGGTGTGCATGGGCGATCCTCCGTGCACCCGGGGAAGTGAAAATCCCTGCCACCAGGTGGTTTTCCCGATTCCCGCAGGCGTTTGTCTATCTCTACCCTCTTCAAACGTGTGCGTCTGTGAGGCATATCTCACGTACGGCGTGCTCCCTTGACCGGCGTGACGGGCCGCTCCACGTAGTCGACGATGCCGGGCGTGCCGCTGTACCCCTACAGGAAGTCGGAAGCCGTCGGGCCGTATCCCGACAGCGCCGCGCCCGCCGACCAGGCCCACAGCTGCACGGCACCCGGCCACGTGGGTTCCTGCGGCACTCGCGCAGTCGCCGTTCGTCGTTCGCCGGAGCCGGCAGCGGCCCGGTCACGGACGCCGTCTGCCCTGTCGCGAACGGCGGTCGCCCGGGCAGCCGGTGGCCGATCGACGCTCTTGGTCACCCCTTCGGGAAGTGATGTCGAGTGCACGGGGGCGGAGCGGCGGTGTCCGGTCCTCAGGACGAATGAGTGTGTATGGGAGGCCATGTCCTGCCCTCGCTCTTCGGTCGGCGGTGCGGGTGCGGCGGGAGGAGAAGGGAGCGGGCCCCGTGCCGGGGGAAGTGGCACGGGACCCGCCGTCAAGGGGGGTCAGGCGGCAGTCGTGGCGTTGAGGGCGACGGGAATGTTGCCGCGCATGGCCTTGGAGTAGGGGCAGATCTGGTGGGCGGCCCGGGCCAGTTCCCCGGCCGTGGCCTGGTCGACGCCGCCGAGGACCGGGCTGAGGACCGCGGAGAGCGAGAACTCGCCGTCGTCACCGTGGGTGAGGGTGATCTCGGCGGTGATGCTGGTACTGGTCAGCCGTATCTTGCGGGTCGTGGCGGCCCGGCGCAGGGCGCCCAGGAAGCAGGCGGCCCAGCCGGCGGCCAGAAGCTGTTCGGGGTTGGTCGCGGTGCCGGTGCCACCCAGCTCTTCGGGGAGGGCGAGTCCCGTCTCCAGGAGGCCGTCGGAGGAGCGGACGTGACCGCCGTCGCGGCCCTCCCCTTCGACGATGACGGCGGCTGTGTAGCTGACTGCCATGACTGGGCTCCCCATCTGTGCGAACAGGCCTGCGTCCACCTCTCTCCGAGGACACTACATACGTCACCGGTTGAAGTGGTGACGTTATCGTGGCAGTTTCCTTCATCACCCGTCAAGGCGGTGACTCGTATGTGCTTCCAGCCGCCGGCGATCTGATCTCCACGCGCTGCCCGGCCTCGCCGTCTGCGCGTCGCCCCCCGACGCACACCCGGTCGGCGGACGGTGGTGCCGCCATTTGCGGCGCCCGCACCACCTGCCTCCTTGTGTCAGCGCTGTCGTGCCGTCGGCGGTGCCGCGCCGTTCCGCCACGGCCGGTCCCCACGACGGTCACGGGCAGAAGTGGCCGTTGGGTTCGACGAGGCGGCCCACCTGCCGGTCGGACCACGTACCGTTGGTGTAGCGAGCCCGGAACCATGTGTTCCCGTCCGCTCCGAGGACCGAGATGAAGATGAGGGAGTCGCTGGTTTCTTGCCGAGGGTCGGCCTCGACGCGGCTCTGGACCAGCCGCCCACGGAGACCCATCCGTTCCAGGCGCCGTCTGGGTAGGTCCAGTTCGTCCACACCGCGTGATCGCTGCCGACGACGCGTGCTCCTTCGTCAACTGATCGGTCCTGACGGCGAAGGGAGGGATCCGGCACTCCCCGGCGCCTCCGGTCAGTCGATCATGGGCGGACGAGGGCAGACCATGGGAACCACCCGCAGAAGTAGTGCCCCAACGGCGCAGGCGGCGGTGGTCGTGGCGGCAGTCCTCGCCAGGGCATCGCATCCGTGGGTGGCGCTTCGGCTCGCGGGGGCGCGGGCCCTCTCGTGCGGTGTCCGGTGGCCGCGGTGGGAGAAGGCCCCGCCACCGGGGACGGCCGCCGGTCAGGTGCCTGGCGGGGTGGGACGCAGGGCCAGGAGGGCGATGTCGTCGGTGCTGCCGGCGCCAAGACTGAGGATCAGTTCATCGCAGAAGATGTCGAGAGTGGCCTGGGCGAGGGCGGCGGTGTGCCGGCGCAGGCGGTCCAAGGCGTCGCTGAGGGATTCCCCCGGGCGTTCGATCAGGCCGTCGGTGAACATGAGCAGGGTGGAGTGGGCCGGCAGCAGGTCGCGTGCGGTGGTCCTGGGCAGGGTGCTGTCCACACCGATGAGGAGGCCGGAGGCGGAGTCCAGGTAGTGGGTGTCGCCGTTGGGACAAGTCAGCAGCAGAGGGAGGTGTCCGGCGGACGAGTGGTGCACTTCCCATGGGCCGTTGTGAGGGTCTTTGACGACGGCGTAGGCGCAGGTCGCGGTGGAGTGCGGATACAGCGTGAGGGTCGCTAGGTCGAGACGGCGCAATACCTCCGAAGGCCGGTCCTGGCAGTCGACGGCGATGCCGCGGAGCATGTTGCGCAGTTGGCTCATTGTTACGGCGGCGTTCAGGTCGTGCCCGGCCACGTCTCCGATGACCAATGCCGTGTCCCCGTCGGGCAGGGTGAAGGCGTCGAACCAGTCGCCGCCGACCTGGGCGGTGGTACTGGACGGGGCGTAGCGGGCGGCGATCTCCATGGACGGGATGTGCGGGAGGCGGGGGAGCAGGGAGCGCTGAAGGCGCTCGGCCGCGGTACGGGTGTGCTGGTGCAGACGGGCGTTGTCGACGCTCAGCGAAATGCCTTGCACGAGGTCGGCGACGAGGAGCGCGTCCTGTTCGGTGAAGGGGGCGTCGTGTCCGGTGCGTACGACGATGAGGGCGCCCAGCACCTCGCGTCGGGCCCGCAGCGGGGCCATGATCGTGCTGGTGGCGCCCAACCGCTCGAACAGCCTCAGCTGCCGGGCGTCCAGGGCGCTTTCCGCCTGGTCCGGTGAGGGGATGTCGGTGATCAGCAGGGGTCCCGCGCCATTCAGTACCCGGGCCAGTGGTCCTCGCGCGTTCTCGGACACCGGGGGCAGTCTGCCGAGGTCCACCCCGACGCTCAGTGCCCGAGGCTCGCGGTGGACGACGCAGACCCGTTCGGCGTCCCCGTGCTCGTCGAGCAGGTCGACCACGCACCAGGCGGCCATCTGCCGGGTGAGCACTTGGCACACTCGGCGCAGTCCCTCGCGCAAGTCGAGCGTGCTCGACAGCGCACTGGTGGTGTCGGCCAGCAGGGTCAAGCGTTCCCAAGCCCGTGCCGCCGTCTCATCGCCGGCCCGCGGCGCCGCGGCCGCGCCGGTGTGCGGCCGCACCGAGGGCCCGGGATCGGGACGTGATACCGGCCGGTCCTCGCCCGGAGCCGTCGCTCTGGGCATGAAGTGACCGACCCGTACCGTGCGGCCGTCCACCGCCTCCTGACTACGGACGTGCAGACGTACATGGACCAGGCTGCCGTCCCGGTGCAACGCCGGCAGGGGAATGGACCGGCCCATGATGCGGGACCGGCCGGTCAGCCGGAGCGCGGTGAACCCGGCCCGATGCCGCTCGCGCAGATGCCCGGGAATCAGCACGGTCAACGGTCGGCCGATCAACTCGTCGGTCTGCCATCCCAGCAGGTCGGCCAAGGCCGCGTTGGCCGCGATGATCCGGCCGTCGTCGTCGGCCGCGACCGTCGGGACACCGCTGTCCTCCACGTCGCCGGCGTCCCAGGGGGCCAGCTCGACGGAGGTCGCGTCCGGCACGCCGGGCAGCAGCGTCCACGCGGTGGGCGGACCCCCGGAGAGTTGAGTGACCAGCTGGTCGAGCACCCACTGGTAGTGGTTCCGCACGTGCGGCGGGGCCGGCAGGGTGAGCAGGGTTCCCAGCTGCGCCGCCGCGTCGCCTTGTTCGCACACGTGCCGCAACGTGTCGACGGCGGGCGCGGCGTCCAGCGGAAACGCGATCTCCAGGGTCACCGTGGCGCCGCTGGTGACCGTCTCCTCCAGCGCGGATGTCATACACGCGTTGATCACGTTGGCTACATCGCCGGCGACGAGCAGCTCCGAGTCCGACACTCCGGTGCGCTCCTCGACGCGTGTGGTCAGCATCAGCTCCCGCAGCAACTCGTCACCGTGCTGCTGCGCCGCGCGGAACACGATGTAAGGCATGTCGATCAGCGTCACGGTCGCGGTTCGCCCGCACAGCGCCACGGACTCCCACCCGGACGTCGGCGGCACCGGGGCCTTGGGCCATAGCTCGAACCAGACCGTCTTGCGCCCCTCCCCGGCGTGGGCTCCATGACTGGAAGCCAGTTCCTCGACCACGGCAAGGCCCCGTCCGGCACCGGCATACGGCCTGGTCTCCCGCGGCACGAGCGGGCGGTCCGGCCGGCCGTCGCCGACTCGCACGCGCACTTGCCCTTCGCGGGACCAGACCCTCACCTCCACCTCGGTACGCGCGTGCAGCACCGCGTTGGTCACCAGCTCACTGGTCAGCAGCTCGGCGATGTCCACCACCTCCGGCGCGACACCACGCAACGCCGACCGCACGAACCGCCGGGCCAGCGGCACACTGCGCGTCTCCGGAGGAAAGAGCCGGAAGAGGGCTCCGGACGGATGAGAGCTGTCCATAGCACTATCAATCCCTATAAGGACTGAAGTCTAACTTGCCCGTGCGACGTGATCCACGGTGCGGGGGAGGCTTCCCGCCCTGCCACCGCAACGCTGCTGCCGTGCAGGGCGGCCTCACCTTCCACGGCGGGACGAACGGCTTCGCGATCTCCCACAGCGCAAAGGACGAAGTCACCCGTCCGGGCGTCCCGCCAGCCGGCCGGGGCCCGGCGGAGGACCCGCACACCGACTCTTTCGGCCAGCGACCGTAACCGCTCGTTCCTGCCGCCGGACATCGGCGCGGCATCTCGGCCACCCGTACCGGGGTGTGCTTCCACGCCCGTGCGGCCGGCTCCTCGAAGCCGACCGCACGGACCGCCGGCGCCGGGCCTCAGCGCCAGATGTCGTTGAGCGTCACACTGCCGGTCGACGTGGTGAAGACGGTGCGGTTGTCGCCGTTCTCCCAGGTGACGGTGCCGTCCGGGTTCTTCTTCAGGTACTTGTACTGGATGGTGGTGCTGGGCGGCAGCTGGTGGCCGCCGGACCACAGCGGATAGGTGGCGGAGTCGGTGGTCAGGGGGAGGGCCTTGGCCGGGTCCCAGGCGCCGAGGTCGGCGACGTTGCCGGAGACGTAGAGGTTCTGGCCCCAGGCGGTGGTGGCGCTGGCCTGGAACGTGGCCGTCACGGGGGTCACGTTCCAACGGTCGTCGTTGCCCGGCCCGTCCTGGGAGACGGTCAGGGTGCGGTTGGGAATGCTTTCCCAGGTCAGGGTGCCGGTGGGCGAGCGTTTGATGTACTTGTACTGCACCGTGAGGCCCGGGGGTAGCCGGACGTCGGCTGACCAGTGCGGGTATGCGCTCGCCGTGGTGCCCAGAGGAACGGCCCTGGCCGGGTCCCAGGCACCCAGCTGCGGGGCGCTGCCGGACACCAGGAGGGTCTCGCCGTCGGTGGTGGCCTGCACGCCGAAGGAGACGGAGACGTCCTGTGCCGTGACTGCCCGGGCGCGGGGAGCCGTGACGGTGAGCAAGCAGGCGAGGAACAAGCCGAACGTGAGCACTGACCGTCGGGTGGACGGAACCCGATTACGTATCAACAACACGTCACCCCTTGTGTGGTGGAAGCGGTCGCGGACGGGACCGCGTCGGCGCACATCTCAACACAAGTTGAAGTCGTCCAGTGACCGAGAGTGTTACTCATGGTCGACAGGCCCGGTGATCCGGCCACACTGTGTGGATTAATCCAGGCAGTTCATTAAAAGGTTGAACGGAAGGACGAACGTCCGGGAGAGGGAGTTCTTCCTGCTGGTCGTCCGCGTACGGGCGCTTTCGAGAGTCTCTTCGGGTTCGCGGCCCAGGCCCCTCCCGGCTGTGACCCCGCTCCCCGGGGCGTCATCCGCCTCTTGCGCAAGTTGACGCAAAATCCTTCAGCCGTCGCTCCGCGATGGCGGCGCACGGCAGCCGGCTCATCACATAGGTAGGCACCGCGCCGGGCGCCACCGAACACGGCGAACGCGAGCACCGGCACCAGTGCCGGGACGTAGCCGAGCCGTCCGGCGATGCGTGCCGTGAGCGAAGAGGCGTACGGGAGCCGCCTTGCGGCTGGCCGGGCGTCTACACGGTAGCGGGCAGTACGTGGCCGCCGGCCTTGTCCGTGCTGAGGCACAGGGAGCAGATCACGGCGTCGTGGGCGGCACAGGCGGCCAGGTCCGGGCGCTCGTAGGGCTGGTGGCAGACGTGGCAGTCGAGGGTGAGGGCGCTGGGGTTGCCGTCCCGGTCGAGCATGGGCGCGTCGATGCCGTCGTCCGTGCGGCGTAGGTAGTACTTGCCCTTGGTGGCGATCGCCATGAGCGGGGTGAGGACGAAGGCGATGACGGCGGCGGCGACGGGGGAGTAGGGCTGGAGGGTGTCGCCGAGGGCGTGGAAGTACATGGCGATGGACAGGCCGGACGCGGCGACGAAGGCCGTGACACCGACCGGGTTGACGGCATAGAGCATGCCTCGGCGGAACTCGGGGGCGTGGGGGGAGAGTTTGAGCAGGTACTTGTTGATGCCGATGTCGGTGGCCACGGTGACGACCCAGGCGATGGCGCAGTTGGAGTAGAAGCCCAGGATGCTGTTGAGGAAGCTGAACATGTCGGCCTCCATCAGGGCGAGCGCGAAACCGAGGTTGACCAGGACGAAGACCATGCGGCCGGGGTAGTGCTTGGTGAGGCGGGTGAAGGAGTTGGTCCAGGCGAGGGAGCCCGAGTAGGCGTTGGTCACGTTGATTTTGATCTGGCTGATGACGACCAGGACCACGGCCAGCGGGAGCACCAGCCAGGACGGCATCATCGCGTCGAAGGCGCCTTTGAACTGCTGGATCGGCTCGGGGGCGACGTCCGGCCCGACCTCGGCGAGGATGTACACCGCGAGGAAGACGCCGATGGCCTGTTTGAGCGCGCCGAGCACCACCCAGCCGGGACCGGCCATGATGACCGCGGTCCACCAGGTGCGCTTGTTCGCCTCGGTCTTGGGAGGCATGAAGCGCAGATAGTCGATCTGCTCGCCGATCTGTGCGATGAGGGACAGGCACACGCCCGCGCCGAGCAGCACGGAGGCGGTATCGACGCCGCCGTCGCCGTCGGTGCCGGCGTAGGCGAGGAAGCGGTCGACCGTGCCCGGGTCGGTGGCGATCAGGTAGACCAGCGGGCCGACCATCAGCAGCAGCCAGATCGGGGTCGTCCACACCTGGAGCTTGCTGAGCGCCTTCATGCCGTAGACCACCAGGGGGATGACCATCAGGGTGGAGACCAGATAGCCGAGCCAGAGCGGGAGTCCGAGGCCGAGCTTCAGACCCTGCGCCATGATCGAGCCTTCGAGGGCGAAGAAGATGAAGGTGAAGCTGGCGAAGATGACGCTGGTGAGGACCGAGCCGTAGTAGCCGAAGCCGGAGCCACGGGTGATCAGGTCCAGGTCGATGTTGTAACGCGCGCCGTAGTACGCCAGGGGGAAGCCGGTGACGAAGATGACGACGGCGGCGACCGCGATCGCCATGAGCGCGTTGCCGGTGCCGTGCGCCAGGCCGATACCGGCGCCGATGGAGAAGTCGGCCATGTAGGCGATGCCGCCCAGCGCCGTCGTGGCGACGACCATCGGGGTCCAGCGGCGGTAACTGCGAGGCGCGAAACGGAGGGTGTAGTCCTCCAGTGTCTCGTTGGCCGCCTGGTCGGCGGCGCTCTTCGCCGGTTCCGGCGTCGTCTGTCGTGACTCGGTTGTACTCATGCCACGTCTCCCGGTGGGGCTGGGTGCGGGTGCGGTGAAGCGGTGGAGAGCCCCGAGCGGCGTCATCGGCGAAACGGGGGAGCCGTGCGGGCCGTCGTGAGTCGTTCCGGCGGCCCTGTATACGACTCTGATCCCACGGCCGGTCACACTAGAAAGCGGGTGTTACCGGCGATTCCTCTTGACGTGAACACGATGTTTCCGCGGGTTCGGAAGGCCGGACGCGGCAGGCGGGCAGGGTGATCGTCCCGACGATGGCCTTCTTCGACGGCCTGGGCGACCCGCTCGCCACCGCGGCAACGGCGCGACGAGCGGCGCATGCGTTTCACCAACGGCCAGTGGGAATACCGCACCGACGCCCCGCCGGCCCTCGAGTGGCCCTTCCCCGAACCGGTCGATCTCCCGGCCCGTGATCCGGGAGTCCGCCACGGCCGACGTGGTCACCGCGCCCAGCCGCCGGTCCATCCCGGACGTGACCACCCACATCAGGGCGAAGCCGTCCGTGGCCTCGCGTCCCCCGGCACCCCGGCCCGGACCGCGGCCGACGCGACCGGACGGTCCGACCAGCCCCTTCCTCATCGACGCGGTCGGACGATCGGGGGACACCGAACGCCGCGCGGTGGCCGGGGTTCGGACGTGGCCTCACCGAGCGGAGCGCACCCGCGCTCGCCGGTGAGGCCGCTTTCGTCGGTCCGGGCCCGGCAGGGTCGCCGATCAGCGCAGCAGGGTGTCGAGGAACGGGCTGGACATCACATGGTGGGGGTCGAGCCGGTCCAGGACCGCGACGGCCGTGTCCCAACCCGGCCCGCCTCCGGCACGCAGGCCGGCGGGGACGGCGCGGGAGAGGACGTCCGGGTCGGACCACGCGGCGGTGTCGGTGTAAGCCCAGCCCTTGGACCACTCCGCCCGGACCGTCGCCCTGTCCCCGTCCAGGGCGAACAGGAACTGCTCGACTTCCCGGTAGAAGCGGTGGAGGGCGGGTGTGGTCGGCAGGGAGAGGATGTCGATCCACACCGCGGTGTCGGCGTCCGGCCGGTCGGGGCGCGGTCGCAGCGCGGACAGCAGGGGAGGCCGCGCGCCGGGTACGCCGCAGACGGACGGGTCCTCCAGGCCGGTCACGCGGATCTCCACCTGGCCGTTGACCGGGTACTCGCCGCGTGCCGCGTATGCGGCGAGCAGCGTGCGGTAGAAGTCGGCGAACCGGCTGACCACCCATTGCAGATCGGCGCGACGGACGAGGACGGCATAGCCGTTGGCCGTCTCGCGCAGTGTGGTGGGCCGGATGTACTCCAACAGGTTGCGGGAGGCGCCCCACAGGTCCGACCGCAATCCGCCCGCCAGCAGCTGGGTCAGGATGTCACCGGTCAGCACCTCCCGCACGAGGTCGTCGGAGAGCAGGACGTCGGTGATGTCGTTGGTCAACGCCACCTTGGCCAGCAGGTACTGCACCCTGCCGAAGAGTGGCGCGCTCGCCCAGGCCCCCGAGACCAGGGATCCGGCCAGCCGGGCCACGGGCTCGGGGAGGGAGTCGGAGAACGGATAGTTGTACGGCTCGTCGACCGCGCGGGAGCCCAGCGGGCGTCGCGGAGTGACGCTCCAGACCTTCAGCCACGGCTTGTCGGTGAAGGCGAACCAGATCGCCTCCACGCGGCCGGTCCGGTCCACGAAGTCGGCCAGGGTCCGCTTCCCGGCCGCGGTGCCCGGGGCGGCGAACAGTTCGGTGGCCGGGATGTCCAGGATGGACTGGCAGCGCAGGTTCTGGTCGGCGCCCACACGCAGGACGGCCTCGGTGACGAGTGAACGGCCCAGGTGGGTGAGGAGCGCGTCGCAGTCGGGTTCCGCCCGGCCGACGGTCCGCAGGACGTAGCGGCCGGCGCCCTCGTCCCAGACGACGGCGGTCAGTTCGGTGACCAGGTTGCTCAGCGAGCCGTAGCCGTGGCCGGGCGGTGGGTTCTCGCCGACGGCGGGGACGGCCGTACCGTGCGCGCCGATGGCGAGCGCGCCGCCGACCGACAGCTGTCCGGGTGCCGGAGCGGCGGTGACGCCGTGACCGGCGGCGCCGGCGAACGCGAGCAGGTCCTCCAGGGTGGCCCCGGTCTGGACCCGGACCTCGGCCGAGCCGTCGGCGGACCGCCGCTCCATCGACATGGCGGTGAGGTGTGCGGTGGTGTCCAGCAGGACGACCTGGGTCGCGGCGGGTGTGCCGTCGGCCACCGTGAGCGGGGCCCAGCCGTGCCGTTTGCCTTGCGCACGCACCGTCCAGCCCGCGCCGTGCGCCCAGTTGACGATGTCGAGCACATCTTGGGGGTGGCGCGGAGCGCACGTCCACAGCTGGTCGGTGTGGATTTCACCGGCCCAGTTCTCGTAGACGCGTCGGTAGATGTCGGGTCCGGCCGGGAAACCCGGCGGTGCCGGGGCCGCGTCGGCGGCGTGCGCGCCGTCCGGGCGGACCAGCCCGCGCAACAGCCACATCGCGCCACCCGCGGCGGCCGACGACGCGAGCAGTTCGCGTCGCGACAGCCCACCGCCGTGAACCGAAGAGTCGCCCGCCATCCGTGAGACCTCCCCTGTCCCGCCTAACTCAGCCGTGCCGAGCCGGTCACGTGCACACGCTACCCGGTAACAGGCTTTCGACTCCCGGGTGTTCGGCGGTTTCCCCACGTGGAACCGCTGCCTCCGGTGAGGCGGCGGTCACCGGCGTCGCGTGCCCAGAGGCAGCGCCATCTCCTCGTCGGCACAACGGGATGGCCGAGGGCCGCCAGGGCCGTGGGGAGGACACGGTGGCTACGGCAACGCCGCCAGCTCGTCGGCCCCGTCCAGAAGGGCACCGAACGCGTTGAGCCATGTCTCGCGTGCGGCAAGAACTCGCTGGGCTCGGTCGTACCCGCGTCGGAGGGCCGCGTGCGAAGGTTCACGCCTGGCACGTGCATGGGCTCGCCATGACTCCGGATCGAGATCGAGGGGACTCGTGATGGTCCCGCTCCGCAGCCCCACCCACAGCCTGCGCATCTCCACCGTGCGGGCGGGAGTGAGCCATGCTTGGTCCGCCTCGGCCATTTGAAACCTCAGTCCCTGGTCGAGCTCCTCCCAGTGGGCCTGGAGATCGTCCAGCCAGAGCGCCTGCGGACCAACGGTCTGGGAAGTCATGCCGGTAAGCACCCGCTGGTACGCCGCTTCGAGCGGCCGAATCCGATCAAGCCAGGTGTCGACTGCCTGACCTGTCTCATAAGACCCCTGCGCCGAGGCGATCGAGGTCGGCCGGACTCGGCGGAGCGCTGTCAGCGCTCCGTCCAGGCTGGTCTTCTGAGCCCGCAAGGATCGCAGGTCCGCGGCGGAGAAGGGACGCAGCAGCACCTGCTGGAAGGCATCGATGTCCCGCCGGGCGCGGCGTCGGATCTGCTGCTTCTGCAGGGCTTCCGCTTGGGCATTGCCGAGGTACCCGAGGACGAGCAGCGCGGTGGGAATGCCGAACATGACGCTGGTGAGGCTGGAGATCAGATTGGTCAGGAAACTTCGGTGCTCCCACCAGCCGTGGCCGTCACCGTAGACGCCGGCGACTATGCCGAGAACGCCCAGCGGTACACACATGTACACCACGAAACGGATCGCCCTCGGTCGTGAAGACCAACCCCGCCGCGCTCGCGCCAGCCAGTTCCTCGGCACGTCCCCCACCCCCAGCAAGTCCCGAGATCACAGCCGAGAGTAGCGGTTGGCGGCCACGACCTCGAACGTACGCGTCGCGGCCGGAGCATCGCCGCACCGGACCGCATCCGAGCCGGTCGCGGCGGCCCACGAGAAGGTGCGCGGGAACCCGCCGGCCGTTGCGGCGCCGCCGCACCCGGGCGGGGACCGTTCGTGGAAGAACGCGGCGGCCAGGGGCATCGCGTCCTTTCCGGGGTAGACGGCGATCACAACCGGGGAACCGATCGCGGAAGGAGACGAGCCATGCGGAAGGGCGAACAGATCACCGGGGTGGCCCGTGAGGAGCTCGCGCGGGAGATGAAGGAGCAGTACGAGGGCGGCAGGTCCATACGGGCCATCGCCGAGGCATACGGCCGGTCGTACGGGTTCGTGCACCGCGTCCTGACCGAGACGGACGTCTCCCTGCGGGGCCGGGGTGGGGATCAGCCGCGGCGGCGCCTCGGCACGCCCGCCCACTCGGGCCGGTAGCCGTCCTCCGCCGGGCTGCGGCGAGTCGTCCGCGACGGGCGGCCCGCCGCGCCGGTGCGGCGGTGGACCCCGCCGGACGGCTGCCGCCGTGCCATCCGGGAAACCCGGCGAACCGAGCGGCGCGGTCAGCAGGCTGATGCAGTCGCGGTACGAGTGCGCGGGCCGGAGCAGGGCAGGGTCAGCGGCCATATCGGCCAGTGGTTCACCTTCGGCAGGCGGCATTCCGGCGATCTCGGTGCGTCGGGGCGCCGGTCCGCACGCGGACCCCCCGTGACTCGGGAGGGACCCGCGGGCGATCGCCCAGGTGTCCACCGTGGCCGATCGCCCGCGGAGGAACCTTCTGAGAACCGTGGATCCGGCTCCGGGCAGGAGGCGGTGCCCCACCTGCTCAGTTCGAGGAGCCGTTCGGAGCAGCGGCGGGGTGGGGCTGCCGGGTCAAGAAAGCAGGTGGTCTCGTCGGCCATGCCGGTCCTGCGGCTCGTACTCGCGCGACGGGGAAGAGCGAGGGGCGGGCGGTGGGGCCGGCGGTCACCAGGTGACCGGGAGTGCCTCCACGCCGTAGACCGTCGAGCCCTGGCGGAAGCGGAGGGCCGTTTCGGGGACGGCGAGTCGGAGGGTGGGAAAGCGGCGGAGCAGGGTCGGCAGGGCGATCTTCATTTCCAGCCGGGCCAGTTGCTGGCCGAGGCACTGGTGGATACCGAAGCCGAAGGACAACTGGGCGACCGGGCGGCGGCGGAGGTCGAGGTCATCGGGGCGCTCGGGGACGAGGCCGGGGTCACGGTTGGCGGTCAGCGGAGAGAGCAGCACGTGCTCGCCCGCGTTGATCCTGTTCCCGCCGAGGTCGATGTCGGCCACGGCCGTGCGCAGAAGTGGCGCCGGGATGGCGAGATGGCGCAGGAGTTCCTCCACGGCTGTCCCCACCACCGCGGGATCGTCGCGGAGGGAGGCGAGTTGGTCGGGATCACGGAGCAGGGCCAGCACGCTCAGGGCAAGCATGGTCGCCGTGGTCTCGTGTCCCCCGACGAGGAGGGTGGTTCCGAATCCGATCAGTTCGTCGTCGGTGAGCTCCGCGCCGTGCTCCCGCACCACCGTGCCGAGCACTCCGCTCCCGGGGGTGGCCCGGTCGCGGGTGACGATGTGCGCCATGGCCGCGTTCAGTTCGGCCGAGGCGGCCACCAGGCGGTCGGCGTCGGCCGTCCCGTCCATGATCACTTGGGAGCAGCGCTGGAACATGGACCGTGTCTCGTACGGGACGTCGAGCAGTTCGCAGATCGCCAGCGAAGCGATGGGCAGGGCGAACGTCTCGACCAGGTCGACGACGGGGCCGTGGTCCACCATGGCGTCGAGGTGGCCGGAGACGATCGTCTCGATCGCGGGCCGCAGCCGCTCGATCCGGCGGACGGTGAAGCTGCCGGTGAGCATGCGGCGGAGGCGGGCGTGATCCGGACCGCTGTACGCGGGCAGGAAGCCCGGATGATTGAACAGGGTGCGTGGCAGCGAAGGGTCGATGCCGTTGCCCGTCACCAGGCGCTCGTCCGCGAAGGCGGCCCGGACGTCGCTGTACCGGGTGAGGACTACGGCTTCGATCTCGCCGCGCACCGGGTGGAAGACGCGCAGCCGCCGCGGGCCGCCCTCGTCGCGCATGCGGAGGAGGTCCGGTGACGGGTCGAACGGGCAGGTCCGGTCCCGTTCGGAGGCTACGAAGGACGCTGAACGCCGATTGGGCATGCTGCATGCTCCTCAAGTGTGTCGATCCGGGGAACGCGATCTTGTGGTGATGGCCCGTGTTGGCCTATACGCGGTACCGGGTGGAGGCGTGGTGCCAGTCGTAGGCGCCGCGGATGGTGGTCTGCAATGCCTCGGTGCAGTAGCGCCGCAGCAGGTCGCGTTCGGCCGGGTCGAGGTCGCTCGTGGCCGGGGCACCGAGAAGGGCGCGGTGGGCGCCGGTGAACAGTTCCAGGGCTTCGTCCTGGCGGCGAAGGGTCTTCTCGATCGCTTCCGGCCGGGAGATCCCGTACTCCCGTTCCAGGCAGAGCACGAGGTTGTTCGGTTCTCCCAGAGCCGCGTCCTTGTCCAGGGAAACGATGTCGTTGTCGCAGATGATGAACGTCTTCGTCATCTCGCGCATGATCGACAGGTGCGGCAGCACGTACAGGTGGTCCGGGAGGACGCACGAGGACAGGCGCTCGGCGAGATCGATGACCGGTGCCACGCCGATGGTGTGGCGCCGCACGCGCAGATACGCGTTCAGGGGCATGGGGGTGCCGGTCTGCCGGCTGAGCGCCTCGTGGACATGGTGGTCGAGGTAGGAGGACCAGTGGGCCGCGGACCGCTGGATCCAGTCCCCGGGCATGTCCCGGCAGCTGCGCCGTCGCATGTCCGCGAAAGCGCCGGCCAGGGGCAGCGGGGACGCCTCGCCGCCGATGCCCTCCTTGACGAGCTCGACGATATGGCGGGCCCGCTCGGGCGACCGTCCCCACTGCTCGTCGAGTGCGTCGTCGAACAGGAAGTACCAACTCTGCTGGTCGACCCCGAGATCCAGTTCGTCTCCGGTCGCGTTCGGATAGAACATGGCCGCTATCAGCGGGAACTGGCCCTTGAGGTGATGGGTCTCCTCCTCTCCCGAGGACAGGAAGCCGAAGGACTTCGGCCAGGCGAGGTGGCGCTCGTGGGCGCGCCGGAAGTCCGTACTGATCCGGCGGGGAAAAGGGACGCGAACCGGGGCCGGGGGCCCGGAATCGTCCTCGCTCACGGACCCGGTCGCGGGCACGGTCGCCTCTGCCGTCGATGTCATGATGGGGCGCACCTCCAGAATCGGGTTCAGCGGGCCGGCCAGGGTGAGACGCGCATGGGCAGTGCGTTGGGCCGGATCAGCGCCTGGACGACCGGCCGGACCCGGCGTCCCGCGACCGGCTGCGGTCGCCACCGCGAGACGACGGAGCGGAGGACGACCAGCATCTCGGTCATCGCGAAGTGGTCCCCGATGCACTTCCGGTTGCCCAGGGCGAACGGAACGTAGGCGCCTGGTGGAAGATCCTTCTCGGTACGGCCGAGCCACCGGTCCGGATCGAAGCGCAGGGGATCCGGGAAGTACGCCGGGTCCCGGTGCATCGTCACCGCGCTGTAGATCAGCTCGGCCCCCTGCGGGAGCCCGACGCCGCGGACCCGCACCGGCTCCGACGCGCGCCGCATGAGCAGCCAGTTGGGCTGGTGCAGGCGGAGCACCTCCCGGAGGAACCGGTCGGTGAAGGGAAGCGCCGCCGCGCTGGGCAGGACGCCGGCGGGCAGCGCGTCGCACTCGGCTTTGATCCGCTCGGTGATCTCCGGGCGCCTGCCGAGTTCGTGGAGCGCCCACGACAGCGTGGTCGACGTGGTCTCGGCACCGGCCATGAGCAGGGACAGCAGTTCGTCGCGGGCCTCCGCGTCGGTCATTCCCCGCGGATTGCCGGGGGTGCCGGCGAACATGATCGACAACAGGCCGCCGCGGTCGGCGGGGTCCTGCCGGGCCTGCCGGACAGCGGTGTCGGCGAGTTCGCGCAGCGCCGCGGCCGCGGACAGGTACTTGCGGTGCCCCAGCACAGGCGAGGACGCGATCGGCGCGGGCAGGACGGTACCCACGAAAACCCCGCGCATCACCGTGGTCAGGTGCTCCGCGACCCGCTCACCCAACTCGGCCACGCCCGCGGCGCCGTCCGGGTGTTCCGTGCTGAACAGGGTCGCGACGAGCATGCCCGTCATCATCCGGCGCATCACCAGGTCCATGGCGATCACCTCGCCCGGTTTCCACGCCGACACCTGTCCCTCCGCGATGCCGGTCATCGTGCCGACGCACGCGGCGATGCTGTCACGGTGGAAAGCGGGCTGGAGCGCCCGCCGTTGACGCCGGTGGACATCACGCTCGGAGGTGATGATGCCGTTCCCGATGAAGGGCCGCGCGACATCGAAGAGCAGCCCTTTGCCGAACTTCCTGCTCTGCGTGACGAGAACGTCGTGTACGGCCTCCGGGGAGTTCAAAACGAACACCGGCCGGCTCCCGAGGAATATCCTCACGATGTCGCCCCGCGCCCTGACCGATTGCAGGAAGTCCACCCGTCTGGCGACCAATTGCGGCAGATGGCCGAGCAGGGGAAAGCGGCCCGGCACAACGGGTGCCGTCGCTGGAGCGGTGGTAGAGCGCATGAGCATGGACCCTTCCGAAGTGAACGGGGAACCTACGTTCGCCACCGGTATTCCGTTCCGGTAGGCCGTACGGTGACGACGTCGGCCCAACTGTGTTCCGCGGCCACCCGTCGGTGCATCCGTCATGTGACTGCGGGAGCGGGCCGGCCGAGCACACCGGAGTGAGTCGAGCAGTAGGTCATGGGCCCGGTGATCGAGGTCGCCGGTGTGTCCGGGCAGGTGCCGTCCGCGGATTTCGCGCCCGGAGCCGGCCGTTGTCGCGTCCCGGGATGGCAGCAGCTGAAGCCCAGCGGCGGCACAGCGAGCCGGAGTCCGTGTGCGCTCGGGTGGCGGGCCGGATCGCCCGGGCGGATCTGCGCCGACGGATGCCGGACCACACGCGTGGTTTGCCGGCGCCGGTCGGCGGAGGAACGGTCGGCGGGCGGCCAGGTGGCCGGCCACCGCGACACGGCGGGCGCGCGGCACCTGCTGAATGGCGCCCGGTCGGACGCCGACGTGGTCCGGGACGATGTCCGCGACCACGTCACCGAACGGCCCGGCCCAGGCGGGGCGCTGATCAACGAGGACACCGGCTTCGCCAAGAAGGGCAGCGCGCCGGCCGGGCCCTGGCCGAGCGGGAGTTCTACTGCCCCCGGGTCCTGGACCGTCGACGGCGAGCGGTGCCGGGCGGCCGAGATCCACGGCGAGCGGGATTCGTGTCCAGGGGGCAGCCGGCCCGGGGCATCGTCCGCCGCTGCCCGCCGGCCCGATCTTCGATCCGGGCCTGCCGCACATCACCGCTGGGTGGCGTTCCGCCGTAGCCTGTCCGGCCCTGGCGAGGCCGTCTGCCACCTCGCCCACGCACCGCTCGGCAACCAGGACGCCGGCCTGGTCCGGTTCGCCGGCAGCCGCCGGGCGACCGAGGAGTGCTTCCAGGCCGCGGAGAACGGCTGGGGCCTGGGCGAGCGCGTGGCTCGCCGCTCCATCGACGGGTACGGGTACCTCGCCCCAACCGTGCTCGCCCATGCCTTCCTGGCTGCCCTCGCCCCGCTCACCGTGGCAGGGACCCGGCGCCTACCGGATCCTCTCCTGCCCCGACAGGACAGACCCCTGCATGTCCCTGGACCGCTTCCACTGGCGCAGACGCCCTGCCCCGCTGGACGCCGGCGGGGCTGCGCCGCAGGCGTGTGCGGAGGCCGCCGCGGTCCTCGACGAGGAGTCGCGGGCCGACCCCGTCCCGGGACACAGGCCGTCAGCCGGCGCTCAGCGTGGTCCACTTCTGGTTGGAGCCGCCGGTGCAGTCCCACAGCTGGAGCTGTGTGCCGTCGGCCGTCGAGAAGCCCGGATCGTCGAGGCAGCGGCCGGAGGCGGGGTTGCGGTAGCCGCCGTTGTAGGGCTGCCAGACCTGGTTGGAGCCGCCGTGGCAGGACCAGATCTGCACCTTGGTGCCGTTGGCCGTGCCCCTGCCGGCGGCGTCGAGACACTTGCCCAGGGAGCGCAGGGTGCCGTCGGTGTAGGCGGACCAGACCTGGTTGGCACCGCCGCCGCAGCCCCAGATCTGGACGGCGGTCCCGTCGGCACCGCTGGCGCCGTTGACGTCCAGGCACTTGCCGGTGATCCCGGACTGCACGTGTGCGGGAGCGGGGGCGGGGTTCCTCAGCCACCCGGCGCTGTCCGCGGACTGGATGCCGCGGTGGAAGGCGTCGGCCATCTTCTGGTAGCCCGAGTCGTTGGGATGCAGGGCGTCGGCTAGATCGGCCGTGGTCAGGCTGCTCATGTCGACGTAGGCGACATGCTTGCCCGCGGCCTGTTCGTCCCTGACGAGTTGGGGGATGGCCTGGTTGTACGCGGCACGGTACCGCTCCTCCGAGCCGCTGGTGGACACGACCAGGGAGGCCACGAGGACAGTCGAGTCGGGGGCGGCGGCGGTGACCTGGTCGACCAGCGACCTCAGGCGGGCGGTGGCGGTGGAGACCTGGTAACTCTCGTTGAGGTCGTTGGTGCCGATATGCAGCGTTACGACGTTGGGCCGGTAACGGGTCAGTGAGGCGTCGGCGAGTGCGGCGATCTGGTGGATCTTGTATCCGGAATGGCCTTCGTTGTCGGGGTCGGCCATCGGACCGTTCCGCAACGTGCCCACGAAGTCCAGCGGATGGCCGTCCGCCGAGAGCTTGTTCCCTAACGGCCCCCGGTAGCCGTTGCCCGTACTGCTCCCCACGCCCCAGGTTATGGAGTCGCCCAACGGCATCACGCGCAAGGGTGTGTTCGAGGCGGCGGAGGCACGGCTCACGCCTCCCGCCATGACCCCGAGCGCGGTAGCGACGAGTGTGACCAGGGTGAGGATCCAGGACTTTCTCATATAGACGTCCTCTTCTGCGAGTGGTGGTCGAGCCGGTGTGGCTGCCCGCTGTCCGTACCCGCGACTCGGCCGCAGCGTCTTTCCGCCGGCGCCGACGGCCGCCTGACGCCGGACGGAGCGGCGTGAAGGAGAATCTTCTTGCGCTGTGTACGTTGACAGGTCTCAGAAGCGCGCGGAGATACCGCGTTCCGGTCTCGGATCGTGGGGTGCGGAGCGGTCCGGTCGACTCGCGAGTTCGACATATCGAATGTGGATTGGTATATCGAGCAACCTGGATGATAGAGGGTGGGTGGGTTGCGTCAAGCCTTCTTGCGCGCTTCACAACGTGCTTCGAAATTTTCGCAGCGCCACGGTTGGTGCTCTCGTAGTCATTGGCGCGGTGTTGACATGTCCGGAGGTCTCTCTAGTATCCGTGAGGTTCCCACTTTCCGAATGCTGTTCGAAATTGCGAACCCCTGACATTGCCATGTCGTGAGCCTGGCATCTTGATCCGCGTCCCCCGCACATCACCCGCTCACGGCGTGACGTTCTCCGGGAAAGGAGCCCTGGTGTTCAGACGATCAGGGTCCGCGACGGCGGCGGCACCGAGGTGTTCGCCAAGGCCCGGTCGGACCGTTCGGTCGCGGTGGGCCTGTTCAACCGGGGAGCGGGAGCCGCCACGGTCACCGCGACGGCCGCGCAAGTCGGCCTGCCCGGCCGGCCGTTCTCTCCCACGGACCTGTGAACCGGCGCGACTTCGGCCACGTCGGGGCAGATCTCGGCGAGAGTGCCCGCGCATGGTGTGGCCGTGTTCCGGGTGAGCGGTGGCAGCCCGCTGGCCACCACCATCTCGCGGCTGCGAGGCGGCGCGTTGGCCGCTGCGCGGACGTGGACAACGCCTCCACCGCCGCCGGGGCCGCGGTACTGCTCCGGGGCTGCCACACGGCCGCTAACCAGCTGCGGACCACCTGGGCCGGCGGTGAGATCCGTGTCTGCGGCGACACGTGCCTGGACGCCTACGACCAGGCCACCACCAACGGCACCCGGGGCGTCACCTGCCCCTGCAACGGCCGAACAACCAGAAGCGGAATCGTCCATGAAGGACATCGCTCACCGGCCGGCGCCCGGCCGTCCGGAAACGCCCTGAGGAGGCGATGATGTCATTCCCGGTTCGACGGTCGTCCGCCGTCGGCACGCGGCTCGGCCGGGCAGTTGCCTGGACCGCAGCCTTTCTGTTGGCGTTCGCCGTCGTCCCCGCCGCGGTGGGGCCCACGGCGGCCAGGGCCGACAACCCGATCGTGCAGCACATCTACACCGCGGATCCGGCCCCGCTGGTCCATGACGGAAGGGTCTACCTCTACACCGGGCACGACGAGGACGGCTCCACCTACTTCACCATGAAGGACTGGCGTGTGTGGTCCTCCGCCGACATGGTCAACTGGACCGATCACGGCTCACCTCTCAGCCTGGCCACCTTCAGCTGGGCGTCCGCCGACGCCTGGGCGGGCCAGACCGTGCAGCGCAACGGTCGCTTCTACTGGTACGTGCCGGTGAAGAACCGGGCCACCGGCCGGATGGCCATCGGCGTGGCGGTGTCGGACAGCCCCACCGGCCCGTTCCGGGACGCCCTCGGCCATCCGCTGGTGGAGAACGGCGAGATCGACCCGACCGTCTTCGTCGACGACGACGGCCAGGCCTATCTGTACTGGGGCAACCCGAACCTGTGGTACGTCAGGCTGAACGCCGACATGACCTCCTATTCGGGCAGCCCCACCAGGATCCCGCTCACCACCGCGGGGTTCGGCACCCGTACCGGCGATCCCGACCGTCCCACGCTGTACGAGGAGGGACCCTGGGTCTACAAGCGGAACGGCCTGTACTACCTGGTGTTCGCGGCCAAGTGCTGCTCGGAGTTCATCGCCTACTCCACGGCGCCCGGTCCGACCGGGCCCTGGACCTACCGCGGGACGGTCATGCCGACCCAGGGTGGCAGCTTCACCAACCACCCCGGGATCGTGGACTTCAAGGGCAACTCGTACTTCTTCTACCACAACGGCGCACTGCCGGGCGGCGGCGGCTTCACCCGCTCGGTCGCGGTGGAGCGGTTCTCCTACAACGCCGACGGCACGATCCCGACGATCGGCATGACGAACGTCGGCGCACCGCAGATCGGCACGCTCAACCCGTACGTGCGCCAGGAGGCCGAGACGATCGCCTGGGGATCCGGCATCGAGACGGAACCGGCCGGCGACGGGGGAATGGATGTGGGCTGGATCGACAACGGCGACTACATCAAGGTCAAGGGCGTGGCCTTCGGGCCGGGCGCTTCCTCCTTCACCGCGCGCGTGGCCTCGGGCAGCGGCGGCGGCACCGTCGAACTGCGGCTGGGCTCCCCGAGCGGAACGCTCGTGGGCCGGTGCGGCGTGCCCCCCACCGGGGGCTGGCAGGCCTGGACATCGGTGACGTGCCCGGTCAGCGGCGCCACGGGAACGCAGGACCTCTACCTGCGGTTCACCGGTGGCAGCGGCTATCTGCTGAACGTCAACTGGTGGCAGTTCACTCCTGCCACGTCCTGACCTGGCACCGGGCGATGCCCGAACCGCGAGGGTGGCGTGAGGGCGAGGACGAGGTCCCTCTTCACTCGGCCGGTGGCCGGCGGTGGTTCCTGATGGCGCTGTCGAATTCGCCGTCCGGGCCATCGCCGTCCAGGCACTGGCCGCCCGTGGAGAATCCGGGTTCCTGCTGCCGCTGTACCGCAACGTCCGCAGGGACCGGATCCCCACGATGCGGGCCCGTTCGGAGGTGACTGGGGGAGGGGAGACCGAAGCCGATCGCTTCGCCTACGACCCGCTCTTCAGGAGCGCAAAAGCTGCCGGCGCGGCGTCTGGCCGGCGAAGAAGGCACCTGCGCGGGCACCGGACCACCACGCCAGACCCTGATTCACCTCTTCGTTCGATCCGCCGGCCTGTCGAGCACCGACATCGACCTGGGCCGCGCCGCCGAGGCGGCGGCCGCCGGACACGGTGTCCCGGTGTCCGTGGTGTTCGCCGCCGCGTACGGTTCCGCACTCTGCGACCTCACCGGGGAAACCGTCGCCGGGCTGCAGGCCCACGTGGCGAACCGGCACGGCGCCGCCCAGCGCCGGGCCGTAGCGTGCCTGTTCCCGCGCGCCCCGATGCTCGTCCATCGCGACGACGCGCCCACCGTGCTCGTGCCCCGGCTGCTGCGCGGCGCGGTGACCGCCAACGCCGACCGGCTGCGCGTGGAACACCTGCGGGAGGAACTGCTGCCCGCCCACCCCAACCCGGTCACCACCACCGCCTGGTTCAACTACCAGGAACGGCTGACCCCGCCGAACCACCGCCCCTGCTGCCCGCACCACTCACGGCACCGCCCGACGGGACCATCCACCCCGGCCGCGACCGGCGGCGGGGCCGGCCGTTCGTCCTCAAGGTCTACCGCTACCACGACCGCGCGCTCCTGCACCTGCTCGGGCAGGACGGGATCGCCACCCGGGCCTTCGCCCACGACCTGCTGCACACACTCACCGACCGTGTCTCCCACCTCGCCGCCGCGGCGGCGTCCCCCACCGGAGGATGACCATGGCAGACCTCTTCGATTTCGCTTAGCACCTGATCGACCTGTCCGCCGCCGAGCAGAAGCAGGTGATCGACGACATCGGCATACCCGTGCGCGGCATCACCGGGGCCTCCGGTGCTGCCGCGACCAGCGCGTTCGGTACCAGCATGGGACTGGACCTGCTGGAACTCCGATCGGGCAGTTCCTTCCCCCTGCACGTGCACGAGGGCGACCACCTGCTCTACGTCCTGGAGGGCACCGGTGCCCTCCACATCGACGGCGTGGACTACCGCCTGCGGCGCGGCCAGTCCATCTCCGTGCCCGCCGTCTACCCGCACGGACTGCGCGGCCCCGACGACGGGGAGCGGTTGCGCGTCCTGTCGTTCAGCACCCCGCACCACCCCATCGACTCGGCGGAGCGCATGACCGTCGTGCGCGAGGAGGCTCTCCGCCCCGCATGACAGGCTGGGACGAGGAGTTCGAGGCACTGGTGCGCGGCGCGGCTTCCCGGCTGCCCGCCGACATCCCCCTGGACACCGACACCGACCTGTCCGCCCACGGTCTGGACTCCGTCGAAGTCGTCGCGCTCATCATGCGCATCGAGACCGCCTACGGCATCGTCATGCCGGACGAACTGCTCCAGTACGCCAACTTCGCCACGCCCGGGGCCCTGTGGGCGGTGCTGGAGAAGGTGCGCGGAGGAGGGGCCCGATGACGACGAGCACCGCCCTGCCCGCCCTCGACGAGATCGTGGAGACCCTGCGGGCCAACGCCGACCGCGCCGACCGTGACGCCGTGCTGCCCGAGGAGAACCTGTCCGTGCTGCGGGAAAGCGGGCTCCTTTCCCTGCTCGTCCCCACCCGACACGGCGGGCTCGGCGGAGACCTGTCCGATGTCGCCGCGACCGCCCGGACGCTGGCCGGCTCCTGCCCGTCCACGGCGCTGGTGTGGGCCATGCACATATCCCAGACCGACGCACTGCTGCGTTTCGCCGCACCCGGTCTGCGCACGGACCTGCTGCCACGCCTCACGTCCGGACGGCTCTACCTGGCCTCGGTCACCACCGAGACCGGACGCGGCTCCGACCTGTTCACCGCGCTGACCCCGCTGACCACCCACGACGGCCTGGTCCGTTTCACCGACCGGCACGCCCCGGTCGTCACCGGCGGCCGGCACGCCGACGGATTCCTGATCACCCTCCGGTCGGCTCCCGACGCCGCACCCGGATCGGTCTCCCTGGTCTACGCCGACCGTGCGGACCTGCGCCTCTCCACGGCCGGCGAATGGGACCCACTGGGCATGCGCGGCACCGAGAGCCGGGGCCTGCTGCTCTCCGGCGCGGTGCCCGCGCACAACATTGTCGGGGACCCCGGCAGGTTCGGCGACATCGCGCGCGAGAGCATGGTGCCCACCGCGCACATCGGCTGGGCGGCGTGCTGGCTGGGTGCCGCGCACGCGGGGTTCGCCGCCCTGCTCCGCCACCTGCGCGGGGCCGGGACGCCACCGGGGGAGGTGGCACGCGAGCGGCTCGCCCGGATACGCGTGGACCTCGACCTCGCGAGCACCTACCTGAACCGGGTGGTCGAGTTCGCCGAAGACGCGCGGCGGCACGGTGCGTCCTTGAGCACGCCGCTCGCCCAGGTACGGCTCAACTCGCTGAAACTGGCGGTGTCGGAGACCGCGGCGCGCGTCGCGGAGGCACTGCTGCGAGCCACGGGCATGACCGGTTACGCGAACCGCCCCCGGGTCACCCGCCTGCACCGGGACCTGTCCTCGGCGCCGCTGAACCACTCCAACGACCGCATGTGGCCGGCCACCGGCGCCCTCACCCTGCTCGACCCCACCGTCCGACTGCTGTGACGCGTCCTTGCGACCGGCCGCTCCGAGGGGATTGCGAATGCCCACGTACACGGTGCCACTGACCACTCCGGTGCCCGCCGCTCTGGCCGGGGAGCTGGCGAGCCGGCTCTACCACGCCGACGAGCGCATCACCGGGTTCACCCTGCCCGACGAGGGCACCGACGTCGCGGAAGTGGTGCTCACCACCGATCTCCCGGTCGCCGCCGCGGAGTTGCACCGCAGGGTCGGGGATCTCGTCCGGTCCGACGTCCTGCCCCAGCGGGTGGTCGCCCCCCGGCTCCTGTGGCGCTCCCCGCACCGTCCCGCTCGCCGCGCGAACGTCTACCAGGACCTGCTGGACAGCGGGGCCGTGCACGAGAGCACGCCCGGACAGGTCACGGTTGCGGAACCCCTGCTGGGCCTCATGCGAGGTCTCGACCAGGCACTGCTGGAACTGGCCCGGGACCACTTCGGCGCCGAGGAACACGAGTACCCCCAGCTCATCCCCACCGCCACCCTGGCCCGCGCCGGCTATCTGGGGTCGTTCCCCCAGCACGTCCTGCTGACCTCACGGGTCCATGCCCACCTCGACGGCTATCGCGCGTTCACCCGCGCGATCGGCCGCGAGACACCGCCCTCCGACGTGGTCGACGCACACACCACACACGCGGGACTCGCGGTCCCGCCCGCGGTCTGCTACCACACCTACGCCCGCCACAGCGACCGCGCGCTGACCGCCCCCCCCTGACCGCGGTGACCGCCCGCGCCCGCTGCTTCCGCCACGAGTCCCGCTACTGTCATTCCCTGGAACGCCTCTGGGACTTCACCATGCGCGAGACCGTTCTCCTCGGTGAACAGGACAAGGTCCTCGCCGCCCGCTCGCGAGGCGTATCTGACCGCGCTGCGGGCCATCGTGACGGACTGGGGTCTGGCGGGGCACCTCGAATCCGCCAACGACCCGTTCTTCGCCACCCCCGACACCGCCCGCCAGGTCTGGTCCCAACGTCTGATGGAGCTCAAGTACGAGTTGCGGCTGCCCGTCGCGGAGGGACGTACCGTCGCGGCCGCCTCGGTGAATGTCCACGGCACCCATCTGGCCGAGGCATTCGGCATCACCACGTCGAACGGGCCTTCGGCTTTCACCGGCTGCGTGGCCGTGGGCCTGGAACGGCTCGCCTATGCCTTCGTGCACCAGCACGGCACCGATCCCCGCGACTGGCCCGAGGTGCGCCGGCCCGGGAGCGCCTGACATTCCGGGACGTCCCGGTTGGTGCGACACCGCGGCCGTCGGCCGCGGATCCCTCTCATCCCCGGGCTCGATGCCCATGTTCAGGGTTGACCTTCGAGTTGGTTGAAGCTCGATGATGGCGAGGTGCCAGATTCCGAGCTGATGCCGATCGGCGTCTTTGCCCAGCGCAGCGGGCTGACCTCCAGCGCGTTACGCTTCTACGCCGACTCCGGGCTGCTGCCCCCTGCCCAAGTAGACCCGGTCACGGGCTACCGCTATTACGGCGCTGACCAGGTGGCACGGGCGACCGCGCTGCGTCAGCTCCGCGAGATCGCCATGCCCCTCGCCACGGTGGAGGCGCTGCTCGACGCCGGGCCCGACGAGGCGGCGGAGCTGCTCGACGACCATGTCGCCAGGATGGAAGGGGACGCTGCGGCGGCACGGCAGAAGGCCGCGGTCATCAAGTCCGCGCTCGGTGGCGGCCTGCCTGGTCCGCAGCTTGCCGAGCGAATCCTCGTACTCATCGAACAGCCGCGCCGGACCCACAAGTGGTCCGCGTCCCGGATTGCGCAGAGCAGTTGGCGACAAGACGGGCAGTTCCTGTGCGTCGAGCGGTGTTCACCCTGCGGTGAGCCGACGGGTCCTCCACTCGGAGGCGGTGGTGTACCTGCTGCCCGTGGTCATCGCCCGGGTCTGGTGCCGGTCAGGGTGGCGGGGCGGCCAGGACGGCCTTGGCGGCCAGCCGGAGGTTCCCGATCATCGGATTCGGGTCGCCCTTGCGGCTGACCAGGACGATCTGGCTGGGGGGAGCGCCTTCGATCGGGACGGTGACGAGGTCGGGACGCAGTGAGCTGCGCCGATCGCCGACCGGTAGGACGGCGATCGCCATGCCGCTCGCGACGAGTTCGAGCTTGTCCTCGTAGCTCTCGATCGGCGGCACGCCGGCCCCGAGGACCCGGTAGGAAGCCCAGTCCGAGGTCTCGAACGCGCACGGCGCGGTTTCTTCGTCGGCCAGTTCTTCCGCGGTCACCGACGCGCGGCCGGCCAGGGGATGGCCGCGGGGGACCACGAGCATCCGGGGCTCTTCGTACAGCGGGGTGGTGCACACGTCGTCGGCGGCGAGCGGCAGCGGGGCCCGCGCGATCAGGGCGTCGACGCGCTGGTCGGCCAGTGCGCCGATGTCGCTGCAGCTCAGATGCCGGGTGGCGATCTCGGCGTCCGGGTGACGGTGGCGCAGCTCCCGTACGGTGGCGGTGATCACCAGGTCTTCGACGTAGCCGATGGCGATTCGTTCGGTCCGGGCTTGTTGCCGCACGGCCAGCTCGGCCTGGCGGGCGGCCTGCAGCAGGGCTTGGGCTCGGGGGAGGAACGTCTGGCCGGCCGGAGTGAGCCGGGTGCCCCGGGGGGTGCGGTCCAGCAGTCGTGTGCCGAGATATTTCTCGAGCCGTTGGATCTGGCGGCTCAGCGCCGGCTGGGCGACGTGCAGGTCGGCGGCGGCCCGGCCGAAGTGCTGGTGCGCCGCCACCACGGTGAAGTAGCGCACGAGCCGCAGTTCCAGGTCCTGTCCGAGATCGTTCACCCTTGCAGCGTACGCGTCATGCCGTTTCGGAATGAGCAGGTTGCCGAACCGGTCTTGGACGGCCACGCCCTCCCAGGCTTTGACTGAAGGAGCAACGTTTCCTTGAGAAAGCGACAGGCACGATGAAGGCGATCCAGTTCCACGAGGCGGGCGCCCCGGAAGTTCTGCGGTACGACGAGGTGCCGGTTCCCGAGATCGGCCCGGGCGAGGTGCTCGTCCGGGTGCACACGGCGGGCATCAACCCGCCGGACTGGTACCTGCGTGAGGGGATGAAGGTCATGCCGGCCGAGATGAGGCCGGCGCTGGAGTTCCCCCTGATCCCCGGAACGGACATGTCGGGCGTGGTCGAGGCGGTCGCTCCGGACGTGTCCGGGTTCGCCGTGGGTGACGAGGTCTTCGGCATGCTGCGGTTCCCGGGATTCGACGGTCGGACGTACGCCGAGTACGTGGCCGCGCCGGCTTCGGACCTGGCTCACAAGCCGGCCGGTATCGATCACGTTGAGGCGGCCGGGGCGCCGATGGCCGTGCTGACGGCCTGGCAGTACCTGGTTGATCTCGGCCACGACGTGCCGTCTCCGTTCACCGGCCGGGTGCACCAGCCGGTGCCGATCACGCCAGGGATGACCGTGCTGGTCAACGGGGCCGCTGGTGGAGTGGGTCACTTCGCGGTGCAGCTGGCGAAGTGGAAGGGGGCACACGTCATCGCGGTGGCCTCAAGCCGGCACGGGCAGTTCCTGCGCCAGCTCGGCGCCGATGAGCTCATCGACTACACCACGACGAGGGCCGCGGACGTGGTCAGTGACGTCGACCTGGTGATCGACACCGTCGGCGGCCCGGACAGCTCACGCTTCCTGACCGTGCTCAAGCGCGGAGGCACCATGCTTCCGGTGTTCTTCGCCCAGTACGACCCGGAAGAGACGGCGCGTCTGGACATCACCGTCTCGAACATCCAGGTACGTTCCAACGGCCCCCAGCTCGCCGAGATCGGGCGCCTGTTCGACGAGGGCAGTCTCCAGGTCGGGGTGGACAGCACCTACCCGCTGTCCGAAGCGGTCAGCGCACACACGCGAGCCGCGCGGGGCCACATCCAAGGCAAGATCGTGCTGACGGTGGCCTCGTGACCGCCGGACCCTTGGCCAGCGCGTCTCCGAGCCCGGGCACGAGACGGCCCAGGCCGAGCCCGGCCGCCATCGCGAGGAGAATCCACGCGGCGAGGAACCGGCCGAGGAACGACAGGCGCCCGGCGACCGGTGCTGTCGCCTCCGCCGCAGTGGTGGGCTGAACCGTGACGAGGCGACCCCGGCGGGGGGTCGCGGGCAGCGGCTGTCCGGCGGGTCGAATCCACCCGGACGGTCAGCGCGGCCACCGACCGCCTCAAGGAGGCCGGGCTCGCCACGTTCGAGGAGAACGACACCTCCTGCTGCTACGCCCTCCAGGACAAGGTCTGGGTCCACGGCCCGGGCGGGGAGCCGTGGGAGGTCTACGTCGTCAAGGGCGACGTGGACCAGATGGACAAGGGCCCGGCCCCCGAAGGCGGAGACGCCTGCTGCGCCGGCCGGCCGGCGGCCGAAGCCGCGCCGGCGGCCACGAGCCACGCGTGCGGCAGTTGAGCCACCGCGCACGCAACACCGACCGCGGGGCCTGAACGGGCACGCCGGTCCACGGCTCATCCACTGCTGCCCAGCGCCCTGGCGGCGCGATCAAACTTCGGCGCCACGACCTGGTGCCCGTCACAGTTCCATGGCACACGACCAGGGTTCGGCGACACGGGACGGCTCGCCTGCTCATCCCGGTCCTCGCGCCGGCTCGTCCCTCGTGGTGTCCATAGTGGACAGGCTTGGCCGTGTCGGTCAGCGGCCCTCGATATCGTCGAACTCATGGTCTCAAGCGATCACCTGCTCGGTCTGATCCACAGCATGCCGGACATCCGCGCACTGCTGCGGACGTCCTTCGAGTTCGATGTGGGGCGAAGAGAGTGCGGTGACGGCCTGAGGCTTGCCTCGGGTGCGTCGCTGGAGCCGATCGCGGGGGATTTCACCGGCGGAGCGTACTTCCTCGGCGCCGAGGAAGACGGTCGCCGCCCGGTGGTGTTCGCCAGCTCCGAAGGGGCTGGCGGACTGCTCGCCGACGACCTGGCCGACGCCCTTGAAATCATCATCGGGTTGCAGTGGCGGGACTGTCTGGGCTTCTCCGGCGACGGCGACCTGGAGGTCATGCTGGCTTCCGCCCAGCATCTTGAAAGGTGTGCGGCCAGGGACAATCCGGAGATCGCAGAGGAACGCGCTCAAGTGGCTGCGGCGCTGTCGCTGCGTGTCGTTCCCGTCCCGGACCTCGTCGCCCGCCTGCAGGAGGCTGCCTCAAGGACCGAACCTCACTACCTGATCGCCACCAACGATGGAGACGTCTACGACCTGCTGCTCGGCGAACACTCGGAACCTCGACACGGTGGCTGGCGCTAAGCACGGCGGAGGCGGTCCACGAAATCGGAGGCCAATACCCTCACCGCCCGCGCGACATCGAGGACCAGGCCGTCCTGCGCCCACTGACCCGCAGCCGGGCCGCCCCGTCTGAGCGGGCCCGGCTCGCCGCCGACGCGCTGGCCGCCCGGGTCAACGCAGCGCGGCGTGCGGAGCGCCTGGGCTCCCGCTCCCGGCCGTATCCCGACTCCGTGCCCGCCGCATCGAGGTCGCACCCGCGGCCGTCCGCACCGGCCCGAAGGGCGGGCGCCTCCTGGAGTCGGAGACCGGGGTCGACACGGTGGAGCAGACCCGCCGGACTTTCGAAGCCGCCGCCCGGTGTGGGCTGGGGGCCGGGCGGCTGGGCGTGCGGGGCCGTCGCCGGGACGTGCTGTGGCCGGGGACCGTGGACGACGGCGCGCTGCCGTTTGACGTCCTGGAGCTTGCCGGCCGGGCCGGACCACAGGAGTCGCATGAGTACTCCGGATGAACGCCCCAATCCCGACGCAGCCCTCGCCCACGCCCGCGCGGCCCGCGCGAAGATGGCCGCCGCGCTCAACGGGGACCAGGAGCCCGAGCCCGATGACCCCCTGGGATGGCAGCCGGTCTGGGAGCGGCCCTGGAAGCCGAACTCCAAGGCGGCGAAGAAGCAGGGCTGCGTGACTGTGGCACTCCACCGCCTGACTGTGGTGACGATGCCGGCACCGTCCACTCGGTGGAGCCCACTCGATGGGCCGACCGAGTGGCGAATCTGTCGGGAATGCGGCACCGGCGCCCACGGTGGCCGTCCGTGAACTCCTCGATGCTGCCCTCGGCCCCCGTGCGCAGCGCGTAGAGCCGGTGCCGGTCGACCATTTCCATAAATTGTGAATATAAAAAGGCTATGCTTCTGGCATGAGACGTCAAGACACCGCCCCCGGCGCGCCCGCGGCCATCGGGGCAGCCCTCTACGGCCTGGCCACCAGAGCCGCGAGACGCCTGCCCCGGGACATGAGCCTGACGTCCGCCGCCACCCTGGCCACCCTGGACCGGACCGGCCCGCGGCGCATCACCGATCTGGCGGCGGTCGAGGGTGTCACCCAGCCCGCGATGACCGCCCTGGTCCGGGTGATGGAGGAGTCCGGCCTGGTCGAGCGGCGGGGTGACCCGTCCGACAAGCGGGTCACGCTGGTGCGCCTGACCGAGGCCGGCGCCTCCTATGTCCGGACGCGGCGCCAGGCGGGCGTCCACGCGTTCGAGCGGTTGATCGGCAAGCTCACCGGCGACGAGGTCGAGGCGCTGGTGGCGGCCCTTCCGGCGCTGGAGCATCTGGCGGAGCTCGAAAGCCAGGACCGCGAATGGCCGAAGCGGTGACCGGGCAGCCGGTCGGCGGGGGCGCGGTGAAGACGTTACCCGTCGTGCGTCCCGAGGCGCGGCCGCTGGTCCCCGCCCTGTTGTTCATCGCTCTGGTCGTGGCGGCGGTCGGCAGCCTCGGAACGCCGCTCATCAGCAGCGTGGCGACCTCGTTCCACGTCCCGCTCGGCAGCGCGCAGTGGACGCTGACCGGCGCGCTGCTCAGCGGCGCCGTCGCCACGCCGGTCCTGGGCCGGCTCGGAGCCGGCCCGCACCGGCGGGCCACGATCCTCGCCACGCTGGCGGTCGTCGTCGCCGGCAGCGTGCTCACCGTGCTGCCGCTGCCGTTCGCGTGGCTGCTGGCAGGCAGGGCGGCCCAGGGCGTCGGGCTCGGGCTGACGGCGCTGATGATGGGCGTGGCTCGGGACCACCTCCCCGAGGAGCGCAGCGCGTCCGTGATCGCCCTGATCTCGGTGGTCTCGGTCATCGGGGCCGGCGTCGGCTACCCGCTGGCCGCGCTGCTCGCCGAGCTCGGCGGGGTGCGGGCCGCCTACGGTCTCGGCCTGATCGTCACCGCCGCCGCCCTGCTGACCGCGTGGCGCTCCATGCCCGAAGCCCCCGAAGGCCGTTCCGCCCACGTGGACGTGACAGGCGCGGTCGTCCTGGCCGCTGCGCTGGTCCTGGTGCTGTTCCTCGCCGGCGAACGGAATCTGTGGAGTCGGCACCTCGCCGTGGCGGCGGGCCTCGCCGTCGTCGCGGTGGTGCTGCTCGGCGTCTGGGCCGTCATCGAGCTGCGCGGCAAGACGCCCCTGGTCGGTGTGCGGGCGGTGCGGCACCCGGCGGTCGCCGGGGCGAACCTCGCCATGTTCGTCGGCGGGATCGGCATGTACCTCCTGCTCACGCTCATCACCCGGTACGCGCAGACGCCGCACGGCGCCGACTACGGCTTCGGGCTGACGACCTTCGTCGCCGGGCTGGTCCTCATCCCGTTCTCGGTGCTGGGGTTCGCCGCCGGCAAGCTCACGCCGCGGGTCCGGGCGCGGATCGCCGACCCCTTGCTCCTGGCCGGCAGCGCCGTCGTGGTCGGCGGCGGGTTCGCCCTGTTCGCGGCGGCCCGGTCGGACCTGGCCGAACTGTTCGCGGTGATGGGCGTGCTCGGCTTCGGTGTCGGCGGCTTCTCGGCCGCGATGCCCGGCGTCATCCTGGCCGTCACCCCGAAGAGCGAGACGTCGAGCGCCATGGGCTTCAACTACGTCGTCCGCAGCGTCGGGTACTCCCTGGGCAGCGCCATCGGCGGCCTGATCCTCGCCGCGGGCACCGGCCCCGGCCGCTTCTTCCCCGACGACAGCGCCTACACCACCGCGGCGCTGGCCGGCATCGGCGCCATGGCGATCACGACGCTGACAAGCCTCGCTCTCACCCGCCGACGCCTCCCCGAGACCAACCCGTAAGTCAGATCCACTCCCCACACTGGAGGTTTCATGCCCAAGGGCTACTGGGTCAGCGTCTACCGCACCATTTCAGACCCTGAGAAGCTGGCTGCTTACAACAAGCTGGCCGCTCCGGCCGTCGCGGCCGGGGGCGGTCGGACCTTCGTCCGTGGCGGTCGGGTCGTTGCGCATGACGCCGGAATAGCCGAGCGCACCGTCCTGGTCGAGTTCGACAGCTTCGAGCAGGCCGTCGCGGCGTACGAGAGTGCGGCCTATCAGGAGGCGCTGGTCGCCCTCTCCGACGGTGCCGAGCCCGACTTCCGCATCGTCGAAGGCAGCGACTGACCGAGGTCCGGTCGGATCTGCACTGAGGCTCAGAGTGGACTCCACTCTGATGCGCACCACGGTGGACGCCACCGTGTGCGCATCGCGAGGTCCACCGCACCCGGCGCGCACCACCTGATGATGTCCGCACTATGGCGTACAGCGGCGCCCCTTCTTCAGGTGCGTCCGGGTTCGCGTGTGACCCCTTGTCCACCCTCTGGCATCTGGCCACGCCCGCTTGTCCACTTCTGCTACCCGGCCCCTTTGTCCTTGCACGCGCCTCCCGGCCGTGGCCAAGGGGTGCGTGAGCCCGCCGCCCGTGGCGTGCGCCTGGTGCGGTGCGGCGGCACCGATGGCGCGCACCGCGATCGACAGCGCGGCGCGTGCACTACACGACAGTGAGGCGCACCGGGTGCGCACCGGCCGGTGCGGGGTGCGCATCGAGCGCGTGGCCCACGCCGACGGCCTCCCAGGGACCCAGGGTGTCGACGGCGTTCTCGTGGTCCTCGGTGAGGAACTGCTGCGCGAAGCCGATGACCGCGCGGGCGGTACCCTCCGCCGTTTCCGGCCCGGCCTGCGCCCAGATTCGCAGCGATGTCGATCTCCTCTTCGGGCTGCGGCGCTGCCGGCGGAGGAGCTGGAGGCCGAGACTTCTGCGCGGGGACTGGGCCGGGCGGCGAGCGCGGTGAGGGCCGCCAAGCGGTTCGGGCCCGGGTTCCGGGAAGAGACGAGGAGGATGGAGACAGCCCATGGCGGGCATTGACGAGCCGGTGGTGCTGCCGGGCGTCGTGCGAGCCCGGACGCCGGAGACGACGTGGGAGGCGGTGGCCGGCCGCCTTGAGGAGTTCGGTATCACCCGTATCGCGGACCTGACGGGCCTGGACGTGATCGGGCTGCCGGTGTGAACGGCGATCCGGCCCGCGTCCAGGACCTTACCCGCGGCACAGGGAAAGGGCGCCACCGCGCTGTTGGCGAAGCTGTCTGCGGTGATGGAGGCGATCGAGCTGTGGCACGTCGAGCAGCGCCCCGTGACCGTCCTGCCGACTACCGCCCCGTACCCCGCAGACTCAGGATGGTGTGCGAGTGGACGCACGGTGCCGGCCTGGTGAGCGAGACAAAGGTGCTGCTGCCGGTCGACCTGGTCCGCCGTCGCGGCCGGCGCCCTCCGTGCACTGCGGATGAGTCGAGATCCAACAGGCACGCAGTCAGCTGGCCAACTAGCATGAATAGGGAGGTTAGTCCGCCTGGTGCAAGGCCTTCGAGAGTCACATACCGTGGATCTCGAAAGGTGTGCTGTGCAAGTCGATGCCGTGGGCAGGGCCGCCCTGGGATCCGTCCGGACGATCGCTGTTTGCTCGGGGGCACCCGGTCACGGGGTGGGGGAACGTTCTCCAGCGACCGTACGACCGCGCCACGAGGAGGCCGGAGTGAGGCGTTTTCGGAGTACCGCACCGACGCTCAGTACGTTCCTTGCCGTAGTCCTTCCACTGTCCGTGCCGGGCGCCCTCTCCGCCACGGACGCACGGGCGGCCGACCGACCGGCACCGGCGACCAGGACCGTGGACCAGGAACCGGGCCATCCCCTCATCCTGTACCCCGACAGGGTAGGAACGGCGGCGGCGTACTGCCCGCAGGGGATGAAACCCACCGGGGGAGGCGCGACGGTCCAGAGCGACCTCCGGAGCGCGGTCTACTTCCGGAAATCGACCCCGGACGCGGACGCCAACCGCTGGGTGGTACAGGCCTACAACGCCAGCGACGAGGTGCAGACGGTCCACCCCCGAGTGATCTGCACGACAGACAGCAGCATCACCCAACACGCCGAGGCGGACGTGCCCCTCCAGCCGGGCGAGAGCGTGTACAGCCCCGCAAGCTGTGGCAATACCCGCTACGCGGTCGGCGGCGGGTTCCAGGCCGGCAACCGCACGTTCGTCAGCAGCTCGCACTCCCCCGACATCAGATCATGGTCGGCGATGGCGAAGTACACGGACTACAGCCCGGATGCCCCTCCCTCGTACCTGCGGACGCTCGTCGTCTGCTCCGATACGGAACCCGTCTGGAAGGTCGGCACCACCGCCAAACTGGCACCCGGAGAGGTGGGAACGGCCACCGCGGAGTGCCCGGCCGGGCAGGTGCCGCTCAGCGGCGGCGGAACCGGCAGCCTCGATGTCCTCCTGACCACCTCGGCCCCGACGGCGACTGGCTGGACGGTGTGGGCCAAGAACACGGGCTTCGACCCGCACACCCTCTTCGCCTCGGTGATGTGCACCGTCCCGTGACCGCCGGGGGGACTGCACCAGTTCGAACCGGTACTTGAGAAGCTCCGTGTCCCGCAGACCAGCAGGCAAGTCCCCTCAAGAGGCGCTAGCAGGGTCGGCTGCTGAGCGCACCCGCACGCGGTGCACAGCCGCGTTCCCGGGTTCTCGGCAACGGTCAGAACATCTGACTGCAAGCCAGCTCCTCCCCGGACCACCTCTGGGCATCTCTCTCTGAGGCCGGGTAGGGATGTCCATTTTCAGCCATCCCTCAGGGACCGGGAGGCGTGGGACGGGCAGGGGGTAGGCGCATAGGTATGGATGGCACACGATTGCGGCAGGAGAAGCGGAGCCCCCGGGAAGCGCGTGCCCGGGGAACGATGGGAATCTGGCGGTGGGCCAGGTGGGTGGCGCTTGTCCTTGCGGTCAGCTGGGCGGTGAACTGGGTCGTCAATCTCGCCCGAGGTGAGGGGGGACGGGACCTGTGGTGGCCTCTGGTCAGTACCGTCATCTGGGCAGGACTGACCGCGTACGGCTTCAGGACCTACCGCCGGATCAGGACAACGACTTTGCCGACGATCACCGGCCGTCCGCCTGCCTGACTGCCCCTCGCCCGGCGCCGCCCTCGGCCGGCCCGCCTCCTGTCTCCCGCCGCTGGAGTCGGTCGCCCCGATCCGGATCGCCGGGGGCAGGCCGGAGCCAAGCCGGGGTGCGGCGGCGGTAGTGGCAGCGGCGGGCGGTGGCCTGATTGCGGCGCCAGTGGGACCAGTTCAGTGCGTGGTCGGTGCAGCCAGCCCGGTGATGCGTACCAGTGAGCCTCTGCCGACTGCAAGCCTCGGGTGACTCCGGCGGTGCCCCTTGGACAGGTGCTGCGGGATCGCCTTCAGTACCCCCGAACACCTCCAGGGCATCCGACACATCCAGTACCGCAGCCACCTCAGAGACTGTTGCCTCGCCGAAACAGGGCTGACCATCAATCCCTGATCACCGAAGACGACATCACAAGCTCCGTGATGCTGGCGGCGGTCTTGGATCGTCCGCAACGGCGATGGCGTCAAGTGGCGGGGTCGGAGTCATGGACGGGGTACGGACGGTTCCGCAGCCACGCTCCGGTCGTAGTCCATACGGGCGGTCTGGACTTCCTCGATATGGCACTCGGCCCATGCCTTGATCGAGGCCATCACCGGCAGCAGGCTGCGGCCGAGTGGAGTGAGCTGGTAGTCCACCCGGACGGGTACCGACGGGGTCACCGTGCGGGTGAGCAGGCCGTCACGTTCCAGGGCACGCAGCGTCTGGGTGAGCATCTTCTGGCTGACCCCGGCGATGATCCGGTTCAGGTCGCGGTACCGCAGCGGCCCGTCGGCCAGCGCGTTCAGCACCAGGCTCACCCACTTGTCGCTGATCCGGTCCAGCAGCTGCCGGGCCGGGCAGGTGGCGAGGTAGGCGTCGTAGGCGGCGCGCTCATCGGCGCGGCGCTGGGCGGCGTTGCGGGTGGCCATGGCACTCCCGGGTCGGGTAGGCACTCCGAAGTGCGTACTTCCCGATGGAGAGTAACACCCCATAGGTTCGTGCACATGAAAGCTGTGATCATTCGTTCCTTCGGTGGCCCGGAAGTCCTTGAGATAGCGGAGGTTCCGGTGCCGCAACCGGGTTCCGGCGAGGTCCGGATCCGGGTCGCCGCGGCGGCTGTCAACCCGGTGGACGTCCAGACCCGTTCCGGCGCGCTCACGGCGGGCGGTCTGCTTCCCGAGCGGGATGTCATCGGCATCGGCTGGGATGTCGCCGGCATCGTCGAGGCGCTCGGGCCCGAGGTCGTCGGCTTCCGACTCGGCGACGCGGTGATCGGGTTGTCCGACCGGCTGGCGCTGTCGCTCAAGACGCAGGCCGAGCACGTGGTGCTGGATGCGGACGCGGTCGCTGCGATGCCGGCCGGCACCGACCTGGTGGCTGCGGCGACCCTGCCCTTGGGCGGACTCACCGCTGCTCAGGCACTCGATACCACTGGGGTCAAGCCCGGCGACACACTGCTGGTCACCGGAGCGGCGGGGGCGGTGGGCGGCTACACGGTGCAGCTCGCCGCGCTGGCCGGTGTGCGGGTGGTCGCAGTCGCGGGCGCCGGCGACGAGGAGTCGGTGCGCGCTCTCGGCGCGGATTTCTTCGTGCCGCGGACCGCGGACCTGCCCGCCGCGGTGCGCGACCTGGTGCCCGGTGGCGTGCACGCCGCGGTCGACGCGGCGTCCGTGGGCATGCCGGCGCTGGACTCGGTGCGCGGCGGGGGTTCGCTGGTCAGCGTGCTGGGCAATGCGCCGACGCCGCTGCGCGGCATCCGGGTGGGTAACGTGTGGATCCGTGCGGACGGCCCCCGCCTCGCCAAGCTGGCCGCCGCCGGGCTGCGTGCGCGGGTCGCCGACGTCCTGCCGCTGGACAAGGTCGCCGAGGCGCATCGCAGACTGGCGGCGGGCGGGCTGCGCGGTCGCCTGGTACTGGTGCCTTGATACGAAAAGAACATCGACTGGCCGGTGGTCCACGCCGCGGCGATCGCCTGGCCGGCCCTGAAGGCCGGCGAGCCACTGACCGTCCTGCCACTGGAACTCGGCCTGTACGCGGGCACCGGCATCACCCCGCTGAACCCGCGCTGACATGCGGCTTGGCGAGCCCCCAGCCCCTGGGCGGCCGCCGTCCTCCGGCGGCATGGGGAGCCGGCCGCTCACCCGCGCGGCGGGTGGCTTGCTACTTCCCGCGTCAGTGCACCCCGACCTCTGTGAGGGGTGCACAGCGGAACGCCAGGGGTGCCCACGGCCGGCCGGACTCCTGCCCGGCCGCGCCGAATCTGGTCCGACGCCGGATGCCGTCGGCGCCACGGCCTTTCATGTTTTCCGTGCCGACTCTCGCCAGCTCCACTTCCTGTCGAGATCGCACTGGTTGACGGGGTCGGTGGACAGGAAGCGCCCGGTGGTGGGGTTGCAGAGGCGTACGCCCTGCTGTCGGCGCCGTCCAGCGGGGGCTGTCGCTGTCGGAGTCGTAGTGGTTGAGCTTGGAGGCGGTCTGCGTCCCGGTGCCGGAGGCGTTGGACTCGGTGGTGAAGCCGCGTCGGCGCAGAGCCGAGCCCAGGGTCCAGGTCTGGCGCTGGGTGCCGGCGGTCGGCATCTCTCGAAGTCCGCGGCCGGCCGCACCATCGACTGCCAGGGTTTCCGTTCGTGCCGCAGATGCGCGCCGGGGCCGTGCTGATCTGGACGCAGGCCCGCCCTCACCGGACGCCTGTCGGAGGAAGGCCGTGCGCTGCGCAGCCGCGGTGGCGGGCGGAGCGCAGGCAGGCTCCGGCCGTGACGGTGAGAGCGGCGACGCCGTAGGCCCACGCCTGGAGGGGGAAGCCGGGCAGGAGCCGGCCGGCGAGGTAGAGGACGGTGCCGGCGAGGGTGACGGTGAGCCACTCCCAACGGCCGTCCAGGGCCACGAGGGCGATGACGAGCAGGGAGTACCAGGGGTAGCTGGGCGAGAACAGGAGCAGCGCGGTGCCGGTCAGCAGCAGGGCGCCGCGCCAGGGGCGGGCCGGATCTCCGCGCCGCCACACGTACAGGGCGGTCAGGGCCAGCAGTACGGCGGCGGTCACGCCGGCCGCGGCGTCCGGCAGCAGGAGGCGCGGCAGGGCGAAGCGACGTATGTGGCCCGGTTCGTAGCCTTCCTCGTGGAGGTAGCCCGGCAGGTATCCGAGGACGTCCGTGCCGGAGGCGAGTACGTAGGGCAGGTAGGCGAGCGCGGCCGCCGCGACGGCGGACGCCGCGACGCGCAGCACACGCGCCGGACGGTGTTGTCCTGACAAGGCACCGGGCAGTGCGAGGACGGGAAGGATCTTCACGGCGATCGCGGCGCCGAGCAGCGCGCCGCTGCGGGCTCCGGCCGTGGCGGTACCGAGTGCGAGGACGGTGAGCAGCACACCGAGCGTGTCGATGTGCGCGTTGTTCACGGCTTCGAAGGTGACGGCCGGGCACCAGGCCCACAGCGCCGCCCGGGCCGGGGCCCGCCGCGGGTCACCGCGTCGGCGCAGCACCGCCAGCAGGGCCAGGGTCGTGCCGAAGGCCAGGACGGCGCCGCCCGCTTGCAGCGGCTTGTGGCGGCTGCCCGGAGGGGAAACGGCGTGGACGGCCAGGTACCAGCCCTCGGCGACGGGAGGGTAGATGGTCGGGACGGTGGGCCGGTTGATGCGGACGCACAGTCCACCGCCGGTACGGGTCACCCCCCATGCCTCGCAGGATCCTTTCGTGGGGAACAGCCAGTCGTCACGCAGCCGGGCCAGTTCCGGGGCGGCGGGCGGATGGGCGTAGGGGGAGATGCCCGCCGCTTGGACGCGGCCGTCCCAGGCGTAGCGGTACATGTCGTTGCTGGTGCGGGGCGGTGCGGCCAGCCCGGCCGACAGGACTGCGGCCGCGCCGAGCAGGACCAGGACGGTGGCGGGGCGTGCCGGAAGCCTTCGCACGGTCCACGCGGCGACGGCGAACAGCGCCCAGGCGAGGGTGTATCCGGCCAGCAGGCGGCCGGGAGCGCTCTCGTTGTCGCCGGCGTGGAGGGTGGCGAAGACGGCGCCGGTGAGCGCGGCGAGCAGGACCGCTGTCGCCATGACGGCCGGCCAGGTCCTTCGCGCCTTCACCGGCGGGGCGGGGCGGTGTGCGGGCGGCGGCTCGGCGGGAGCCGCCGCCGGCCGGGGGGAAGCGGTGCTGTCGGTCATCGGCGGGCAGGCCCCCCAACGGCTGAGGGATGCTCGTCGTCTGCGGAGAACTCGTCGCGCTCCCGGTCCGGGCGGCGCAGTTCCACGAAGGGACGGCCGTTGCCCGTCCAGCAGCCGGTGAGCACCCAGCCGGCCGCCTCGGCCGTGTGCAGCAGGGCGGTCGTACCGACGCGGGCCCAGGGGAAGGGACGTCCGTGGCGTCCGTGGGCGTCCTCGACACGGACGGTGAGGCGTTCGTCCGCGTCGTTGCCGGCCGCCTCGGCCAGCAGACGGCCACCGGGGCGGACCAGGTCCCGGAGCCGGGCGAACAGGACGTCCGGATCGCCGCCGATCCCCACGTTGCCGTCCATCAGCAGGACGGTCTGCCAGCGGCCCTCGCTGGGCAGGCGGTCGAAGACGGAGCGTCGCAGGGCCGCTCCTCCGTGGCGCCGGGTGCGGACGACGGCGTCCGGACTGACGTCCACGCCGAGGGCCGGTATCCCGAGGGCGGCCAGGGCGGTCACCAGACGGCCCGGTCCGCAGCCGACATCCAGGACGGGGCCGGTGCAGCGGCGCAGCACGCCGGTGTCCGCGGCGTCGGGCGCTGCGCACCAGCGCTCCACGTCCAGCGGGAGCAGTTCCGCCGGGCCGAGGGGGTGTGGTGCCAGGCGGCGCAGGTACAGCGGACCGCGGCCGGTGCGCAGGGCCTGGGCGTAGGGGTCGGTGGTCCAGGGTGTGCCGGGCGCCGCGGACGCGGATCGGGCGGGCGGCGCGGGGACGGTCCGCTGATGTGTTCGGGGGGCCGTCGGCCGGGCCCGCTCGGCGACAGGCGAGCCCGTATCGATCGCCGTGGCGTTCATCGGGCGGCCTCGGCGAGTGACGCCAGCACCGCGGCGAAGCGGGAGCCGGGCGGGCACAGGCCGGCGACCGCGGCAGCGTCGGCGGCCGTGTCGACGTCCCGCAGAGTCGGTAGACAACGCGTCGTCAGTCTCGCCTCACTGAGCCGGAGTCGCTGTGCGGCTCCGGTACGGTCGGTGGACATCGGCACGCCTCGCACGAGGGCTCCGGCGTGTGTGGGGTCGGCGAGGCCCAGGGCCCAGAAGCCGCCGTCGGCGGCCGGGCCGAACCAGGCGTCGTGACCCTCTTGTCCAACGGCGGACAGCAGTTCGGCCGTCAGCTGCGGGGTGTCCATGCCGACCAGCAGCGCGGGGCCGCGGTCGCAGCACGCGAAGGCGCCGGCGATCCGCTCGTCGAGTCCTCCGGTGACCTGGGGCACCACCTCGAAGCCGGGCGGCAGCCAGGGTCCGGGATCGCCGTCCAGGACCAGGAGTCTGCGCCGGGCAGGAGAGCGGAGCACCGTGCGGAGGGTGTCGGTGAGAGAGGCTTCGGCCAGCGCGGCGGCCTCCTGCGGGGTGTACGGCGGGGTGAGCCGGGTCTTGACCCGCCCGGGCACGGGTTCCTTGGCGATCACCAGCAGTGTGGCGGGCCCCGTGGGCGCCGCGCTCATCGGGCGACCTCCGGAACCGTGGCGGTCGAGCCGGTGGCGCGGGGCCCGGCGAGGACGGCACGCATGTCCCGTACCGCCCGCCACGTGCCCAGCCAGGTGCCGGTGACCTTCGAACGGCCCGTGCGCGGGTGGTACGGCACATCGGTCTCGTGCACGCGCCAGCCGGCGTCGGCGGCGTGGACCACCATCTGGAGCGGGTAGCCGGAACGCCGGTCGGTCAGCCCGAGGGCCAGCAGCGGCTCGCGCCGCGCCGCACGCATGGGACCCAGGTCGCGCAGGGGCAGGCCGGTACGGCGGCGAACCAGACGGGCCAGTTCCAGGTTCGCCAGCCGGGCGTGCGGCGGCCAGGCTCCGAGGGTCGTCGGCCGGCGGCGGCCCAGGACCAGGTCGGCGGAGCCGTCGAGGACGGGACCGGCGACCCGGGGCAGCAGGCGGGGGTCGAGGGAGGCGTCGCAGTCGCAGAAGCAGACGATGTCGGCCGTGGCGGCGGTCAGGCCCGTGTGGCAGGCGGCGCCGAAGCCGCGGCGCGGCTCGTGGACGACGTGCGCGCCGCGGGAGCGGGCGATGTCCGCCGAGCCGTCGGTGGAGCCGTTGTCGACGACGATCGCGCGCCAGCCGGACGGAATCCCGTCCAGCACCCACGGCAGGGCCTCGGCTTCGTCGAGGCAGGGCAGTACGACGTCCACGGAGGGAGTGGTTGTCTCGATCACGCCGCTCACCCTACGAACTCAAAGCGGACATAAGGGGTTTGCTGTTCTTACGGATCGCTGACGTCACCCCTCGCGACGGTCCCTTCGCCCGCCCACGCCGCCGCCCGGTGCCAGACTCCGGAGGGTGAAACGCGTACTCGTGGTGGACGACGATCCCACCGTCTCCGAGGTCGTCGCCGGGTATCTGCACCGGGCCGGCTTCGCCGTCGACGTGGCCGTCGACGGCCCCGCCGCCGTGGCCCGGGCCGCCGCCCGGCCGCCCGACCTGGTGGTCCTGGACCTGATGCTGCCCGGCATGGACGGGCTGGAGGTGTGCCGCCGGGTCCGCGAGGACGGGCCCCTGCCCGTGATCATGCTGACCGCGCGGGGCGACGAGGAGGACCGCATCCTCGGCCTGGAGGTGGGCGCGGACGACTACGTCACCAAGCCCTTCAGCCCGCGCGAGCTGGTGCTGCGCGTGGAGTCCGTGCTGCGCCGCGCAGGGACACCGGCCGCCACCGGGACCGGGCCCGCGGAGCCCTGGCTGCGCGACGGCCCACTCGCCCTCGACCCCGCCGCCCGGCGCGCCACCCGCGACGACACGGAACTCGCCCTCACCACCCGGGAGTTCGACCTGCTGGAGTTCTTCCTGCGCAATCCGGGCCGGGCGACGAGCCGCGAGGAGCTCATGCGCCGCGTCTGGGGCTGGGAGTTCGGCGACCTCTCGACCGTCACCGTTCATGTGCGGCGGCTGCGCGAGAAGGTCGAGGACGACCCGGCCCGTCCCCGTCTGATCAGCACTGTCTGGGGCGTCGGCTACCGATTCGACTCTCCCCGGCCGGACGGCCCGGACGAGAACGGAGCCGACGGTGGTCGGTGACACACTGCTCATCGCCCTGTACGCGGCCCTCGGCGCCGCAGCCGCCGGGCTCGCCGGCGCGGCGGCACTGCGGTTGCTGCGCAACCGGTCGGTCACACTCTCGCTGGCCGTGGTCGCGGCCGTCACGGTCGCCGCGATGCTCGCCGGAACGATGCTGGTGTCCTGGGCCATGCTCCTGTCGGAACACGACCTGCGGGTGGTGACGATGGTGTGCGCCATGGCCGCGGTCGTCTCCTTCGCCGTGGCCCTGCTGCTGGGACGCAGCGTCGTCAAGGGCAGTCGGGCACTCGCCGAGGCCACCCGCGCCCTCGGCGACGACGGCAGCTTCGTCCCGCCCGCCACCGTGCTCACCGCCGAACTCGCCCAGCTGAGTGCCCAGTTGGCCGCGACCAGCGCCAAGCTGGCCGCCTCCCGGGAGCGGGAGAGGGCGCTGGAAGCCTCCCGCCGGGAACTGGTGGCCTGGATCTCCCACGACCTGCGTACACCGCTGGCGGGTCTGCAGGCGATGGCCGAGGCGCTGGAGGACGGCGTGGTCGACGACCCGTGCGTCTACCACACCCGCATCCGCACCGAGGTCGGGCGCATGAGCGACATGGTCGGCGACCTCTTCGAACTCTCCCGGATCCAGGCCGGAGTCCTCGCCCTGACCACGACCCGCGTGTCGGTCTACGACCTGGTCGGCGACGCCCTCGCGGGTGCCGACGCCCTGGCCAGGGAGCACGGCGTTCGGCTGGTGGGCGACCGGGTGGAGCGGGTGCCGGTCGAGGTCGACGGCCGGGAGATGTCCCGCGTCCTGGCCAACCTGCTCGTCAACGCCATCCGCCGCACTCCGGCCGACGGCACCGTCGCGGTGTCCGCCCGCCGGGAGGCCGACCGTGTCGTCCTGGCGGTGACCGACGGCTGCGGCGGCATCGCCCCGGAGGACCTGCCACGCGTCTTCGACACCGGATGGCGCGGCACCGACGCCCGCACCCCGCCCGCCGGGGCCGGACTGGGCCTGGCCATCGTGCGCGGCATCGTGGAGGCCCACCGGGGCCGCGCGGCCGTCCGCAACGTCCCGGGCGGCTGCCGCTTCGAGGTCCACCTGCCCGCGGCGATCTGAGGCTCGTGCGGTACGAGGCCCGGCCGGGCTTCCGGCACCCCGGCCGGCCGTTCTCAACCGGCGCGCAGGGGAGCCGCCGCGAACTCTGCCATGCCCTCCGCGAAGGCGACCTGTGCCTTCCAGCCCAGTTCGTCGCGGAGCCGGCGCGACGAGGCGGTGATGTGGCGGACATCGCCGAGCCGGAACTCTCCGGTGACGACGGGGGCCGGGCCGCCGTGCGAGGCGGCCAGGGCGGCGGCCATCTCACCCACGGTGTGCGGCTCCCCGCTGCCGACGTTGTAGGCCCGCAGACCGCCCTGTGCCAAGCCGTCCACGGCGTCCAGCGCGGCGAGGTTCGCTCCCGCGACATCGCGCACGTGCACGAAGTCCCGCCGCTGCCCGCCGTCCTCGAACACGCGCGGAGCCTCACCGCGCGCGAGCGCGGACCGGAACAGGGACGCGACACCCGCGTACGGGGTGTCGCGCGGCATACGGGGGCCGTAGACGTTGTGGTACCGCAACGCCGCCACCCGGCCGCCCGTCGCCCGGGCCCACGCGGCGGCGAGATGCTCCTGGGCCAGTTTGGTGGCGGCGTACACGTTCCGCGGGTCGGCGGGCGCGTCCTCCTCGACCAGTGCCGGCACGAGCGGCTCACCGCAGCGCGGGCAAGGTGGTTCGAAGCGGCCCGCCCCGAGGTCGGCCGGCTCACGCGGCCCCGGCCGGACGACACCGTGACGGGAGCACTCGTAGCGCCCCTCGCCGTACACCACCATCGAGCCGGCCAGCACCAGACGGCGTATCTTCGCCTCGGCCATGCCGGCCAGCAGTACCGCCGTACCGAGGTCGTTGCAGCCGACGTAGTCGGGGGCGTCGGCGAAGTCCTTGCCGAGTCCGACCATCGCGGCCTGGTGGCAGACGGCGTCCACGTCGAGCAGGGCGTCGGCCACCGCTGCCGCGTCGCGGACGTCCGCGTGCCGCCAGTCGACGCCATCGGGAATCGGCGGGGCACCGCGGTGGGCGGCGGGCAGCAGGGCGTCGAGGACGCGCACCGCATGCCCGGCGCCGGTGAGGGTGGTGACGATGTGTGAGCCGATGAAGCCCACACCTCCGGTGACCAGGATCAACATGCCCCGACCGTACGGCTGCGGACCGGACCGCGGACCGGTCGGCACCGGGACGTCAGGGGTTCGTAAGCCTTCCCGGCGTCGCGGCCCCCCTCCCCGGTACTCGACGCCAGGTGTGTCTGTCCCGGAACGACCAGTAGGCGGCCGGCAGGACCAGGTCACCTGGCAGTACCCGTATCCCGTGCCGGCGTCGGAGCACCGCGCACGTGGAGAGCGCGGCCACGGCCGGCCCGTCACGCCGACGCGGCGCCCGGCGGCGGCAGGCGCTCGCAGGAGCGCGTGAGACACCCGTGAGACGGCGGACCCGAACGGATGCCGGGCTCACGGCGGTGGCCGCCTGCGGGCACGCCTCCGCAAGGCCACCCAGAGCACCGTCACCGTCCCCACGGCCGCCATGGCGATCAGCCAGTTGCGCGGATAATCCAGCGGCAGCACCGAGGAGTTGGCCTGCGGCCCCGGGCGCAGCAGCACCGGCAGCGCCACCACCGTCAGCGCGCCCGCGACGATCAACGCCCCACGGACCGGCCCGCGCACGTCACCGCGGACCAGCAGCCCGGCCAGCAGCACCAGCGGCGCGATCACCGCGTCGTGCAGGACGACCGCGCCGCCCAGCCAGACCAGCACGCCCGCCAAGTCCCGGACGCCGAGCAACAGGGACACACCGACGCCCATGACCGCCACACCGGCCGCGCCCACGAGGAAGCGCGCCACCTTCATGACAGCACCTCCAGCCGCCCCACCCACTTGGTCTGCAGCACGCCGGGCCGGTTGGGAGCGATGAGCCGCGCCGGGTAGCCGTGGTCGGGGTCGAGTTCCTCGCCGTTCAGGCGCAGCGCGAGCAGGGTCAGCGGGTCGCGGGCGTGTTCGGAGCCCAGCTCCGACACCCGGTAGCCGCCGCGCAGCTGCAGCGAGACCACCCGCACCCGCGCCTGCGGTGAGGCGCCCGCCCGCACCAGCAGGTCCGCGATCCGCACGCCGGTCCAGCGCGCCGACCTGCTCCAGCCCTCCACGCAGGCGATCGGCAGCTCCACCTGGTGTTGGGGCAGGGCGCGCAGTTCCTTCAGGGTCAGGGTGTACGGCCGCGGGCCGTGCACGGCCAGGCGGTACTCCTCGTCGGCGATCCGGCCGACTCCGGCCGCCGCGGCGGTCCGGTTGACAGGCAGGGACTGCGGTCCGTGGTCCGGGTCACGGGGCGCGAACAGGACGAGGTCCTTCAGCGGGGTGAAGGACTGGCCCACCGTGGTGACGGTGACGGCCCCGACTGCCGCGCCCACTGCGGCGAGCAGCGACCGCCGGTCGGCGCCGTCCCGCGCGGGCAGGGCGAGCGTCCCCGCCGACCGTCGGCTCCAGTGCGCGCCGATCTCGGGCGCCTTTACCGCGAGGTGCAGGACCACCGCCCCGGCCACCAGCCACGCGACCGCGTAGTGCACCGGTACGAACGGGAACGGCCACGGATACCACTGCGCCGTGTTCAACAGCCCGCTCACCGGCTCGAAGACCGCCCCGGCCACGAGCACCGCCACTGACAGGCGCTCCAGCGCGTGCCGGACCGGCCGCGGAGCGGGCCACTCGAACAGCCTCGGGTACACGGTCCACAGCTTGGCCAGGAGCAGCGGAATCGCCGCGATGCCGGAGGCGACGTGGAGACCCTGGGTGAGCCGGTAACCCCACGCCGGGCGGCTCGGCAGACCGTTGGCCGGCCAGCCCGCCGGGTGTTGCATGACATGGCTGACCAGACCGCTGGCGAAGCACACGAGGAAGGCCAGCCCCAGCCATCGGCCGATCAAGGTCGCCGTGCGGGCGTCATGCAGACGACCGCCGAACGCCGGCGGGAAGACACGGAGTTTCATGCCTCCATCCCACCCGGCGTGAGCGCGCATCGGAACGGACGAACCCTTACGGTCCGCGGACGTCTTCCGGCCGCCGGACACGCGCCCCCTACCACGGGGGAAGCCTCTCCGCCGCCGCCCGCACCGAGCTGGTCCGCCTCGCAACCGCGCCGCCAGCACCGCATCAACGCGCCCCGGTGCGTCACGATGGTCCGTGACCTGGAGCCAGCACTGACCTCCTACGCGCACATCAAGGGCATCGACGAACTCCTCGCACGGATGCGAGCCGTCGGTCGACCCGGATGCGCGGAGCTGCCTCCCGCGGCGCCGCCAGGCCGCGCACCCGAGGCCGTCGCCTCGCGCAGGGCCCGCACCGTAATGACGCGGGCACCGATACGATGCCGCGCCCGACCAATACGGCCACAACGGCCAGGGAGCTTCCTACGTCACGGCTCCACCGTGTCCCGATCCAGGCCCGCTCGGAAAAGCTCATCGCGCAGGGCTTGGACGGTCTGTGCGGTTTTGTCGTCACCGATCTGCCGGTAGATCGACAGGGCGCGGTTCATGTCGGCCAACGCGCCTTCGGCCTCGCCCAGTTCATGGCGTGCCCGGCCGAGCGCGGCGTACATCTGTGCCTGCCATTGCGGGATGTTCGATGCCGGCTCCCAGGCGACGGCCGGCTCGAGTGCGCCGACCACCTCCCGCCACCGTCCCCGCGCGAGGTGCAGCAGGCCGATGTCGCGTGCCGCTGATACCCGCGTCATTCCCGCGATCACGGGTGACGGAGCAGTGACTGGGTCGGATGCCAGTGCGAGCCTTTGCTCGTAGGCCCGCAAAGCCTGGTCGGGCTGCCCGGTGCGCTCAAGTGCCCTGCCCAGGGTGGACAGCGCGTGCATCACCATGCCTTCGCGGTCGTTCACCCTGCGGAACCCCCGCATCGCCCGGGCGGCAAGCGGCAGCGCGCCATGGGCGTCCCCGGCCTTCAACAGTGCCACCGCCAGGTACGAGTCCGCCCAGGCCTGAAGCCGCGGGTCCCCGGCCATGACCGCTTCCGCGTGGGCTCTGCGGGCGCATTCGCTCGCGCCCGCGGTGTCACCGAGGCAGGTGTTGTGCGCCCAGGAGAGGTAGTTCAGATGGGTCGCGGCGGCGGCGTGGTCGGCCAGCTCGGCGGCGGCGTTGCTGGAGAGGGTGAACACCCGGGGCCAGTAACCCCAGTGGATCCAGCGGTCGGAGAACCAGTGCATGGCTTCGGCCACGTCGACCACCCGTCGCCACTGTCCGGTGGCGGCAGCCAGTTCCAGCGCGGCGAGCCAGTTGTCGGCCTCGGTCGTCAGCCATTGCTGTGCTGCCTCGGGGGTGTCCAGCCGCACGCGGTCGTCCCCTTGCCCGGGCAGAGCCGTGCAGGCCGGATCGAACCGTCGGCCGGCCACGATCGCGGTATCCAGCAGCCAGTTCACCGCCCGTGCTTCGGCGGCGGCGCGCTCGTCTTCGGGCTCTTCCCGCTCCAGTCGTCGCCGGGCGAAGATCCGGATGAGGTCGTGCAGCCGGTAGCGCGCGGTGAAACCCGACTGGACCAGGCCGAGCTCGACCAACTCGTCCAAGGCGTCCTCCGTACCGGCGTCCGGCAGCCCTGCCAGCACCGCGGCCAGTGGAAGGCCGCAGTGCGGGCCGGGCATCAGGGACAGCCGCCGGAAGAGGCGCTGCGCGGCATCGGACAGCCGCGTGTAGGACAGCTCGAAGGCCACGGTGACCTCCAGGTCGCCCGCGGTCAGGGCGTCCAGGCGGCGCTCCTCGTCCTCGAGCCGGTCCGCGAGCCGGTCGGGTGACCAGTCCGGGCGGCTGGCCAGGCGGTTGCCGACGATCCGCAGGGCCAGCGGGAGGTTGCCGCAGGAGTGGGCCAGCCGCGACACCGCGTCGGCGGTACGGCCGGCGTCGGGCAGGCCGGCGGTCAGGCGTTCCAGCAGATCGCGGGCTTCCGCGTCGGGCAGTGGTGACAGGGGGAGCCGGGCCACTCCCTCCAGACCGGTGAGCATCCGGCGGCTGGTGACCACGGTCATGACCGCGCCGGCCGCCGGCAGCAGTGGACGTACCTGGGCCTCGTCCGCCGCGTTGTCCAGTACCACGGCGATGCGGCGCCCGGCCGCAACGGATCGGTACTGGGCCGCCCGGTCGCCCAGGTCCAGCGGCAGCCGGCCATAGGTCGGCTCCAGGGCGCGGATCAGCCGCTCCAGAACGATGCCGGGGTCCAGCGGACGTGCGTCCAGGCCACGCAGGTCGACGAAGAAGCACCCGTCCGGGAAACGGTGCGACAGCTCGGTGACGGCGTGTACGGCCAAGCTGGTCTTGCCGACCCCCGGCTGGCCCGAGATCACGACGACGGGCGCCGGCCCGTCCGGTGAACCGTCCGCGAGTGAGGCCAGCCAGCCCGTCTCATGGTCTCGGCCGGTGAAGTCGGGCACCGCGCGTGGCATCGCCATCACTCCCGGGACCGGCAGCGGGCTGCGCTGCCGGCCGATACGGGCGACCCGCAGCAGCTCGTTACGATCCTCGCCGGTCAGCCGCAGCGCGTCCGCGAGCGCGGTCATCGTGGCCCGCTGCGGCCCGCGGCTCTCACCGCGCTCCAGATTGCCGATCGCTCGCACACTCACCCCGGACGCGTTCGACAACTCCTCGATCGTCATGCCGGCGGCATGCCGAAGCCGCCGCACGAGCACCCCTAACGAGCTGTCCAACCTTCGCTTCTCCGCCGGGAACGCGCGTGGGCACCTTCCACCCGCGCTACTTGTGCCTGCCGTTCTGCCTGGGCATTGATCTGGACGCGCAGTCTACTTGTCCCGTCACCCAGACGAGTGGCCGACGCCCGCTGCCCCTGCGCGCCGGGGCTACCTGCCAGGACCACGAGCGATACACCCCCGCTCCTCGCCCGCCGTCCCTCGAAACCCGGGGTCGGCGGACTGGCCGAGCCACGGACAACCGTCGGCCGCCCTGTGGTCGACGCCGCACTGCTGCTCCCGGAATGGCGGTTCCAGCATCGAGAACCGTCCAGCCCGCACCTTGCGTGCGGGACGGCCGTACCGAGGGTCGTAACGGCGATCGCTGCCGTCTGCGGCCACCGGCCGCTCCGCCGGGATCGTCGAGTCCCCGAGTCACCGAACCGATGCCCCGTTCGGCGGCTGATGTCGTGACGCCACCGTCACGGCCGGCTGCGTCGTCCGTTGGGCCAGGACCATTCATGCGACACCGAGAGGAAAGAAGGGCGGGACATGTCCGAATCGCTCAAAGCCCAACTCGCACTGGTGGCCGGGAAGCTGCTGCTGCAGGCCGAGGACTTGGTTACCGCGCAGTTGGAGGTGACTGCCGCGATCGCCTCGTATCGCGTGGTCCCCCCGTCGGAGCTCCGGCCGTCCGTGCGCCGCAATGTCGTCCGCGTGGTCGCCGCCCTTCGAGGCGAGGCGCACCTCGGCAACGATGTGGCGGAGGACGAGTGGAAGACTGAGTGGCGTCGGGCACTGCAGGAAGTCCCCATCACCGACGTCCTGGTCGCCCACCGCCGAGGCATCGCACTACTGCGCGACAAGTTCCTCCGAATCGCCCGGGCCCAGGGCATCTCTGCCGACGCGATGTTACTCGGCATCCAACGGATCTGGCAGCTCGGCGACCACTGCAGCGACGAGTTCCTCGCCGGTCACCGGGAAGTCGGCCTGGACCTCATCCGTCGCGAGGAGCAGCAGCGGATGACCCTGCTCGCCCATTTGCTGGAGGGCACGATGACGACCGACCAGATGGTCGCGGCAGGGGCCAGGTTCGGGCTCGCCGCAGACCATCGGTACTGGGTGCTGCGGGCCAGGTCCGAGAGCACCGACCCGTTCGCGCTCACCGGCATGCTGGAACGGGCGGCCGGTCCTCAGAAGACGGTCCTGGTCAGCACCTACGGCGATGATGCCGCAGCAGTGCTGTCCCGCCCCGTCACCAGCGAGCTGACCGGCGACGTCACAGTCGGGCTGGCCGGCCCGATCGGCCTGTCCCGTTTGAACGACGGTTTCGCCGAGGCCACGCAACTGCTCGAGGCGGCCACCCGGTTCGGCCACCGCGGGATCGTGGACCGCTACCGCATGGCGCTGCGGCTGCCCGTGATGAACGATCCGGAGCTGGGAGAGTACCTCCACGCCCGCTACATCGAACCGGTGGAGGCGGAAAGCGCCATCGGCGATACCTTACTCACCAGCGTTGAGGTCTATCTGTCCCGACGCCGATCGATCCCCGGGGCCGCCGCCGCGCTGTCCGTCCACGTCAACACGCTGCGCTACCGTTTGGGCCGCTTCGCCGCACTGACCGAAGCAGACCTCGAGAACACGGAAACCACGTTCGAGATCTGGTGGGCCCTCCAGTACCGCAGCCTGCGCGCATCACCGAATTGACGGTTTCGTCGTCGCCCGTCCTGGGACAACTTCGGCCTACAGCCGCCGATGGTCAACGGAAAACCTCATTGTGATTGACTGCGACTCAACGTCAAGCACAATGAGGTCGGTAATGCGGATGGCTCAGAGGATTCGAATCGCCTCTATTCTCACCCCACCCGGGTGATTCGGCCAGTACATGGCGGTGTACTTCTCGATCGGCTGCTCGGGCTGCCACCGCCCGTCTCCGAACCACTGGACACGATTGTTCCCGGTCCAGATCTTGTCAGCCCAGAAGGCCCGTGCCGCAGCTGGGTCAAATAGATTAATCGTGCCAGCATTCGCGAGACACATGATATATTCATTCCCGATAGGATCGGGGCTGAGGTGGAAGTCGAGGCTCGCGAATTCGCTGGGGCCACACGGAACGGTATTGATCGCCGATGCAGTGCCGCAGTTCGTCCCGACGATCACCCCCGCAGTGGCCAGTGCAACCAACGCGATTTTTCTGAACCTGCCAGTCAACTGAACCCTCCACAGGGATTTAACGAACGCGACTCGATGACGTGTGCCACCAGAAAATTAGCACCCCCTCGATAGGCGAGCAATGTGCAACGGTACAACGTCGGTGACGTCGAATTGGAGATCCGTATAAATCGCGATAGTGAACCGTTTTTATTCTGTCTCGCAAGGCGATTTCGCAGGTCAGGGCGAGAAGGTGATGAGATGGGGCTTCCGTGCACTCTCACATCGACCTGGAGAGGGAGCCGCATGCGCTCGGTGAACCGCACCTGCGCGTTCACCACGCTCACCCGCACTCCCTCGCTTCGTCGCACCCGGACCGCAAGCTGGACGGCCGCGGCCGTGCCCGCGTATCCCGCCCCCAGGATCACCACCCGGTGCGGGGACGCCATGCCGGTCTCCTGCTCTGCGCTCATCGTTGCATCCTCCTCGGCTCGCCTGCTGACGCCCACCAGATGGAAGCAGGCGGCCTGGAAGTGACATGGGCTGGATGTGATGCGCGGCACAGTCGAATCAGGGGCCGTCACAAGGCGGCCGAAGGGAACGAAGGAGACCGCAATGAAGCCCACACTTACCTGGTACGACACCGTTTCACCCCCCTCCTGCGCGGGGACCGGTCCACCTCCATGTCCTCAGCCCGCGCCGGAAGCCCGGTCACCCTGTCCGAGGCGGCCGGGGAGGCGGGGGAGAGGAGCTTGGCGGTGTGCCGGTCGTAGGGGCCCAGCTCCTGGCGAGCGTGACGCCTCCTCGGACGCCGGTGCACCAGCGGCGGCAGGGTAATTCCGGCAGGGTTCCGGCTCTTGCGCCAATACCACGCCGGCTGACAGGCTCACGGATCGTGACCGCCAACGACGCGCTCGAGGCAGCCGGGCCGACCGCCCCCTCGGGGCGGCTGCCGGCCCTGGCGTCGGCGAAGTCCCAGGAGCCGTGGGACCGCGACGCGGCCGAGTTCGTCGAGGCCGCTCTCGCCATCGCGCCCGCACAACCGCTCCCGCCGTCCGGGCCGCTGCCGGGCACGTCCGACTTCGCCGTCGTGCTCGCGCCGTTCGCCGAGCTGGCCGGGCGGCGGCTGCTCGCCGGACTCGGCCCGGACGTCGGCCGGTCGGCCGAGCTGGACGGCCTCACACGGGAGTTCACGGCGACCACGGCCGCCGTGCTGGGCGGTCTGGCGGCCCGCGCGCTGGTGCTGGAGCTCCAGGTGGCCCGGGTCGAGGGACGCCTGGCGGGCGCGACCGCGCAGGACAGGTTCCGCGACTTCGTCGCCGGCACCGGGACCAGGGACGGCCTGGTCCGGCTGTTCACCGAGTACCCCCTGCTGGCCCGGTTGCTCGGTCGCGGCTGTGTCAACGCCGTCGCGGCCATGGCCGAGCTGCTCACCCGGTACGCCGCGGACCGCGCCGAACTGGTCGCCCGGCTGCTGGCCGGACGCGACCCCGGCCCGCTGGTCGCGGTGGACCGGGCCGCCGGTGACACGCATCGGCGCGGGCGCCGGGTCGCCGTACTGCGCTTCGCCGACGGCAGCCGGGTGGTGTACAAGCCCCGCTCGCTCGCGGCCGACCGCCACTTCGGCGAACTGGTCGACTGGTACAACACCCGCGCGGGGACGCCCGGACTGCGCACACCGGCCCTGCTGACCCGTGCGGACCACGGCTGGTCGGAGCTGATCGAGGCGCGCCCCTGCTCCACGCAGGCCGAACTCGACCGGTTCTACCTGCGCCAGGGCGTGTTGCTCGCGCTCGCCCACGTGCTCGACCTCACCGACCTGCACCACGAGAACCTGGTCGCGTGCGCCGACCACCCGGTGCCGGTGGACCTGGAGACGCTCTTCCACCCGCCGCAGCCCGAGGACCCCACCGCCGACGACCCGGCGGGCCGCGCGCTGGACGCGTCCGTGCAGCGGACCGGCCTGCTGCCCCAGCTCGTGCTCGGGGACGAGGACGCGCTCGACCTCTCCGGCCTCGGCGGCGGCGCGGACCGCCGCTCGCCGGTGGAGACGGCCTGCTGGGAGGCCGCGGGCACCGACGCCATGCGACTGGTCCGCCGGCCCGGCACGGTCCGTGCCGGGGACAACCGCCCCCGGCTGGCCGGTGCCGAAGCCGAGCCCGCCGCCTATACCGAGGCGCTGGTGTCCGGCTTCCGCGCGGGCTACCGGATGCTCCTGGCACACCGGCGGGAGCTCGCCGGCCTGCTGCGCCGCTTCGCCGACGACGAGGTCCGGGTGGTGACCCGGGCCACCCAGGTCTACGTGACCGTCCTCGCCGAGGCCACCCACCCCGACGTGTTGCGCGAGCCGGGCGACCGGGAGGAGCTGTTGCGGTTGCTCGGCACGGAGGCGGTGGACGACCAGGGCTGGCCGGGACTGCTCGACCACGAGGTCGCCGAGCTGTGGGACGGCGACGTACCGGTGTTCACCGCCCGCCCCGGCCGCACCGACCTGTGGAGCGGGACCGGCACCCGTATCCCCGGCGCCCTGCGACGGCCCGGATTGGCCCGGGTGGTGGCGCGCCTCGCGGTCATGAACGAGGCCGACCTCGCGGGGCAGGAGCGGATCATCCGGACGGCGCTGGCTTGCCGGACGGCGGCGCCGGCGCATCCCGCCGCACCGCCCGGACCCCGGCCGGCCGGGCCGCGTACGCGAACCGCCGGGCCGCCGGCCCCCGGCCGACTGCTCGCCGCCGCCCGGGAAATCGGCGACCTGCTGGTCCAGCAGGCCCACCGGGACCGGGACCGGGCGAACTGGTTGGGCGTCGAACTGCTCGGCGAGCGGTACCGCAGGCTCGCACCGTGCGGCGCCGACCTGGGGCACGGCTACCCGGGCGTCGCCCTCTTCCTCGCCCAACTGGCCGCGCTCACCGGGGCGGACCGCTATGCCGGGACGGCACGCGCCGCGCTGCGTCCGCTGCCGCGGCTGCTGGACCGGCTCGCCGCGCTCCCGGACGCGGACCTCGGCGTGGTGGGCTCGGGCGGCTTCACCGGTCTCGGCGGCATCCTGTACGCGCTCACCCGGGTCTCGGCCGCGCTGGACGACGCCGGGCTGCGCGCCCTGGTCGAGCCGGCGGCGGCGCTGACCGTCCGGGCCGCCGCGGCCGAGCGGCCGACCGGCGTGCTCGACGGCACGGCGGGCGGCTTGGCCGCGCTGCTGGCCGCGCACCGGGCGTTCCCGTCGGCCGGGCTCCGGCGGGGTGCGGGTGTCTGTGCCGACCGGCTCGCCGCCGAGTCCGTCCCGGCGGTGCCGGGCTTCGCCACCGGTGCCGCCGGGGTCGGCTGGGCGCTGCTCGGCGTCGTCGGCCCGGGCGGCGAGCACCACCGCCGGGCGGGGCTGACCGCGCTGCGTTCGGCCGTGGCCGCGTCACCGGCTGCCGACGCCGACCTGTCCTGGTGCACCGGCGCGACGGGGGTGGCGCTGGCGGTCGCCGACCGGCCCGGGGCGCTGGCGGATCCGGCGCTGGCGGCGGCCGTCGCCGCGGCCGTCGGGCACCTCGCGGACAGCGGACCGGTGGCGGACGGCAGCCTCTGCCACGGCGAGTGGGGCCTGCTGGAGCTGCCGCACCGCACGGCGGCGGGCGCGGTGCTCCGGGCGCGGGCCGCCGGGCGGGTCCGGCACGGCCCGCACCCCGCGCTCGGCGGCGGCGTCGCGGAGCCCGGCCTCCTCACCGGCCTGTCCGGCCACGGTCTCGGCCTGCTGCGGCTGGGCTTCGCCGACCTGGTCCCGTCGGCGCTGCTGCTGCGGACGCCGGACCCCGCCCCGCCCCGCCCCGGCTCCGGGGCACAGTCGCGGACGACTCCGGGAGCCCTGTAGCCGGTTCCCGTGCCGCCTGACGAAGACCACCGAACACCTCCACTGTGAAAGGAACCCGTTGATGAACACCAACGATCCCGTGCGGCTCTGGAAGCAGCCCACCACCCGGCACGGCGCCGCCACCGACCACCCGGCGGGTGAGATCCGGCTGCGCAGCGGCGGCGGGCTCGGCCGCCGGTCCCAGATGCTCGGCGCGTCCTCGGCGTTCCGCGGGACCAGCCCGTGGACCACCGTCAGCATCGAATTACACGACGGGCGCCGCTGAGCGCCCGTCGGGCGGCAGCGGCGGGCTGCCACGGCGCAGCGTGATCGCCTTTCCCGGGAACTCTCTACTCAGCGCGAGGGCGGCACGGGTAATCTGCGCAGGTGCACACTACTGCCCCGACCACCATCGGTCGCGAGACCGAACTCGGGCTCTTCCGGCGTGTACTGACCGGCCTTCAGGACAGGGCGGGCCACACGGTCCTGTTGGTGGGGGAGGCGGGGATCGGCAAGTCCCGGCTGGCCGGGGAGTGCGCCGGCCTGGCCGAGTCGCTCGGCCTGCCGGTGCTGCGCGGGCGCGGCAGCCCGACCAGTGCCGGGATGCCGTACCGCCCGCTCATCGAGGCGCTGCACTCCCGCTTCCGGGTCACGGGCGTGCCCCAGGACTCGGAGCTGGAGCCCTACCGCCCGGCCCTGGCCCGGGTGATCCCGGAGTGGCGGCACACCGCCGTGCCCGGCTACCCCGAGAGCGCGGTGGAGCTGGCGGAGGCCGTGCTGCGGCTGCTGGCCGTGCTCGGCCGCGACCGCGGCTGCCTGCTCGTCCTGGAGGACCTGCACGAGGCCGACTCGGAGACCATCGCCGTGGTGGACTACCTGGTCGACAACCTGGCCGGGCTGCCCGTCCTGCTGGTGGCCACGCTGCGGCCCGAGCCGGGCGCGGCCCTGGAGTTGGCCCGGGGTGCCGAGCGGCGCCGGGTCGCCTCGGTGGCCACTCTGGAGCCGCTGCGCGCGACCCAGGTCGGTGCGCTCGCGGCCGGCTGCCTGGACCTGCGGGCCGAGCAGGTGCCGGCCGCCGTGGTGGAGCGGCTGAGCACGCTCAGCAACGGCAATCCGTACCTCGTCGAGGAACTGCTCGCCGAGATGGTCGGTTCCGGGGTGCTGCGCCGGGACGACGAGGGCTGGCACGTCACCGGCGACCTGGCGGCCGCGGTCCCGGTCAGCGTGGTCAGCGGCCTGCGGCAACGGCTGGCGCAGCTCGATCCGCAGGTGCGCGACCTGCTGCTGCTCGCCGCCACCCTGGGTACCGGATTCTCCATCGGCACGCTGGAGCTGATCACCGGGCACAGTGTGCGGCTGCTGCTCGACCAGTTGGCCGCCGCGGCCGCATCGGGCTTCGTCGTCCCCGATCCCGGCGCCGCCGACCAGTACGCCTTCCGGCACGCGCTCACCGCGGAGGCGCTGCTCGCCGGGCTGCCGCCGGCCGAGCGGGCGATGATCGCCCGCCGGGCGGCCGAGGCGGTCCTGGCCGCCGACCCGGCCGTCTCCGACGACCGCTGCCAGCTGGTGGCGCGGCTGCGGCAGCTGGGCGGGGACGAGGCGGGAGCGGCACTGCTGTACGCCGAAGCCGGCCGCCGAGCCCTCGCCGGGGGCGCGTCGGCCACCGCCGTGCGACTGCTGGAGCGGGCCCGAGGGCTGGCGGCGCCGGCCGACCGCACCGCCGTCACCGAGTCGCTGGTACACGCGACGGCCGAGACCGGGCAGCTGGACCGGGCACTCGCGCTGGCCGAGTCGCTGCCGGCCGCGGGGGCCGACGCGCTGGACATCGAGCGCCGGGTCGCCCTGCACACCAGGCTCGCCTGGGCCGCGGTGATCTCCGAACGCGCCGCCGACACCCTGGCACAGGTGGCCGCCGCCCGTGCGCAGCTCGGAGACCCGTCCGACCCGCGGCACACCGCCGCGCTGGCCGTGGTCGAGGCCCACCTGGCGCTGCTGCCCGGGCACAGCGCGGACACGGCCGAGACCGAGCGGCTGGCCCGCGAGGCGGCCGAGGTCGCCGAGCGCGAGAAGCTCCCCGTGGTGGCCTGCCAGGCATGGCAATTACTCGCCCTGCTGGCGCGCAGGCGCGGCTTTGACGGGGCGGACGCCTGTCTGGAGCGGATGCTCGCCGTCGCGGAGGAGCACAGCCTGCCGGTCTGGCGGGTGGAGGCGCTGCTGCGGCTCGGTGCCAACGCCTTCCTGCGCAGCGGTGAGGCGCGCCGGATCCGGGAGGCGCGGGACGCCGCGCGTGAACTGGGCGCCCTCGCCCTGGTCCAGCAAGCGGAGGGCCTGCTGGCGATGGACGCCGTGCAGCGCGCCGACTTCCCGGCCGCACAGGAGATCATCGACCGCTGCCTGGAGCCGAGCGCCCGGATGCGCAACGTCGGGGGCCACCGCTACCTGCTGCTGGTGGCCGCCACCCTCGCCGCCCACCAGGGACGGCGGCGGCAGATGGAGCGGGAACTGCTCCGGTTCGACCAGGCCGACGAATCCACCTCTTTCCTGATGCCGGTCCTGCTCGGCCTGTGCCGGGCGTTCTGCGCCCTGCTGGAGGAGAACCGCACCCAGGCGCTGGCCGAACTGGCCGCCGCGACCGCCTGGGAGGACCAGCACCCCAACATGTTCTACCTGAGCGGACGCTACGGCCTCGGCCCGCTGCTCGCCGTCGTCGGCGGCACCGCCGACCGCGCGCAGTACGCGGCGGCCCTGGCGGCGCCGGCCGCCGCGCTGGCCTGGAACCGGCAGTTCCTGGTGCTCGCCGACGCCGTCCTGCTGGGGCGGGAGGGCCGCGGCCGGGAGGCCGCGGGACTGGTGGACCGGGCGCGGCAGGAGTTCTCGGGATTCCCGACCGCCCGTCACCTCGGGCTGCGGCTGGTCGCCGAGGCGGCTCTCGCCGACGGCTGGGGCGAGCCCGTGGCCTGGCTGCGCACCGCCGAGGAGTACTTCCACCAGGCGGGCGTGCGCTCCGTCGCCGGCGCCTGCCGGTCGCTGATCCGGCGGGCGGGCGTGCCGGTCGCGCACCGGCGCACCGGACGGGAGCTGATCCCCGAGGGGCTGCGGTCGGTGGGGGTGACGCCCCGTGAGTTCGACGTCTTCGCGCTGCTCGTGGACCGGCCCGGGAACCAGGACGTGGCCCAGCGGCTGTCCCTCTCCCCCCGCACGGTGGAGAAGCACATCGCCAGCCTGCTCCACAAGACCGGCAGCGCGAACCGCGCGGAGCTGTGCCGGCTCGCCCGGACGCTGTGCGGGGACTGACCGTCCGTGTCACCGGGCCGGACCGGTGACACGGACGAGCCCTCAGCCACCGTGCCCCGAAGGGAGGAAGTCCGGGACGTCCGTGCCGAGACCCTGCTCCTGAGCCCGGTGGTGGACCAGGTCGGCGACGGCGAGGTCCAGCACGCCCAGGCCGAACGGCGAGAAGACCGTGAGGGCCTCGGGGTCCCGCTCGCGCCGAGCACCGGTGAGGAGGGCGCCGATCGAGTCGGCGATGAAGTCGCGGTGACCGGCCTGCTTCTCGGCCAGGTGCAGCGAGGTGGACTCGCGGCAGACGTGGTCGCCGTCGTCGACGATGTTGACGCTGGACAGGATGGTCTCCGGAGCGAGGTCGCGCAGGGACAGGTGCAGCAGCAGTGTCCCGGGCGGGCAGGGGGACGGGTCCAGGTGCGGGGTGGCGGCGGTGGTGGCGAGCGAGACCAGCCGGTGGGCCGCCAGGGCGTCCCCGATCCGCTCCGCGACGGTGGTCCGCAGCCCGGGCAGCCGGGCCGCGCAGCGCTCGGCGAAGGCCCGCGCGCGGGCCGGATCGAGGTCGAAGAGGGTGACCTCGGCCAGCTCGGGCAGCAGGGCCCGCAGGAAGGTGAGCACCTCGAAGTTGATCACGCCGCAGCCGATCAGTGCGACGCCGGTCTGCGGCTCCCGCGGGGCGAGCGTCGCGGCGGCGAGCGCCGCGCTCGCCGCGGTGCGCCGCGCTGAGATCACCGAGCCCTCCAGCAGCACCTCGGGGTGGCCGGTGCGCATCGAGTTGAGGACGATCGCCGCCGAGGCGCGCTCCAGCCCGGCGTCCAGGTTGCCGGGGAAGGAGGAGATCCACTTGACGCCGGCGACCGGTCCCCGCGCCCCGGAGTCACCGGCGTCTGGGAGGTAGGCCGGCAGGGCGATGATCCGGTTGCGCGCCTCCTCGGGGAACCGCAGGAAGAGCGAGTGCGGGAGCACGGTCCGGCCGGCCGCGTGCAGCCGGTACGCCCGGCTCACCGCCTCGACCACCTGCTGCTCGGCACCGTCCAGGACCTGACGGACCTGTCCGGCCGTCAGGATCAGCATGTCGCCGCCTCGGCCACTGGATCGTGTCCCTTCCACAGGTGGGCGACGTCGCCGAAGTGCGACGCGACCCAGTCGTCGTCATAGATCGTGTCGAGGTAGCGCTCGCCCCGGTCCGGGAGGATCACCGCGCAGGTCGCGCCCGCCGGGATCCGGTCGCCCAGGCGCCGGACCGCGGCGAGCACCGCGCCCGCCGAGCCACCGGCCAGGATCGCCTCGCGGTGCGCCAGCCGGCGGCAGTTGACCACGCAGTCGAGGTCGCTGATGTGCACCACCTCGTCCGCGAGGCCGTCCTGGTGGAGCGCGGGGCGGACGGCCGCGCCGTGGCCGGGGATCAACCGGGGCGCGGGCTCGCGCCCGAAGATGACGCTGCCCTCGGCGTCGACGGCCACGATGACCACCGGGAGCCGCCGTTCCCGCGCGTACTCGGCGCAGCCGCGCAGTGTCCCGCACGAACTCGTCGCGCAGAACAGGTAGTCCAGGCCGCCGGGCACGGCCTCGCAGATCTCCCGCATCGTCGCGTGGTGCGAGCGCGGGTTGAGCGGGTTCGCGTACTGGTCCGGGCAGTAGGCGTCCTCGGTGGTGGCGAGGATCTCGCGCACCCGGCGGATCCGCACCGGCAGGTACTCGCCGGTGACCGGGTCGGTCGTGGTGACCACCTCGACCTCGGCGCCCAGCGCCCGCATGATCGCGATGTTCTGGCGGTTGGCGCGCGGGTCCACCACGCAGACGAAGCGGACCCCGAAGTAGCGGCACGCCTGGGCGAGTCCGATGCCCAGGTTGCCCGAGCTGGATTCGACCACGACCGACCGGCCGGGGACCACCCGGCCCTCACCGATGGCCCCGCACAGCAGCTCCAGCGCGGAGCGGTCCTTGATCGAGCCGCCGGGGTTGTGCCCCTCCAGCTTGGCGAACAGACGGAAGCGGGCGGCCGGGGCGAACCTGGTGAGCTCGACCAGCGGCGTCCGGCCCACGGTCCGCAGCACGCCGCCGGGCACGGTGTCAGACGGTCGCACGGTCCCCGCCGGTGGCGGCGCTGTCCATCCGCTCGCGCAGGCTCAGCGGCCGCATGTCGGTCCACACGGTGCCGATGTGCGCCAGGCACTCCGCACGGCTGCCCCGCGTGCCCTCGGACCGCCAGCCGAGCGGCAGTTCGCGGTCGGCGAGCCAGATCGAGTACTGCTCCTCGTCGTTGAGCACGACCAGGTAGCTACGGGTGTCGGCGGCTTCCTCGGCCATCAGGCCCTCCTGCCCTCGGGGTTCGGCACTGCGACGGGGCGAGCCTGCCGGGCGCCGGCGAACCGGGCAAGAGACAAACCGGCAGCGGGAACGGCACCGCACCCTGCCGCCGCATCCCTGGTGCCGGGCCCGCGCCCGCCAGCAGGCTTCGCCGGGGCGCGGTGCGCGTCCGTGAGGACCCGTGGAGGTGGCCGATGGAGATGGACGACAGCCGTGGTGGCACGGACAGCGCGGCCGGGGCGCCCCGCAGCGCGTCGTTCGGGCAGCAGCGGCTCTGGTTCCTCGACATGTTGCGGCCGGGCACGGCCGACTACCTGCTCCCGCTGGCGCTGCGGATCCGGGGCGACCTGGACACCGGCGCGCTGCTCGGCGCGCTCACCGCCGTCGTCGAGCGGCACGAGGTGCTGCGCACCCGCTACCGGCAGGACGCCGACCGGCTGCTGCAGCTGATCTCCCCGAATGCCGAACTGCCCCTGCGGCACTGCGACGTCACCGGTCTTCCGGACGCCGACCGGGAGGCCCGGCTGGTCCGGCTGATCGAGGAGGAACTGCGGCTCCCGGTCGACCTGGCCCGGCAGCCCCCGCTGCGGGCCGTGCTGGCCCGGGTGGGTCCCACCGACCACCTGCTGATCGTCGTGGTCCACCACATCGCCTTCGACGGCATGTCCTGGCACCTCCTCGGGGCCGAGCTGGCGGCCGGCTACCGGGAGCGCACCGGCGGCGCTCCGGCCGCCCTCGCACCGCTCGCCCTGCAGTACGCCGACTATGCCGACCGGCAGGCCGAGCAGCTCACCGGCCGACGGCTGGCCGCCGGGCTGGACCACTGGCGCACCGCGCTGGCAGGTCTGACGCCGCTGGAGCTGCCCACCGACCGCCCCCGCCCGGCCGTCTGGGACGGCGCCGGCGACGCCGTCCGCTTCGAGCTGCCGGCCGAGCTGATGACACGGGTCGACCGGCTCGCCCGCAGCAGCCGGGCGACCCGGTTCATGGTGCTGCTCGCCACGTTCCAGGCGGTGCTCGCCCGGTTCAGCGGGCAGCGGGACATCGCGGTGGGCACGCCGGTGGCCGGCCGCGGCCTGCCCGATGCGGAGCGGCTGATCGGCCTGTTCGTCAACACCGTGGTGCTGCGCGGCGACCTCGGCGGCGAGCCGTCCTTCCGGACCCTGCTCGGCCGGGTCGCGGCGGACACGCTGGCCGCCCTCAGCCACGCCGGTACCCCGTTCGAACTGGTGGTGGACGAGCTGGCGCCGGAGCGTGACCTCGCCCGCAACCCGCTCTTCCAGGTGTCCTTCTCCCTGCGCACCGCGCCGCCGGAGCCGATCGCCCTGCCCGGCCTCGACTGCGAGCTGGTCCGCACACCGCTGGTCGGCTCGCCGTTCGACTTGGTGCTGGACACCGACGTACTGCCCGACGGGCGGCTCAACGCCCGGTTGCAGTACGCCACCGCGCTGTTCGACCGGACGACCGCGCAGCGCCTGGCCGACGCCTTCCGGGTGCTGCTCGACGCCGTGCTGGCCGACCCGGACCGCCCCCTGCACCGCATCGACCTGCTGTCCGCACAGGACCGGCTGGCCGTGGTGGAGAAGTGCAACGAAACCACCGTGCCGCTGCCCGACCGCTGCCTGCCCGAGTTGATCTCCGAGCAGGCCGCCCGCACCCCCGACGCGCCCGCCGTCGTCTTCGCCGGGCACACGCTGACCTATGCGCAGCTCGACGCCCGGGCCACCCGGCTGGCGCACCGTCTGCGCGCGGTCGGGGTGCGCGCCGAGACCCCGGTCGCGGTCTGCCTGCGCCGGGAGGCCGATCTGGTCACCGCCCTGCTCGGCGTGCTCCGGGCCGGTGGCACCTACGTGCCGGTCGACCCCGCGCACCCGGCGCAGCGCCGCGCCCACGTGCTCGCCGACAGCGGCGCCGCCGTGCTGATCGGCCAGTCCTGGATCCGCAGCGAACTGCCCGAGGGCACGGCCCGGCTCGTGCTGCTCGACGAGGAGCCGGACCTGACCGCGCCGGCACCGGACGACCGGCGGCCGGCCGCCGGACTGCCGCCGCTCGACCCCGCCGGGGCCGCCTACCTGATGTACACCTCGGGCTCGACCGGTCGCCCCAAAGGCGTGCTGATCAGTCACGAGGCCATCCGCAACCGGGTGCTGTGGACGGTGCGCGAGCACGGCCTCGGCCCGGCGGACCGGGTACTGCAGAAGACCACGATCGGCTTCGACGCCTCGGTCTGGGAATTCCTGGCACCGCTGGTCTGCGGCGCGACGGTGGTGGTCGCCGCCGACGGCGTACCGCGCGACCCGGCCGCGATGGTGCGGGCGGTGGCCGAGCACCGGATCACCGTCCTGCAACTCGTGCCGTCGGTGCTGCGGGCGCTGGTCCGGCAGCCCGGGCTGCGCGACTGCGGCACGCTGCGGCTGGTGTTCTGCGCCGGCGAGCCGCTGCCCGTGGACCTCTGCGACCGGCTGCTCGCCCTGCTGCCGGTCACCCTGGTCAACACCTACGGCCCCACCGAGTGCGCCATCGACGTGACCTCCTGGCGCTACGACGGCCGGGAGACCGGCGAGATCGTCGCCATCGGGCAGCCGATCGACAACACCCGGATCCTCGTGCTCGACCCGGACGGGGGCCTGGTCCCGCCCGGCGTCCACGGCGAGCTGTGCGTGGCCGGCACCGGTCTGGCGCGCGGTTACCTCGGCCGCGGCGACCTGACCGCCGAGCGCTTCGTCCCCAACCCGTACCCGGCTGTCCCGGGCGAGCGGCTCTACCGCACCGGGGACCGGGTCCGGCGTCGTGCCGACGGCACCCTGGAGTACCTCGGCCGGCTCGACCGGCAGGTCAAGCTGCGCGGCATCCGGATCGAGCCCAGCGAGATCGAGGCCGTGCTCTGCGAGCACCCCTCGGTCGCCGCGGCGGCCGTCGGCGTCTACGGCGACCAGCAACTGGTCGGCCACGTCGTGCCCGTCGAGGGCGTCGACCCCGACCCGGCCGCGCTGCGGGCCCACCTGGCGGCCCGGTTGCCGAACGCCATGGTGCCGGCCGTACTGCGGGTCCTCGCCGCCTTGCCGCTCACCGCCAGCGGCAAGGTGGACGTCGGGGCGCTGCCCGGACTGGCCGGGCTGGCCGCGACGGGGGAGTACCTCGCGCCGCGCGACCCTGCCGAGCGGACGGTCGCCGAGGTCTTCGCCGAGCTGCTGGGCCGGGAGCGGGTCGGCGCGCTCGACGACTTCTTCGCCCTCGGGGGCCACTCGCTGCTCGCCACCCGGCTGGTGTTCCGGCTGCGAGCGGCCTTCGGTGTCGAGGTCCCGGTCGCCGAGGTCTTCTCCCGCCGCACCGTCGCCGCCCTGGCCGAACTGGCCACTGCCCCGAATGCCCGGTCCGCCGACCCGGCCGGAGCGGTGCTGCCGGTGCCGCGCGGCGGCCCGCTGCCGCTCTCCTCCGCCCAGCGCCGGATGTGGTTCCTCGACCAGCTGGAGCCGGGCAGCTCCGAGTACCTGGTGCCGCTGGTGGTGCGCCTGCGCGGTCCGCTGCACACCGCCGCCCTGGCCGGCGCGCTGGACGACCTGGCGGCCCGGCACGAGGTGCTGCGCACCCGCTACCTCGCGCCGGGCGGTGAGCCGGTACAGGTGATCGACCCGGTGGCCGTCCTCGGTGCCGCGCCCGTGGACCTCTCCGGCCTGCCGGCGAAGGAGGCAGCCGCCCGGGCCGAGGAACTGGTGCGCACCGAGACCGCCCGCCCGTTCCGCCTCGACCGGGAACCACCGCTGCGCGCCCTGCTGGTCAAGGTCGGTGAGCAGGAGCACCTCCTGTCCCTGACGGCCCACCACATAGCGGTCGACGGCTGGTCCCTGGACCTGCTGACGCGCGACCTCGGGCTGCTGTACCGCGCCCGGCTCACCGGCGGCGGCCCGCCCCCCGCGCCACCGGTGCAGTACGCCGACTTCGCGGCCTGGCAGGACCGCTGGTCGCGGGGCGGGCTGCCGGAGGTACAACTCGCGCACTGGCGGGAGCGGCTCGACGGGCTCGTCCCGCTGGAGCTTCCCGCCGACCGGCCCCGCCCGGCCGTCCGCGACCCACGCGGCGACCTGTTCCCCCTCGCGGTCCCCGACGAGCTCGCCGAAGCCGTGGCGGACCTGGCACGCAGCCAGGCGGTCACCCCGTTCGTGGTGCTGCTCGCCGCCTTCGACGTCCTGCTCGCCCGCTACACCCGGCAGTCCGACGTCTGCGTCGGCACCCCGACCGCCGGCCGGACCCGGCCCGAGGTGGAGGAGGTGGTCGGCCTGTTCGTCAACACCGTCGTGCTGCGCTCCGACCTCGGTGGCGACCCGAGCTTCGCGTCGCTGCTGCGCCGGGTCCACGAGGACGTGATCGCCGCCTACAGCCACCAGGACCTGCCGTTCGAACGCCTGGTCGACGAACTGCAGCCGGGCCGGGACCTGTCGCGCAACCCGCTGTTCCAGGTGATGTTCGAACTCCAGCACGTCCGGAGCACCGCGCTGCGGCTGGACGGCCTGACCGCCGAGCGGGTCCCCTCGCCCTGGCGGACCGCGAAGTTCGACCTCACGCTCTCGCTCGGCCGCCGCGCCGACGGCGGTCTGCAAGGACTGTTCGAGTACGCCACGGCACTGTTCGACCGCACCACGGTCGAGCGGATGGCCGGGCACTACCTGACCCTGTTGCGGGCGGCCACCGCGCGGCCCGATACCCCGCTCAGCCGGCTGGCGATCCTCACCGGGGACGAGCGGGAACAACTGGTGCACGGCTGGAACCCGGCCGGCGCCGAACCGCCGGCGGCCTGTGTGCCGACCCTGTTCGAGCGGCGCGCCGCCGAGACCCCCGACGCGGTCGCCGTCTCCTTCGGACCGGTTTCGCTCGGCTACGCCGAGCTCAACGCCCGTGCCAACCAGCTGGCCCACCACCTGCGCGAGCTGGGTGTCGGGCCGGAACGTGCGGTCGCCGTCTGCATGGAGCGCGGGATCGAGGTCGTGGTGGCGCTGCTCGCGGTGCTCAAGGCGGGCGGCGTCTACGTGCCGATCGATCCCGAACACCCGGCCGAGCGGCTGGCGTTCATGCTGGGCGAACTGGACGCCGGAGCCGTGTTGAGCACCGGCCGGTTCGCCGCTCGGCTCCCCGCCGCCGCCCACGGGCCGCTGGTGCTGGTCGACACGGAGGCGGGACGGATCGCCGCCCGCCCCGACCAAGACCTCCCGCCACAGGCCGCGCCGGACCAGCTGGCGTACATGATCTACACCTCGGGCTCCACGGGACAGCCCAAGGGCGTGCTGATCCAGCACGACTCCTACGCCCACCACTGCCGGGTGATCGCCGACGCCTACGGCATCGAGCCGGGCGACCGGGTGGTGCTGCTCTCGGCGCTCACCTTCGACGTGGCGATGGACCAGATCGCCGCCACCCTGCTGGCCGGCGCGACCGTCGTCGTGGCCGATCCGCTGTTCTGGAGCCCCGCCGAGCTCCCCGGACGGGTCGCCGAGCACGGCATCACCGTCATGGAGATCACCCCCGCCTACTACCGCGAGGTGATCCAGCACGTCCAGCCGGGCGACGAACGGCTGAGCGGCCTGAAGCTGATGAACGTCGGGAGCGACGTGGTCACCGTGGACGACGCCCTGGCCTGGGCCGCCACCGGCCTGCCCGGCCGGTTCCTGTGCAACTACGGCCCCACCGAGGCGACCGTCACCTGCGTCCTGCACCCCGTGCCGGCGGCCCCGCCCGGCCGTGGCGAGGCCGCCCTGCCGATCGGCCGCCCGGTCCCGGGCACCCGGGCCTACGTGCTGGACGGCGCCGGCGACCCCGTACCGGTCGGGGTGCCCGGCGAACTCCACCTGGCCGGGATCCGATTGGCCCGCGGCTACCACCGTCGCCCCGGACTCACCGCGGAGAAGTTCGTCCCCGACCCCTTCGGCGACGTGCCGGGCGGCCGGCTCTACCGGACCGGCGACCTGGTGCGTCACCTCCCCGGCGGCACCATCGAATTCCTCGGCCGGATCGACCAGCAGGTCAAACTGCGCGGCTTCCGGATCGAACTGGGCGAGATCGAGGCGGTGCTGGCCCAGCACCCCGGGCTGCGCCAGGCCGCCGTCGTCGCCCGCGACGTCCGGCCGGGCGACCGCCGGCTGGTCGCCTACCTGGTGCCGCGCGGCGACGACGGCCCGGACGTCGCCGAGCTGCGCGAGTGGGCCGGCGAGCGGCTGCCCTCGTACATGGTCCCCTCACTCTGGACGACCCTGTCCGAGCTGCCGCTGACCCCCAGCAAGAAGGTGGACCGCAAGGCCCTCCCGGAGCCCGCCACCACGGGCCGGCTGCTGGAACGCCCCTACCGGGCACCGCGCAACCCGACCGAGGAGATCGTGGCCGAGGTGTGGGCGGAGATCCTCGGCATCGAGCGGATCGGCGTCGACGAGGACGTCTTCGTCCTCGGTGCCCACTCGCTGCTCGCCACGCGGGTGCTCGCCCGGCTGGTCGCCGTCTTCGACGTGGACCTGCCGCTGCGGTGCCTCTTCGAGGCCACCACGGTGGCCGCCCTGAGCCAGGTCCTGCTGGAGGCGCTGGAGGCGCAGATCGCCGAGCTGTCGGACGAGGAGGTCGCCGCCCTGCTGGCGGAGGAGGGCGAGGGCCGCTGAACCACGGGCACCTTCGCCCGCCACCCCCTCGGGGGCGGCGGGCGGACGCCTGCGCGTCGCCGTCTGTGCGCGCGGCCGGGCGGCCGACGGGATGGCCGGACCTGGCCACGCGGCTGCGGGCACCGACGTGCCGCGGGGAGCGTTCCGCCTGACCGGGTACGCCGCGTGACGGCCGGCTCCGGGCGGGCGTCCTGGCCGACGGGCGCGCCGAGCGCGGCTCCCCGACGCGCCGCCAGGTGGGGTCCCGGCCCGGGAGCCCTGCCAGGGTGCGGCCGCCGGGCGCGCCGTCGGGCGGCTGTTCCGGCCGGGTCGCTCCGGACGGCCTCCGGTGGGACCCGCCGCCCCGCGGGGGTTCCGGCCGGCCGAGTCGCGCCAGGCGGCTGTCGGCCGGAGACGGCGAGGGACGTCGCACGGCCGGGAGCCGTGCGACGCGCGGGGACGGTTTGCGCGGGCGGCTTTCAGGCGGTCGGCGTCGGCTCCTCGGCACCGGCCGTGGCGCCGGTCAACGCGGGAGCCGAGCGCACCGAAGGGCTGATCGTCGCGGCCGCTGCCAGCAGAACCATCCACGCGGCGAGCACCCGGACGGTGGCGTCCGCGCCCAGCCAGGCCAGCAACTGCCCCCCGACCAGGGAACCGAGCGGGACCGCGCCGAAGGCGACCAGCCCGACGGCACCGAGCACCCGGCCCCGGACGGCGTCGGGCGTGACGGCCAGCTGATAGGCCGAGACGACCACGTTCCACACCGGGCCGACGAAACACATCAACGCGTACACCACGCCGACCGGATAAGGGTCGCGCACCACCAGCAGCACCACAGTGAGCGCGGCCCAGGCCCAGTTCGCGCCGATCACCACGGTCCGCATCGACAGGCGGCGCTCCAGCGCGGGGGCGAGCAGGGAGCCCAGCACCCCGCCCACCGCCGCCACACCGAACATCACGCCGATCGCGGCGGACGAGCCGTGCCGCCCGCGGGCCATCACGATGACCGTCAGGAAGAGGGCCTGGAACAGCAGGTTGCTGCCGGCGATCAGGAAGGTGGTCGTCCGCAGGAACGGCTGGCGCCACAACCAGCGCACACCCTCGCCGAGTTCCCGGTGCAGCGCTGCCGTGCGCGGCCGCCGCTCGGCCTGGAGGTCGCGGCGGATCAGCAGCAGCCCGATCAGTGACCACAGGTAGCTGGCGGCGTCGAAGAGGAACGGCACCGCCCGGCCCAGGCCGAACAGCAGGCCGCCCAGCGGCTGGCCGAGCATCGCGGCACCGCGCGCCCGCGCCTCGTTGCGGGAGAGCGCGGCCGCGAGCTGCGAGGGGTGCACCACGTTGGGCACGGCGGCCGAGGCGGCGATGCGGAAGCACACCGTGAGCATGCCCTCGGCGAACCCGACCGCGAGCACGTGCGGCAGCGACAGCCGGTCCAGCAGCAGGGCCGCCGCCACGCTGCCGATGGCCAGGCCGCGCAGCACGTCGCAGGCGATCATCGTCCGCCGCCGGTTCCAACGGTCCACCAGCGCTCCGGCCGGCAGTTGGAACAGCAGTTGCGGCAGCAGGGCGATGAAGCCGGTGAGCCCGGCGTCCGCCGGGGAGCCGGTCAGCGCGAGGATCAGCAGCGGGTAGGCCACGCTGGTGGCGTTGGAGCCCAGCCCCGAGACAGCCGCGGCCTGCCACAGCAGGACGAAGTCTCGATTGCGCAGCAACGGCGTGACGTTCGGGGGTACTTCCTCGCGCACGGTGGGGGTCATGGCTCGATGCTGTGAGGCCCCCCGCCCCCGGCCCAGAGAAGGACCGGCAGTCACACGCGCAGTCCGCGGCCGGAAGTCCGCCGCGCTGCCCCTGCCGCGCGCCCACCCGCCGTCGGCAGGCTGCTGCCCGGCCGGCGGACCGTCGCCGGGCCGGACCCCGTCGCACGCACAGGAAGGCGAAGGATGAGCACGAGTCCGAGCTCCCGCACGGAGCTGCTGCAGCGGCGCCTGCGCGGCTTGACGAAGAAGCGGCAGGACGGGATCGCCCCCGTCCCCCGGGACGGCGCTCTCCCGCTGTCGTTCGCGCAGCACCGGATGTGGGTGCTCGACCAGCTCCAGCCGGGCGGCACCGAGTACCTGATGCCGCTGTTGCTGCGCCCGTCCGGCCCGGTCGACCCGGTGGCGCTGCGGCGGGCCCTGGACGAGCTGGTGGCCCGGCACGAGGTGCTGCGCACCCGCTACCCGGCGGTGGACGACGAACCGGTTCTGGTGATCGACGATCCGGGCCCGATCGCCCTGACCACCGTGGACCTGCGCGCGGACGGCCGGGAGGGCCGAACCGGCCAGGACCCCGGACCCGGCACGGACAGCGGGGCCGGCGCGGCCCTCGCACAGGCCGAGCGGCGGCTGGCCGAACTGGTGGCCGAGGACGGCCGGCGCCCCTTCGACCTGGCCGCCGAGCACCCGGTCCGGGCGCTGCTCGCCCGGCTCGGCGAGGACACCCACGCGCTCCTGCTGACCCTCCACCACATCGCCTCCGACGGCTGGTCCGAGGGCGTCCTGCTCCGCGAACTCGACGACCTGTACCAGGCGTTCACCGCCGGCCGGTCCGCCCCGCTGCGGCCGGCCGGCCCGCAGTACGCCGACTTCGCCGCCTGGCAGCGCGAGCACCTCTCCGGTGACCGCCTGGCGGCCCAGCTCGCCTACTGGCGCACCACCCTGGCCGACCTGACCCCGCTGGCGCTTCCCACCGACCGGTTGCGCGGCTCGGTCCGGGACGCCTCGGGCGCCACCGCGGCCTTCACCATCCCGGCCGGACTGGTGCAGCCCCTCGTCGAGTTGGGGCGGAACGAGGGCGCGACCCCGTTCATGGTGTTCCTGGCCGCCTTCCAGCTCCTGCTCGGCCGCACCTGCGGGCAGGACGACGTGGTGGTCGGCACCCCGGTGGCGGGCCGGGAGAGGCCCGAGACCCAGGACATGATCGGTCTGTTCGCCAACACGGTGGCCCTGCGCACCGACCTGTCCGGCGCCCCGGCCTTCCGTGAACTCCTCAGTCGGGTCCGCGAGACCGCGCTCGGCGCCTTCACCCACCAGGAGACCCCGTTCGAACGGCTGGTGGACGAGCTGGCGCCCGAGCGCGACCCCTCCCGCAACCCGATCTTCCAGGTGGTCTTCGAACTCGCCGCCCACACCCCGCCCGAGCCGGGCGCGCTGAGTACCGGGCAGCAGCCGGTGGACTGGCACACCGTCAAGTTCGATCTCGACCTGGCGCTCGGCAGCACCGCCGACGGCTCCCTCACCGGCCGGCTCGAGTACGCGACCGCCCTGTTCGACGAGGCCACGATCCACCGGATGATCGCGCACTACCTGCGGCTGCTGGCCGGCATCGCCGCCGACCCGGACAAGCCGGTCGGCCGGCTCGAACTGTTGCCGGACGCCGAGCGGGCGCTCCTCGCCTCCTGGAGCGGATCCGGCCGCAGCTACGCCGCCGAGCAGACCCTGCCCGAGGTCTTCGAGGAGTGGGCCGCCCGCACCCCCGACGCACCCGCCGCCGGCTGCGAGGGCGTCTGGATCGGCTACGGCGAGCTGAACGCCCGGGCCAACCGCCTGGCCCACCGGCTGCGCGCGCTCGGCGCGGGTCCCGAGACGGTGGTCGGCGTGCGGTTCGAGCGCGGGCTGGACCTGGTGGTGGCGCTGCTCGGCGTGCTCAAGTCCGGCGCCAGCTACCTCCCGCTGGACCCCGGCCAGCCTGCCGACCGGCTCGAGTACATCCTGGCCGACGCCGGGGTGACCGCCCTGGTCACCGACCGGCACACGGGCGAGGACGCCGTCACCACCCTGCTGCTCGACGAGGACGACGAGCGGGGGTGGCCCGACACCGACCCGGTCCCCCTCGCGAGCCCCGGCAACACCGCGTACGTCATCTATACCTCCGGCTCCACCGGAGCGCCCAAGGGCGTCCAGGTCACCCACGCCAACGTGCTGCGGCTGCTCGCCTCCTGCCGCGAGGACTTCGGCTTCGGCCCCGAGGATGTGTGGACGCTCTTCCACTCGTACGCCTTCGACTTCTCGGTCTGGGAGCTGTGGGGGGCGCTGCTGAACGGCGGGCGGGTCGTGGTGGTGCCGTTCGCCGTCTCCCGTTCGCCGCAGGACTTCCTCGACCTGCTGGTCACCGAGCGGGTCACCGTGCTCAACCAGACCCCCTCCGCGTTCCGCGGTCTGCAGGAGGCGGTGGCACTGGCCGGCCTGCGGCCCGGCGCCCTCGCGCTGCGCACCGTGGTCTTCGGCGGCGAGGCCCTGGACGTCTCCGAACTGGCGCCCTGGTTCGAGCGGTTCGGCGACCGGCGACCGTCCCTGGTCAACATGTACGGCATCACCGAGACCACCGTGCACGTCACCTGCCGACCGGTCCGCGCGGGCGAGGGGTCCGGCGCCCGGCGCAGCCCGATCGGCCGTCCGCTCGGCGATCTGCGGCTGTACCTGCTGGACGCCGACCTCAACCAGGTGCCGATCGGCACTCCCGGCCAGCTCCACGTCTCCGGGCCCGGCCTGGCGCGCGGGTACCTGGGCCGTCCGGGCCTGACCGCCGAGCGGTTCCTGCCCGATCCGTTCGCCACCGTGCCCGGGTCCCGGATGTACCGCACCGGGGACCTGGCGCGCTACGACGCCGACGGCGAACTGGAGTTCCTCGGCCGCGTCGACGAACAGGTGAAGATCCGCGGCCACCGCATCGAACCCGGCGAGATCGAGGCGGCCCTCGGCAGCCAGGCCGAGGTGGAGAGCAGCCTGGTGATCGCGCACCGCCGCCCGGGCGAGCGGGAGGCCCGGCTGGTCGCGTACGTCGCCCCGCGGGCCGGACACGTGGTCGAGGTCACGGAGCTGCGGGCCCGGCTCGGCCGCACACTGCCCGGCTACATGGTGCCCGCCGTCTTCGTCCCGCTGGACGCCTTCCCGCTGACGGCCAACGGCAAGATCGACCGCCGGGCGCTGCCCGACCCCGACGCCCACGGTGCCCGTGCGGCGGGGGAGTACGTCAACCCCCGCGGCCGGACCGAGCGGATCGTCGCCGAGACCTGGGCCGAGGTGCTCGGCCTGCCGAAGGTCGGCGCCCTCGACAACTTCTTCGAGCTGGGCGGCGACTCGATCCGCGCGATCAAGGTGGTCGGCGCGCTGCGCCGGCGCGGGATCGACGTGACGGTGCAGAACCTCCTCGTCCACCAGAGCGTCGAGAGCCTGGCCGGCTTCGCCGAGACGACCGCGCCCGGCGGGGCGGCGAGCGTCGAGGAGGAGCGGGTGGCACCGTTCGCCCTGTTGTCGCCCGTCGACCGCGCGGCCCTGCCGTCCGGCCTGGTGGACGCCTACCCGCTCGCCATGGTGCAGGCGGCGATGGTCTACCAGATGCTCGCCGACCGGGACGAGAGCCCCTACCACAACATCACGCTCTTCCCGTTCATCGACGACGCCCCGTTCTCGCTGCCCGCGTTGCGCGAGGCGGCCGCGCAGCTCACCCGGCGGCACGAGATCCTGCGCACCGGCTTCGACCTCACCGGTTACTCCGAGCCGCTGCAGCTCGTACACGCCGAGGCCGTCGTCCAGGTCGGCTACGACGACCTGCGCGGACTCGACGAGGAGCAGGTGCGGGCGGAGCTGGGACGGTTCACCGCCGAGACCCGCCGCAGTCCCTTCGACATCGGCACGGCGCCGATGCTGCGCTTCCACGTCCACCAGACCGCCGACGACCGCTGGACGTTCTCCTTCATCGAGTGCCACGCGATCCTCGACGGCTGGAGCCACCACTCGCTGATCGACGAGCTGATGACCGACTACCGGGCGGTCCGCGCCGGGCTGCCCCCGGCCGACCCGGCCGGGCACACCGTCCGCTTCGCCGATCACGTCGCGCTGGAGCGCCGCTCGCTCCTCTCCGCCGAGGACCGGGAGTTCTGGCGGGCGCAGGTCGCCGAGTTCGAACGGGTCGCCCTGCCGTCCGCGTGGGCCGCCGATCCGGGGGCCGGTGAGCCACCGTTCCAGATCACCGTGCCGTTCCGGGACCTGGAGGCGGGGCTGCGCCGGCTGGCCGCCACCGCCGGGGTGCCGCTCAAGAGCGTGCTGTTCGCCGCCCATCTGAAGGCGCTGTCCACGATCAGCGGCAGCCACCGCTTCCACAGCGGCCTGGTCTGCAACGGCCGCCTGGAGACCGAGGGTGGCGAGCTGGTCCGCGGCATGCACCTGAACACCCTGCCGCTCGGTGTCGAAACGACCGGCGCCACCTGGAGCGAACTGGCCCGGCAGGTCTTCACCGCCGAGGTGGAGGCGTGGCCGCACCGCCGGTTCCCGCTGCCGGAGATGCAGCGCGCCTGGGGCGAGGGCACCCCGCTCGTCGACGTCGCCTTCACCTACCTCGACTTCCATGTCCTGGACCGCCGGCAGATCGAGCCCGGCAAGGTGGTCGACGTCAGCCCCAACGAGTTCGCTCTGGACGTGTGGACCTTCCCCGGCGTGGTCTTCATCTCCGGCCGACCCGAGCGGATCAGCCGCGCCAACGGGCCCCGGCTTGCCGCGCTGTACCGGCGGATCCTGGAGGCGATGGCCGCCGACCCGCTGGGTGACGCCCGGGGCAGCCTGCTGGCAGCCGACGAGCACGCCCGGCTGGCGCGGTTCGCCGCCGGTCCCGCCACGGCCTACCCGGACGTCTGCCTGCACCAGCTGTTCGAGGCGCAGGCCGAGCGCACTCCGCGGGCCACGGCACTGCGCTGCGCCGACGGCGGCACCCTCGACTACGCCGAGCTCAACGCCCGCGCCAACCGCCTCGCCGGACGCCTCGGCGAGCTCGGGGTCGGCCGGGAGTCCCGGGTGGGCGTACTGCTGCGTCGCGGCCCGGAGCTGGTGGTCGCCCTGCTGGCGGTCCTCAAGGCGGGCGCCGGCTACCTGCCGCTGGATCCGGGCCACCCGGCGGCCCGGCTGACCTCCCTGGCCGCCGAGACCGGCGCCCGGGTGGTGGTCACCGAGACCGCCCTGGCCGGCCTGCTCGCCGGGAGCGCCGCCGAGCCGCTGCTGGTCGACCGCGACCCGGGCATCGCCCGCCAGGACCCGGGCAACCCGGGCCTCGACGTGACACCCGATTCGCTGGCCTACGTGATCTACACCTCGGGCTCGACCGGAACCCCGAAGGGCGTGATGATCGAGCACCGCAACCTGGTCAACTACGTGTGCTGGTGCCTGGACCGCTACCGGCCCCTGGGCGGCACCGGCGCTCCGCTGTACTCCTCAATGGCTTTCGACCTCCCGGTCACCTCGCTCTTCCCCGCGCTGCTGTCCGGCCAGCCGGTCACTCTCACCGAGGACGACGGGACGCCGGGGATCGACGCCCTGGTGGCGGAGCTGGAACGCGGCGGCTTCGGACTGCTGAAGCTGACCCCCTCCCACCTGGCGCTGCTGAACCAGGCGCTGTCGCCGCAGGGCCTGCGCCACGCGGCCGGGCGCCTGATCGCCGGCGGCGAGGAACTCACCCGGGAGATGGTCTCGCGCTGGGCCGAGCACGCCCCGGACACCGTGGTGGACAACGAGTACGGCCCGACCGAGACCACCGTCGGCTGCTCCCACCTCGAGGGCAGGCCTGGCGAACTGCCTCCCGGCGTCCTGCCGATCGGTCGGCCGTTCGCCAACACCACGATGCGGGTGCTGGACCGCGACCTGCAGGCGGTGCCGGCCGGCGTGGTCGGCGAACTGTACATCGGCGGGGCGCAGGTGGCCCGCGGGTACGTCGAGCGGCCGGGACTGACCGCCGAACGCTTCGTGCCGGACCCGTACGCCGCGCGCCCCGGCGAGCGGCTCTACCGGTCCGGCGACCTGGCCCGCTACCGGGAGGACGGGGTGCTGGAGTTCGCCGGCCGGGTGGACCACCAGGTGAAGATCCGCGGCTACCGGATCGAGCCGGGCGAGGTGGAGGCCGCACTGCGCCGCGAGGCCGACGTGCGCGAGGTCGCGGTGCACGTGGTCGGCACGCCCGGCGGCGAGAAGGAACTGGCCGCCTACCTGGTGCCGGGCGACGGCGGCACGCTCGATCCGGTGGCGCTGCGCGACCGGCTGGCCCGGGTGCTGCCGGCCCACCTGGTGCCGTCCAGGTACCTGGTACTCGACGAGCTGCCGATGACCGCCAGCGGCAAGATCGACCTGGCGCGGCTCCCCAAGGACTCCCAGCCGGTCTCCGCCCGCCCCTACCGCGCCCCGCGCACGGCCGTGGAGAACATCGTGGCCCGCGCCTGGGCCGAGGTGCTCAAGCGTGAGCGGGTGGGGATCGACGACAGCTTCGCCGAGCTGGGCGGCCACTCGCTGACGGTGATGCGGGTGATCACCAGGCTCCGGGCCGAGTACGGCTACAAACTCACCTTCCAGGACTTCTACCGCCACCGCACGGTGGCCGAACTGGCCGCCGTGGTCACCGACGCCCGGTCCGCCGGAGCGGCGGAGGGCGCACGCGACCTGGAGGGCGCACGGGCCAGGGCGGCGGACTCGGTCGTCTGGCTGCGCCGCGGCGGCGGCCGGCCGCCGCTGTTCTGCGTGCACCCCGGCAGCGCCCACTGGTTCGCCGAGCTGGCCGACCACCTGGACCCGGACCAGCCGGTGGCCGCCTTCGAGTGGCCGGGCCTGAGCCGTCCCTGCCCGGCTCCGGAGAGCGTCGAGCAGGTCGCCGAGCTGAACCTGGCCGAGCTGCGGCGGATCGTTCCCAGCGGTCCGTACCACCTGCTCGGCTGGTGCGGCGGCAGCCAGATCACCACCGAGATGGCCCGCCGCCTGCACGCGGCGGGCGAGGAGGTCACCTTCCTGCTGCTCGACCCCGCACTGGACACCTACGAGCGGGAGAACATGCACGAGTTCGTCCGGCGCTTCGAGCGCGCCGAGGCGGCGTTCGCCGAACTCGCCGACGCCGCACGGTCCGGCGCCGAGCGGAAGCGGGTGGCCGAGCTGCAACAGCGGGCGGGCGACCTGCTCAACGACCTCCTGGACGACGGCGAAGTGGCCCCGCCGGAGCCGGGGGACGACTTCTGGCCGGGGCGCCTGCGCGTCTGGCGGGAGCTGCTGCAGACCCGGCTGGCCTACCGCCACACACCGTACGAGGGCCATCTGCACCTGCTCGCGGGTGACGACGTCGCGGCGGGCGAGCACGAGGTCGCGGAAGGGGTCAGCTACGAGGACTTCACCGCGCGCTGGCGGCAGCTGGCCCCCGGCGGACTGACGGTCCACCGGGTGGGCGGCAATCACCTGGGCGTCCTCAAGAAACCCCACGTCGCCCAGGTCGCCGCGGTGGTGACCGGTCTGCTGGCCGGCGAGCGGCAGTGAGCACCCGGCGCAGGGGGGGGGGGGGGGCGCCCCCCCCCCCCCCCCCCCCCCCCCCCCCCCCCCCACCACCCCCCCCCCCCCCCCCCCCCCGCCCCCCCCCCCCCCCCTTCCCCTGTTCGTCCTTTTCC
>NZ_JBVHXT010000039.1:82276-95113 GCF_055569255.1 Streptomyces sp. NPDC029296
GAGCGAGTACGACGTCGTCGCCCACCCGGAGAACCGGAAGGCGGCCGTCCCCGCCCGCCCCTGCGCCGCACCAGCCGGCCGGCACGCGCGCCGACCCGCACACCGGGTCCGCCGCCGGGCCCGGCCCGGACCCCGTACCACCGACGAAGAAAGCGACCTGATGCCCCCCGTTCTCACAGCGGACTCGCACGACAGCGTGGTGACCCTGGACCCCAGCGCCTCCATGGCCGTCGAAAGCCTGGCCGCCGGCCTGCTGTCGTTCGCGGACGGCCGGATCGACGACCCCGCCTGGATCCGCCAGGCCGGCCGGCGCCGCCACGAGCTGCCCGCCCCCCTGCGCAGATCCCTGGCCGACTTCGGCCGCGATGCGGGACCCGCCGGGGCGCTGCTGGTCCGCGGCCTGCCGGTCGACGAGGAACTGGCCGGCCCGACCCCGGTGGCCAGCGGCTCCGTGCAACGCGTGGCCACCATCCCCGCGGCCGTCCTGATGCTCCTCACCCACGCGCTCGGCGAGCCGATCTCCTTCCGGCCCGAGAAGTCCGGCGCGATGGTCCACGACGTCGTCCCGGTTCCCGGCAGCGAGGAGTTCCAGGGCAACGAGGGCTCGGCGCTGCTGACCTTCCACTCCGAGAACGCCTTCCACCCGCACCGCCCCGACTTCGTCCTGCTCTTGTGCGTACGGGCGGACCACGACCGGGTGGCAGGGCTGCGCACCGCTTCCATCCGGCAGGTGCGCCACCTGCTCGACGACACCCACCGCGAGGCCCTCTTCCAGTCCGAGTTCACCACCGCGGCGCCGCCCTCCTTCGCTCTGCCCGCGGCGCACTCCCGCCCGCACCCGGTGCTCAGCGGCGCACCCGAGGACCCGGACCTGCTGGTCGACTTCGCCGCCACCGAGCCGCTCACCGAGCGGGCGGCGCAGGCCCTGCGCGAACTCCAGCGGCTGTTCGCGGCGCACGCGCTCACCCACCACCTGCTGCCCGGCGACCTGGCGATCGTCGACAACCGGGTGACCACGCACGGCCGCACCGGCTTCGTCCCCCGCTACGACGGGCGCGACCGCTGGCTGCACCGCACCTTCGCGACGCAGAACCTGCGGCGCTCCCGCGTCCACCGGCCGGGCGACGGCCATGTCCTGACCGGGTGACGGCGGGCACGACCCGTCGGCGTTCCGGGCGCCCGCGTCCTGCCGCGTCCGCTGCGCGGCGTGGTCCCGCCCACGCCCGCCGCTCGCCGTGGCACGGTGACGGGCCGCCCCCGGCCGGTTCCCCGGGGACGGCCCGCCCGGCCGTGCGGCGTCAGCCGCCGAGTGCCACGAACCGCAGCTCGCCGGTGTAGCGGTTGCCCTGGTCGTCGGTGAGCCAGGTCTGCTCCGGGCCCGGCAGCATCTCGGTGACCGTCAGCCGGCCCTCCGGGTCCTGCCGGGCCAGCCGCCGGACCGCCTTGGCGAACAGGTTGACGTACGCCGGGCTCTCGAAGTCCACGAAGAACGGCCGGGGTTCGCTCGGCGTGGTGACGAAGACGAACCTCGGCAGTCCGCGCGCCATCTGCCAGCGGCGCACCCGCACGAAGCGGCGCGCCTCGTTCTTGTCCTGGGCGCAGTCCAGCGCGCCGGCCGCGTACCGCCAGGTCTCCCGGGCCAGTACCAGCCGGTCGACGGTGATCCGGGGCGTGTGGTCGGCCTCCGGCAGCAGCCGGCACAGGTCGATCACCAGCGTGGTCAGCACGTGCGCGAAGACATCGAGCACGCCGAAGACCGCACCGTCGGGCAGCCGGACCACCAGGCGTCCGTCCTGCCGCTCCACCACGGCCTCGGCGCTCGCCACGGTGCGCTCCCGGTGCGGGTCGGCGCCGTGGTCGAGCAGGGCGATCTGGTAGTCCTCGGGCCGGACCAGGGCGTGCCGGACCCGGGTGGACAGCCTCGCCCGGTGCTCCTTGGGCAGCAGCGGCATCAGCCGCGGCCGCGGATGGTCCAGGCCGGTCTGCGCGAACAGCTCGTCGGGGGAGGGGTGCTGGTGGACGAAGAGCGAGGCGCCGAGCGTGTTGATGGCCACGTGCAGTTCGCCGAGCACCAGCTCGAAATCGCCCCGCCGGACGGCCTCGGGGCCGTCCGCGGCGAGCATCACGTCCGGGCTGAGATAGCGGGCCGCCGTCCAGCCGGCCGACCGCTCGTCGAAGGCGGCCCGCACCGCGCCGGCGATGTCCGCCGCGGCGACCGTGACGTTGCCCTCGCGCTCCGGCAGGCGCAGGATCGCCGACCAGCGGTGCCAGAACTCGCGCTGCAGCGCGGCCGCCTCACCGACCGCGTCACCGTGCAGGACCGGCATGCAGGCGAACCAGAACGACGCCAGGTCCACCGGTCCGTCTGCGGTCTCGCTCAGCCGCTCGTGGACCTGTTCGGCCAGGACCAGCACCCGGGAGGCCAGCCGGGAGGTGAGCCAGCCCGCGCTGGTCATGAGCAGGTCCAGCGGCTCCAGCGCCCGCAGCACCTCGGCGCCGACCGTGGCGGTCGCGGCCCGGACGCTGTCCGAGTAGACGAGGGTGCGGCAGGGCGCCGTGGTGCTGCCCTTCTCCCGGGCCGCCGCCGTATCGGTCAGCTCCCGGAAGCCGGCCTCCAGGGCGGCCAGCGCCGCGGTCAGCTCCGACCCGGTGGCCGCCGCGGCGACCTGGGCCCGGCCGCGTTCGAGCACGTCCAGCATGCCGAGGCCGTGCCGGCGCGCCGGCACGTCGCCGACCCGCTCCAGCCACTCCCGCAGATGGCGCTCGGGGTGGGTGCCGGCCGGCACCTCCAGCTTGCGGACGATCCAGCGCCGCCGGACGAGCTGGTCGAGCAGGTCCTCGACCTGCCGCGGCGTGGCCCGGCCGGCCAGCGCACGCCGGACCTCCCGGACCGGCCGCCGGCCGTCGCACAGCCGCAGCACCGCCAGTTCCAGCTCGGTCGCCGGCTGCGCGGGCCGGCCCGGCAGCAGGACCGCTGCCGCGCCGGTCCGCAGGTAGGGCATGCGGCGCGGGGCGACCCACTCGCGCAGCCGCGGGTCGGCGTCCAGGACCTTGGCCAGCTCGTCGACCGACCAACTGGAGAAGTACACCGAGGTCCTGGTCACCAGGCCCTCGCCCGGCTCGACGGTCACACCGGACCGGTCCGGGTCGAGGGTGCCCCAGCCCACCGGGCCGAAGAACCCGATGGTGTCGTTCTTGACGCAGAACCGCTGCCAGTAGTGCGCCACCAGTTCCTCGCGCTGCCGGTGGCTGCTGGTGCGCCCGGCCGCGCTCGGCTCCCAGCGCACGAACGGCTCGACGGCGCGGCCGACCACCGCGCGGTTCTGCCAGGCCACCGCGGCCTGGAAGTCCGGCCGGGCGGCGATGCGTTGCAACTCCCGTGCACCGTCCACCGCGGCCTCGGCGAAGGCCGCCTCGAACGCCTTCCACGCGGGCCCGGTCAACGCGGCCCGCGGGCCCAGCGCGTCGGCCGCCCGGGCCAGTCCGGGCGCGGCCAGCCGCAGCACCCCGTCGGCCGGGAAGCCCGGCCCGCGCAGGGCGAACTGCCGCCACAGCTGCCATGTGTCCCCCAGCGGGACGGTGGTCCCGGCCATGGTGTCCCCCCTAGCTCAGGCCGGCGTCGGCGACGACGACCATGGCGAGGTCCTCGGGCGACGGGTAGGTGAACACCAGGGCGACCGGCACCTCCACACCGACGGCCTGCTGCAACCGGGCGGTGATCTGGAAGGCGCTGAGCGAGTCGCCGCCCGCCTCGAAGAAGTCGCTGGAGGTGTCCAGCCCGTTGTCGCCGAGCGTCTCCCGGTAGAAGGACGCGATCAGTTCGGGCAGTTCCGCCGCTGCCACCCGCGGACTGTGCGTGCTGGTCATCCGGTACCTCCGAGTCAGTGGCCGATTGCCATAGGGGTGAGTCGGTACGACGTCGGGAAAGACGCCGGGAAAAGGGTGCGGCGGCGCAGGCCCGGTGCCGGCGCCGCCGCGGGATCAGACCGGGTCGCCCGGGGGGCGGCCCGGCAGTGCGGCGGACAGTGCGGCGGGCGTGTTGCCGCCCGACACCACCACGGCGGCGCGTTCGCCGCGCAGCCGGCGGCCCGCCGCACTGAGCGCCCCGGCCAGCGCGACGCTGCCGCTGGGCTCGGCGGCGACGCCCGCCCGGTGCAGCAGCCGCATGGCCCGCAGGATCGCCTCGTCGGCGACCTCGATCAGCGCGTCCACCCGCTCCTGCACGATCGGGAACGTGACCGCGCCCGGCTGCTGCCCGCGCAGCCCGTCGGCGACGGTGGCCGACGGCGGTACGGCGACCGGGCGTCCGGCGGCCAGGGAACGCGCGTACCGGTCGGCCCCGGCCGGCTCCACGCCGACGATCCGCACCGGACGGCGGGCCGCCCGCGCGGCCAGGCAGATGCCGGCGAGCAGGCCGCCCCCGCCGGTCGGCACGAAGACGGTGTCGACCTCGGGCGCCTGCTCGAAGATCTCCAGGCCCACCGTGCCCTGGCCCGCGACCACCAACTCGTGGTCGGAGGAGGGCACGAACAGCGCGCCGGTGCGCTGCGCGTGGGCCAGCGCCTGCCGTTCGCGCTCGGCCACGCCGCCGTCCACCCGGAGCACCCGCGCGCCCAGGGAGCGGATCACCCGCTCCTTGTCCGCGCTGGCCCCGGCCGCCATCACCACGGTGACCGGGACGCCGAGGGCCCGGCCGTTGCGGGCCACCGCGATGCCGTGGTTGCCCGAGGAGCCGGCGACGATCTCGTCCGCGGTGGCACCGGCCATCGCGCTGGCGGCGCCGCGCACCTTGAACGAGCCGCCGTGTTGCAGGTGTTCGGCCTTGAGCAGGAGGCCGGGCAGGGTGTCGAGGGTCAGCAGCGGGGTGCGGCGCACCCGGTCGGCGATCCGGTCGGCCGCCGCCCGGACGTCCGCCAGCCCGAGCCGCGTCGGCAGCGCCGTCACGGCGCCCGGTCCAGGGGCGGAGCACTCAGCGCGCGGCGGTCGGTCTTGCCGGTGCCGGTCGTCGGCACCCGCTCGATCCGGGCGAAGCGGCGCGGCATCAGGTGGAACGGCAGGGTCCGCGCCAGGTGGGCGCGGAGCGCGGCGTCGGTGACCTGGTCCAGTGACCCGGAGACGTGCGCGACCAGGTAGGTGCGGCCCTGGTCGTCGGTCTCCGCGGTGACCACGGCGCCGGTCACCGCGGGATGGCCGAGCAGCTCGCCCTCGATCTCGGCCGGGTCCACCCGGTAGCCGCGGATCTTGATCTGCCGGTCGCCGCGGCCCAGGTACTCCAAGGTGCCGTCGAGCCGCCGCCGGGCCAGGTCGCCGGTCCGGTACATCCGCGCGCCGGGCGGGCCCGCGGGATCGGGCAGGAAACGCTCGGCGGTCAGCGCTGGGCGGCCGCAGTAGCCGCGCGCCACGCCGGTGCCGGCGATGTGGATCTCGCCGGCCTCGCCGTCCGGCACCGGCTCGCCCCCGTCGTCCAGCAGCCGCACGGAGACCCCGTCGATCGGCGTGCCGATCAGGTCGGCGGTGATCTCCGGCAGCTCCGGCAGGTGCAGCCGGGTCGAGGTCATGGTGCACTCGGTCGGACCGTACTGGTTGACCAGTCCGCCGCCGAGCGCCCGGCGGCCGCCGGCGGCGAGGAACGGCCGCAGCGACTCCCCGCTGGAGACCGTCAGGCGCAGCCCGCGCAGCTCCGCGGCGATCGTCTCGTGCCGGGTCAGGAAGGTGAGCAGCGACGGGGTGGCGCTGAGCACGGTGTCCACGCCGAACCGCCGTACCGTCTCGGCGAAGCCCTCCGCCCGCAGGAGCACCGAGCGGTCCGCCAGCACCAGGCGGGCGCCCGCCACCAGCGGCGCGAAGGTGTCCCGGACGGACGCGTCGTAGCCGAGCGGGGCCAGTTGCAGGGCGGTGGTGTGCGGGCCCAGCCCGTAGTCGGCGGCGACGAACCACAGGTAACGGGTGAGCCCGCGGTGCTCGATCAGCACCGCGTTCGGCGTACCCGTCGAGCCCGAGGTGTGCGAGACGTACGCCAGCGAGGACGCCAGGACCTGCGGCGGCGCCGTGCCCGCGGCCGGTTCCGTCCCGCCGTCCGACACCGCCCTGCTCTCGGCGTCGATCAGGACGGCCGGCCCGGGGACGGAGAGGTCGAGCTTGTCGGCCAGGGCGGCGGTGGTGAGCAGGGCACCGGCCCGGGCGCTGTCGGCCATCGCCTGCAGCCGGGGCGGCGGCGCGTCCACGTCCAGGGTGAGGAACGCACCGCCGGCCCGGGAGACCGCGGCCATCGCCACCACGGCGTGCGGGCCGCGCTGGAGCGCCACCGCGCAGACCCGCTCCGGACCGACCCCGCGTGCGGCCAGGTGCCGTGCCAGCGCCTCGATACGGACGCCCAGTTCGCCGTACGTCAGGACGCCCTCCGGATTGACGAGGGCGGGCGCCCCGGGAGTGGCGGCGGCGTGCGCCAGGACCGCGTCGACGTAGCTCGGCTCGACGCCCGGCTCGGCGGTCATCCGGCACCGCCGGGCACCTTGGAACGGTCGACCGCGACGAAACGCAGCTCGGAGGTGTACCGGTTGGCCTCGTCGTCGGTGAGCCAGGCCTGCTCCGGGGTCGGCAGCATCTCGGAGACGGTCAGCCGGGCCTGCGGGTCGCGGGCGGCGAGCCGGCGGATCGCCTTGGCCAGGATGTTGACGTACACCGGGCTGTCGAAGTCCACGTAGAACGGGCGGGGTTCGGAGGGCGAGACCACGAAGACGTGCCGCGGCAGCCGTGTCGCCGCCTGCCACCGGCGGGCCCGGACGAACCGCTTCGGCTCGCTCTTCTCGGTGGCGAACGGCACCTGGCCGGCGGGGAAGCGCCAGGTCTCGCGGGAGAGGACCATCTTGTCCACGGTGACCCGGGGGGAGTGGTCGGCGTCCGGACGGATCCGGAACCGGTCCATCACCCTGTTGGTCATCGCATGGCAGAACACGTCGAGCAGGTCGAACACGGCGCCGTCGGGCAGTTCGACGACCAGCCGGCCCGCCCGCTCCTCGACCGTCACGTCCGCACAGCGGACGGTGCGCGGCCGGTGAGGGTCGGCCGTGTGGTCGACCAGCGCGACGTAGTAGTCCTGAGGGCGGTCCAGTGACGGACGGCTGCGCGCGGACCAGCGGATCAGCGGCAGTTCCTTGGGCAGCATCGGGACCAGCCGGGGACCGGGGAAGTCCGCCGTGGTCTCCGCGATCAGCTCCTCGCGGTCCGGGTGCTGCGTGACGAAGAGCGAGGCACCCAGCGTGTTCATCGCCACGTGCAGCTCGCCGAGCACCAGGCTGAACTCGCCCCGCTCCACAGCCCGGAGATCCTCGGCGATGAGCATCACGTCCGGGCTGGCATAGCGGGACAGCGACCAGCCGGTGCCCGGCTCCCCGAACGCCTTGTGCACCTGCTCGGCGATGTCCGCCGAGGCCCGCTCCACCCGGCGGACGCCCTCCGGGGCGGCGATCACGGCCGCCCAGCGCTCGCGCAGCTCCGCCTGGATGGCGTCGATGTCGGCGATCGACCGGCTGTGCGGGGCGGGCAGGCACTCGAACCACAGCGAGCCGAGGTCCACCGTCCCGTTCCGCGCACGCAGCCGCCGGTACACCTCGGTGATCCGCGCCCCGACGACCTCGGCGAACCGGTCGGTCATCCAGCGGGAGGCGGTCAGGCACAACTCCAGCGGGGTGAGGGCCTCCAGCACCGCACTGCCCACCCGGGCGGTCGCCGAGCGGCGGCAGTCCGCGTACACCAGCGAGCGGTTGGGGGCCGTCCTGGCCCCCTTCTCGCGTTGCGCCGGGGCCTGGGTCAGACGCGCGAAGTCGGCCTCCAGGGCGGCGAGCGCCGCGACCAGCTTCTCCGCGTCGGTCCCGGCGGCCCGCACCCTGTCCCGGCCGCGTCGCAGCACCGCGAGTTTGGCCAGGGCCGGCTCGCGGACCGCCGGGTCGCCGACCCGCTCCAGGATCTCGCTCAGGTGGCGCTCGGGGTGGGCGCTACCGGGGACCTCCAGCCGCCAGACGATCCAGCGCCGCCGGACGAGCAGATCGAGGACCTCCTCGACCTGCTGCGGCGTGGCCCGGCCGGCCAGCTCCCGCTGGATGTCCCGGGCCGGGCGCACCCCGTCGCAGCACAGCAGCACCTGGCGTTCCAGCTCCGACACCGGCTGCGCGGGCCGCCCCGGAAGCCGTACCCGCGCCTCCTCGATCCGCAGGTACGGCAGCCGGCGCGGCGCCAGCCAGGGGCGCAGGCCCGGATCGCGGTCCAGCGCCTTGGCCAGCTCGTCGATCGACCAGCTTGAGAAGAAGACCTCGGACCGGGTGACCAGACCCGTGCCGTGGTCCACCTCGATCCCGCGCAGTTCCGGGTCCAGGGTGGCCCAGCCGACCGGGCCGAAGAAGCCGATGGTGTCGTTCTTGACGCAGAACCGCTGCCAGTAGTGCGCCACCAGCTCCTCGCGCTGGCGTGGCATGCTGGTCCGGCCGGCCGCGCTGGGCGTCCAGGCCAGGAACGGCGCGATGCCGGTGCGCAGCACGGCCCGGTTCTGCCAGGCCACCGCCGCCCGGAAGTCGGGCCGGGCGGCGATTGCCTGCAACTCCTTGGCGGTCTCCACGGCCGCGGCGCCGAAGGCGGTCTCGAAGGACCGCCAGTCGGCTCCGCTCAGCTCCGCCCCGGCGCCGAACCGGTCGGCCGCCTCGGCCAGGCCCCGCGGCGCCAGCCGGAGCACCCCGGTCACCGGGAAGCCGGGTCCCCGCAGCGCGAAGTGCCGCCACAGGCGCCAGCCGCCGCCGGGCAGCAGCACGGGCTCATGCATCGCCGTCTCCCGCCCCCGCGCCGCCGACACACCACTCCAGCACCGCGCGGGCACTGTGGTACTTGTTCTCGGCCTGCTCGAAGGCGATCGAGGCGGGCCCGTCCAGTACCTCGGCGGTCACCTCGTCGCCGCGGTGCGCGGGCAGGTCGTGCATGAACAGCGCGCCGGGACTGGTCTCCATGACGGCCTTGTCGACCCGGAACGGCTCGAAGGCCCGCCGCCAGTCGGGGTCGGCCTTGGTGGTGCCGGTGGTCTGCCAGCGAGTGGTGTAGATCACGTCGGCCTCGGGCAGGTCGGCCGGGTCGTGCCGCTGCGTCACCAGCGCGCCGCTCGCCGCCGCGTACTCGGCGGCCCGGTCGAGGTAGTACCGCTCCACCCCGTACCCCCGCGGAGTGCGCAGGTGTAACTCGGTGCCGGGGTAGCGGGACAGCGCCAGGGCCAGCGCCGAGGCGGTGTTGTTGCCCTCGCCGAGATAGAGCACCCGCAGGCCGTCGATCCGCCCGAACCGGCCCAGGAGCGTGGTGAGGTCGGCGAGTGCCTGGGTGGGGTGCTCGGCGGCGCTCATCGCGTTGACCACGGCCATCCGCCGCTGGGCGGCGAAGGCCCGCAGCTCGGCCTCGCCGCCGGCGGTCCTGGCCACCAGCACGTCGAGCATCCGGGACAGCACCGCGGCGGTGTCCTCGGCCGTCTCCCCGGTGTTCTCCTGGAGGTCCCCGGGGCCGTAGGTGATCAGCCGGCCGCCCAGGCGCAGGGCGCCGGCCGAGAACGCGGTGCGGGTGCGGGTGGAGGTCTTGCGGAACAGTACGCCCACCACGGCGTCGTGCAGCGGGCGGGCGTCCTCATGGCGGCCGGCGGCGTGCTCGGCACCCCGCCGCACGATGCCGTGCATCTCCTCGAAGCCGAGGTCGCCGATCGAGATCAGGTGTCGGCGTAGCGGACCGGACATCTGCGGTCTCCTTCCTTGACGGTCTGGAACAGGGGTTGACGGGCCCGGCGGCGTCACTGACCGGTCGTCAGGTCGCTCGCAGGCCCTGCCGCAGCACGTCGAGGCCGCGATCCAGCACGGCGGGATCGATGGTCAGCGGCGGCAGCAGCTTGACCACCTCGTCGCGGCGGCCGCACAGTTCGACGATCAGCCCGTGGTCGAAGGCGTACCGCTGCAGCCGCTCGGCGCGCGGCGGTTCGACGCCGAGGTCGATGCCGAGCGCCATCCCGCATCCGCGCGTCACCAGTCCTCGTCCCAGCGCGTCCAGTTCGGCGCGGAACCGGTCCAGGCGGTCGATCGAGGCGGCGAGCCGGGTGTGGAAGGCGTCCTGTCGCCACAGCTCGCAGGCCGCGGTGGCGGCGACGAAGGCGAGCTGGTTGCCGCGGAACGTGCCGGTGTGCTCGCCCGGCTCCCAGACGTCCAGCTCCCGCTTGAACAGCACCATGGAGAGCGGGAGACCGTAACCGCTCAACGACTTGGAGAGGGTCACCACATCGGGGGTGATCCCGGCGTGCTCGAAGCAGAAGAACCGGCCGGAGCGGCCGCAGCCCGCCTGGATCTCGTCCAGGATCAGCAGGATCCCGTGCCGCTCGGTGAGTTCGCGCAGGGCGCGCAGCCAGCCGGTGCTCGCCGGGTAGACGCCGCCCTCCATCTGCATCGGTTCCACGATCACCGCGGCGGGCAGCTCGACCCCCGAGGAGGGATCGGTGAGCAGCCGTTCCAGATAGCCGATCGAGTCGAAGCGGCCCTGCGGACCGTCCTCGTACGGCACGAACGTGACATCCTGCCCGCTGACCCCGCCCGCCCGGCGGGCCCGGCGGCTGCCGGTCACCGCGAGCGAACCGCGGGACATGCCGTGATACGCGCCGGTGAACGCCACCAGGCCGGAGCGGCCGGTCTGGTTGCGGGCGAGCTTGAGCGCGGCCTCCACGGCGTCGGTGCCGGTCGGCCCGGTGAACTGCGCCTTGTAGTCCAGCCCGCGGGGCCGCAGCACGGTGTCGCTGAAGGCGGTCAGGAAGTCCCGCTTGGCCACGGTGTACATGTCCAGGCCGTGCGCGAGGCCGTCGGCGGCGAGGTAGTCGGCCACCCGGGCCTTGATGAAGTCGTTGTTGTGCCCGTAGTTGAGCGTTCCCGCGCCGCAGAAGAAGTCGATGAACGCCCGGCCGTCCTCGGCGAACAGCTCGGCGCCCTTGGCCCGCTCGAAGACGGCCGGGAACGTGCGGCAGTACAGCCGGACCTCCGACTCCAGTTCCTCGAATATCTTGAACTCCGGCGCCGGCCGCGACTGCCGGCCGGTGATCGGGGTGTCCTCGGCGATGTCCATCGGGTCCTCTCGGCAGGGAACGTAGCCGCGGCAGCCGCTTGTGGCAGCGCACGTGGCGGGAGGATCGCCATGCCCGCCGGGCGGCCATGGGCAGAAGCAGCGTGCCGCCGGACCGCGGCGCGGCACCAGGGAACGAATGGCAGGCGCGCGGTCGCGCCGTTGCGTGTTTGTCCCGGTCCGGCTTCCCGCCGGTCCGGCCCGGTCAGGCCGGGGCTCAGATCAGCCCGGTGCGCACCGCGTGCGCCACCGCGTGGGCCCGGTTGCGTACTTGGAGCTGGCCCATCAGCTCGTAGATCACGTTCTTGACGGTGTGCTTGGAGCAGCGCAGGGTCGCGGCGATCGCCTCGTTGCCGTGGCCGTCCGCCATCAGCCGCAGCACGTCCAATTGCCGGCCGGTCAGCCCCGGGGCGCCCGGCCGCCGCCCGGACCCGGCGGGCTGCGGCGATTCACCGAGCAGGCGGGCCAGTGCCAGGGGGGAGAGCCGGCCCTCGCCGCGACTGGCCGCGTGGACGGTCGCGGCCAGTCGCTCCGGCGTCGCCTCGGCGGACAGCACCATGGCCCGCGCGCCCGCCCGCAACGCCCGCAGGGCGCCGTGGCGGGAGATCACGTCGGCCACCACCAGCAGCCGCCCGTGACCGTCCGGCGGGCCGGGCCGGACGACCTCGATCGCGGCCTCCACGGTGTCGCCGACGGCCACCAGCACGTCCTGCGGGGACGGCTCCGGCGCGTGGGTCGGCCGGAGCCCCGCGGTGATCAGTTTGGCCTCCACCACCGCCCGCGCCGCCGCGTCGCCCGACCGCACCCGCACCCGCACTCCCGACCCGGTCGTGGCGAAGGCCGGGGCGGTCGTCGAGGGGGCGGTGGTGAGCGGGGCGGTCGTGGACGGGGCCGCCGTCGTCGCGATCACAGCAGGCCCGTCCGCAGCGCGAAGGCCACCGCGTGTGCCCGGTTGCGAAGCTGGAACCGCCGGGTGACGTCGTGCACCACGGTGGTCACGGTGCGGGGCGAGTAGCACAGTTCACGTGCGATCTCCTCGGTCTCCCGGCCGTCCGCGACCAGCCGCAGGACCGCCCGTTCCCGCTCCGACAGCGCCGAGCCGCCGGGTATCCCCGCCGCGCCCGTGTCCGGGCGGCGGACGGCTGCGCCCTGGCCGTGCTCCAGCAGCCCGTCCAGCAGGTCCGGCGGCAGCGTGCAGTCGCCCGCGGCGGCCGCCACGACCGTCGACGCCAGGCGCTCGGCGGTGCACTCGGAACGGCGCAGTAACCCCCGGATGCCGGCTGCGAACGCCTGGACCGCGTCCTCGGCCCCCAGTTCGGTCGCGACCAGAACCACTTCCTGCCGCTCGTCCGCCTCGCGCCCGGCCCGCACCGCGTTCATCACCTGGGGGGCCACCCGGTCCACCATCATGACCGCGACCTGCGCCCGCTCCCCGGACAGCGCCACCGCGATGTCGCCGTGGTACTGGAGGCTGGCCCGGGTACCGGCCTCCAGTATCGGGTCCTGCGCGACGATGCTGACTCTCACCGGTTCGCCCATCGGGTCCTCCTGGGAATCGGCCTCTGCCTGACAGGACAAGAGCATCGGCCGCGGATCCCCGAGCGTCATCGGGTGCGGGCACCCAGTTTTCCCGACCCGACGACGGGGGGGGGGGGGGGGGGGGGGGGGGGGGGGGGGGGGGGGGGGGGGGGGGGGGGGGGGGGGGGGGGGTTGGGGGGT
>NZ_JBVHXT010000040.1:0-94754 GCF_055569255.1 Streptomyces sp. NPDC029296
CCCCCCCCCCCTCCCCCCCCCCCCCCCCCCCCCCCCCCCCCCCCCCCCCCCCCCCCCCCCCCCCCCCCCCCCCCCCCCCCCCCCCCCCCCCCCCCGGTGTGCGCACCGGGGGCCGCACTGACGTCCCGTCACCCGTTCACCGGTCCCACCGCTCCATTCGTGTTCTTTTCACACCTCCCCCTCCCGGCTGCCCCGCACCCGCCCGCGACCTGCCCGAACGTCCCACGGGCTGACCCGTGCGAGTGGCGGGGCCGCCACCCGTTCGCCGCATTCCTGACGCTCCCTCAGGAGGCGGTCCGGCCGCCGAGCCACTTATCTCGGTAGGGCAGGGGCGCACCCCTGGACGAGTCGGACAACGCTCTGGGGAGCACCATGCGACGCACTGCCCGTCTCCTGGCCGGTACCGCGCTCGCCGTGGCCGCCACGGCACCCGTCCACGCCGTGGCCGCCACGGAACCTGCGGCGGAGGTACCGGCCGGCCGGCTGGACGTCCGGCCGGCCACCGTGACGCCCGGCGACCAGGTCACCGTGCACACGGCCGCGTGCGGGTCCCCGGGCACCGGGACCGGGGACGCGGGGGCGCTCGGCGCCGGCACCTTCCCGCTGGCGCCCGGCACCGAGGACAGCCAGGCGACCGGCCGGTTCCGGGTGCCGCCGAGCGCGCAGCCGGGGACGTACGAGATCGTCGCCCGGTGCGCCGAGGGGGACCGGCAGGCGGCGGGCGACCTGGTGGTGGCCCTCGGCGCGGCGCACGCGCAGGCGCGGCCGCGGGGAAGCGTGAAGACGGGGGTCGGCGGCGGACTGGGCCCCGGCCCCGTGCAGACCACGGCGGGTGTGGCGGCACTGGCCGTCGCCGCCGCGGGCGGTACCTGGCTCCTGCATCGCCGGGCGAGAGGCGACGGGATCTGACGGACACCCTCCGCTGTCCGTCCACCGGTACCGCACAACCCGCCCCCTCCGGGTCCGACGCCCCTCGCGGCCCGGAGGGGGCGGGCACCTCGGGGCATCTCAGGGCGCCTCGGGGCACCTGGCCGGGGGCCCGCCCCCGGGAGAGGGGTTTCCCATGCGCCGAAACGGCGGGAAGACCGCCGGGCACCTCGGCGGCCCACGGGTCCGGCGCGGCCGGCGGGCCCGGGCCGGGGACGCCGTCACAGCCGCCGTCACGCTCGTGGCCCTCGGTTCGGGCGTGTGGCTGCTGGGCGGCACCGGCCCTGGGACCCCGCCGCAGCCGACGGCCGCCGAGGGCCGGGCCGAGACCGGCGGCGAGCGGCGCGCGGCCCCCGCCCTTGCCCCCTCCCCGCCGCTGCGCATCCGCGTCCCCGCGATCGGTGTCGACGCGCCCCTGACCGGCCTGGCCCTCACCCCCTCCGGCAGCCTGGACGCCCCGCCCGCGAAGGAACGGAACCTGGCCGGCTGGTACGAGGCCGGGACCACGCCCGGGGAGACGGGCACCGCGATCGTCGCCGGCCACGTGGACAACGCCGACGGCCCCGCCGTCTTCTACCGCCTCGGCGCGCTCAGGCGCGGCGCCCGGATCGAGGTGGACCGCCGGGACGGCACCGTGGCGCTGTTCACCGTGGACGCCGTGGAGGTGTACGCGGCCCGCGACTTCCCCGACGACAAGGTGTACGGCGCCGCCCCGCGCCCCGAACTCCGCGTCATCACCTGCGGCGGCGGCTACTCGAGGACCACCGGTTACCAGGGCAACGTCGTGGTGTTCGCGCACCTGGCGGGAAGCCGCTGACCGCGCGCCGTCAGCCCACCGCCGGTTCCCCGCCCAGCACGTGCTTCTTCCCCCACACCCCCAGCGGCGCCAGCGCCTCGTTCAGCCGGCCGCCGATCTCGGTCAGCGAGTACTCGACGCGCGGCGGCACCTCGGCGTAGTCCTCGCGGTACACGATGCCGTCGGCCTCCAGCTCGCGCAGCTGCGCGGCGAGCACCTTCTCCGTGACACCCGGCAGCAGCCGCCGCAGCTCGCCGAACCGGCGGGTGCCCTCCCCCAGCGCCCACAGGATCGACACCTTCCACTTGCCGTCGATGATGTCCATCGCCGCGTCCGTGCCGCACACGTACGCCCCCGGCCGCCGTCCCACCGGCATGGTCCTCCCCCTTCCGGCCCGCATGCTTCCCTGCCGGTAACCACCCACTCCGAAGTACGTACTTCCGCGCGGTGGCTCCCTCGGGAAGCCTAGCCGTCATGAACGACAACTCCCCTGCCTCCGGCCCCCGTCCCTCCCTCACCCTGCTCGGCACCGGCGCCATGGGCACCGCGCTCGGCCGGGCCTGGCTCGCCGCCGGGCACTCCCTGACCGTCTGGAACCGCACGCCGCGGCGGACGGCCGCGCTGACCGCCGAGGGCGCGGTGGCCGCCGGCAGCGCGGCGGAGGCGGTGGCCGCGAACCGGCTCGTCGTGGCCTGTCTGCTGGACGACGCCTCGGTGGGCGCCGCCCTGGAGGGTGCCGACCTGACCGGCCGGGACCTGGTGAACCTCACCACCGGCACCCCCGCCGACGCCCGCGCCCGCGCCGCCTGGGCCGCACAGCGCGGTGCCCGGCTGCTGGACGGCGGGATCATGGCCGTACCGCCGATGATCGGCGCGCCCGGCGCCTTCGTGTTCTACAGCGGTGACCGGGAGCTGTTCGAGGAGCACCGGGGCACCCTCGCCGTCCCGGCCGGCACCGAGTACGTCGGCGCCGACCCCGGGCTCGCCGCGCTGCACGACGTGGCGCTGCTGAGCGGCATGTACGGCATGTTCGCGGGGATCACGCACGCCTTCGCGCTGCTGCGGGACACGGACGTGGCCCCCGAGGAGTTCGCCCCGCTGCTCGTGTCCTGGCTGACCGCGATGGCCGGCCAGGCCCACGGCATGGCCGGCCGGCTGGCGTCCGGCGACTACACGTCCGACGTCGTCTCCCACCTCGCGATGCAGGTCGCGGGCACCGGCACCCTGCTGCGCACGGCGGAGGAACAGGGGGTGAGCCCGGAACTGATCACCCCCTTCTTCGGCCTCATGCACCGCCGCCTGGCCGACGGGCACGGCGCGGAGGACACCACGGGCCTGGTGGAGCTGCTGGGCGCCCGCTGACCCCCGGTCCGCCCCCGCCCCCTCACACCCCCCGCCCCGTCCCGCTGAGGGCAGCGTTCCTCCCGGGAAACAGAGGTGATGCCACCGGGTAACGTCCGGGCCGCACGCTCGGGGACATGACCTCGAATACGCGTGTGGTGGTGATCGGCGCCGGCCTCGCGGGCGTACGGCTCGCCCGGCGGCTCGGTGAGCTGGGCACGCCCGCGCTGCTCGTCGGCGACGAGGAGCACGCGCCGTACAACCGGGTGCTTCTCGCCGAGGTGCTAGCCGGCCGGTACGGCCCGGAGGTGATCACCCTCCCGCCGCCCGCCGGCCTGCTGCGCACCCGCGTCACCGGCATCGACCGGGCCGCCCGCACCGTCTCCTGCGCCGACGGCATGTCGATCGCCTACGACACGCTGGTCCTGGCCACCGGCTCCAACCCGGTGCTGCCCCCGCTGCGGGGCCTGTTCCCGCCCGACCGCCGGCTCCCCGAGGGCGTCCACGCCTTCCGCACCCTCGACGACTGCCTGGGCCTGGCCGAGGCGGTCCGGCCGGGGGTGCGCGCGGTCGTCATCGGCGGCGGCCTGCTCGGCGTCTCCGCGGCCCGCGCGCTGGCCGTGCGCGGCGCCCAGGTGGTCCTCGCCCAACAGGCCGAGCGGCTGATGGAGCGCCAGCTCGACCCGGACGCCTCCCGGCTGGTGCTGCGCCACCTCACCGACCTGGGTGTGGAGGTGCACACCGAGTGCCGGGCGCGGGACGTGCGCTGCGTGGCCGGCGCGGTCCGCTCGGTGGAGCTGGCCGACGGCTACGCCCTCGACGCCGACCTCGTGGTCCTCGCCTGCGGGGTCCGGCCCCGTACCACGCTCGCCGAGCGGGCCGGTCTCGCCGTCGGCAAGGGCGTCCTCGTGGACGACGAGCTGCGCACCTCCGACCCGCTCATCCACGCCATCGGCGACTGCGCCCAGCACGGCGGCACGGTCTACGGCCTCGCCGAGCCGGCCCTCGAACAGGCCGACGCGCTCGCCGAACTGCTCGCGGGCGACACCGCCGCCCGCTACCGCGGGACCCGTTCCCTGACCCGGCTGACCCTGACCGGCCCCGGCTCCCCCTTCGACCTCGCCGCGTTCGGCGAGACCGAGGCGCGCCCCGGCGACGACGTCGTGCGGCTCGCCGACGCCACCCGGGGCACCTACCGCAAGGTCGTCGTCCGCGACGACCGCCTGGTCGGCGGAGTTCTCGTCGGCGAACTCGGGACCGTCGGCGCGCTCGCGCGCGCCTGGGAGGGAGCGGAGCCGCTCCCCGACGACGGGCCCCTGCTGCACCTGCTCACCAACGATGGAGGCTCCTGATGACCGCCACCCCGGGGGCCACCCCCACGATCGTGCTCGTCGGCCACGGCATGGTCGGCCAGCGCTTCCTGGAGGCACTGGCCGAGCGCGGCCTGACCGCCACGCACCGCGTGGTCGTGCTGTGCGAGGAGCCGCGCCCGGCGTACGACCGCGTGCAGCTCACCTCGTACTTCTCGGGGAAGACCCCCGAGGACCTCTCCCTGACCGACATGGAGTTCATCAAGGACCACGGCATCGAGCTGCACGTCGGCGACCCGGCCCTGACGGTCGACCGCGCGGCGCGGAAGGTGACCGCCCGCTCGGGCCTGGTCGTGGACTACGACGTCCTCGTCCTGGCCACCGGTTCCTACCCGTTCGTGCCGCCGGTGCCGAACAAGGACGCCACCGGCTGCTTCGTCTACCGGACCATCGAGGACCTGCTCGCCATCGAGGAGTACGCGAAGTCCCGGGCGAGGACCGGTGCCGTGGTCGGCGGCGGGCTGCTCGGCCTGGAGGCCGCCGGCGCGCTCAAGGGGCTCGGACTGAACGCGCACATCGTGGAGTTCGCGCCGCGCCTGATGCCGGTGCAGGTGGACGAGGGCGGCGGCGCGGCCCTGCTGCGGACCATCGAGCGGATGGGCCTGACGGTCCACACCGGCGTGGGCACCCAGGAGATCGTGACGGACTCCGAGGGGGCCGTCACCGGCATGAAGCTGTCCGACGGCTCCGAACTCGCCGCCGACATGGTGGTGTTCAGCGCCGGTGTCCGCCCCCGCGACCAGCTGGCCCGGGACGCGGGGCTGACGGTCGGCGAGCGCGGCGGCATCGCGGTGGACGAGCGGTGCCGGACCGTGTCCGACCCGCACGTCTTCGCCATCGGCGAGTGCGCGCTGGCCGCCGACGGCCGGGTGTACGGCCTGGTGGCACCGGGCTACGAGCAGGCCGAGACGGCCGCCGCGACCATCGCCGCCGACGAGGCGTCCTTCACCGGCGCCGACCTGTCCACCAAGCTGAAGCTGCTCGGCGTGGACGTCGCCTCCTTCGGCGACGCGCACGGCACCACCGAGGACTGCCTCGACGTCGTCTACTCCGACTCGCGCGCCGGCCTGTACAAGAAGCTGGTCATCGGCGCGGACGGCACCCTGCTCGGCGGCATCCTGGTCGGCGACGCGGAGGCGTACGGCACGCTGCGCGCGCTCACCGGCTCGGTGCCGCCGATCTCCCCCGAGTCGCTCGTCCTGCCCGCCGGAGCCGGCTCGGGCCCACAACTGGGGCCCTCCGCCCTGCCGGACGACGCGATCATCTGCTCCTGCCACAACGTCAGCAAGGGCACGATCCGCGGCGCGGTCACCGAGCACGACTGCGTGACCGTGCCCGAGGTGAAGAAGTGCACCAAGGCCGGCACCGGCTGCGGCAGTTGCGTGAAGGTGCTGGGCCAGCTGGTCACCGCCGAACTGGAGGCGTCCGGCGTCGAGGTCGACAAGGGGCTGTGCGGCTGCTTCTCCCAGACCCGCGAGGAGCTGTACGAGATCGTCCTCGCGCTGCGCATCACGTCGTACCAGGAGCTGCTGGACCGTCACGGCCGCGAGGGCGCCCGGGGCGGGGAGGGCTGCGAGGTGTGCAAGCCGGCGGTCGGCTCGATCATCGCCTCCCTCGCCCCCGCCATCGGCGCGAGCGGCTACGTCCTGGACGGCGAGCAGGCCGCGCTCCAGGACACCAACGACCACTTCCTCGCCAACCTCCAGAAGAACGGCTCGTACTCGGTGGTGCCGCGCATCCCCGGCGGGGAGATCGCGCCCGAGAAGCTGATCGTGATCGGCGAGATCGCCCGGGACTTCGGCCTCTACACGAAGATCACCGGTGGTCAGCGGATCGACATGTTCGGCGCCCGGGTGGAGCAGCTGCCGCTGATCTGGGCCCGGCTGGTGGACGCCGGCTTCGAGTCGGGGCACGCCTACGGCAAGGCGCTGCGCACGGTGAAGTCCTGCGTGGGCTCCACCTGGTGCCGCTACGGCGTGCAGGACTCGGTCCGGATGGCGATCGACCTGGAGCTGCGCTACCGGGGCCTGAGGTCCCCGCACAAGCTGAAGTCGGCGGTCTCCGGCTGCCAGCGCGAGTGCGCGGAGGCCCAGTCGAAGGACTTCGGGGTGATCGCCACCGCGAACGGCTGGAACCTGTACGTCGGCGGCAACGGCGGCGCCACCCCGCGCCACGCCGACCTGCTCGCCCAGGACCTGTCGGACGCCGAACTGGTGCGGCTGATCGACCGGTTCCTGATGTTCTACATCCGCACCGCCGACCGGCTGGAGCGCACCTCCACCTGGCTGGAGCGCATCCCCGGCGGCCTGGACCACGTACGGGACGTGGTGGTGCACGACTCGCTCGGCATCTGCGACGAGCTGGAGCGGCTGATGCGCGAGCACGTGGCGCACTACCGGGACGAGTGGGCCGAGACCGTGGGCGACCCCGAGAAGCTGGCCCGGTTCGTGTCCTTCGTGAACGCGCCGGACACCCCCGACCCGGTGGTCTCCTTCGTCCCCGAGCGCGACCAGATCAAGCCCGACCTGCCGCTGCTGAACATCGGGCTGCGGCCCGCCGACGACGTCCTGGAAGGAAGCGCCCAGCGATGACCCTGGCAGTTGAGACGACCGATCTGAAGGTGCAGCTCCAGCTGGCGGACGACTGGTTCACGGTCTGCGACCTGAGCACACTGGTCCCCGGCCGCGGGGTGGCCGCCCTGCTGCCCGACGGCCGCCAGGCGGCCCTCTTCCGGGACCGCGCCGGCCGGCTGTACGCCGTGGACAACCGCGATCCGTTCACCGGGGCGGCCGTCCTCTCCCGCGGCCTGACCGGCACCCACCAGGGCCGCCCCTTCGTGGCGTCCCCGCTGCTCAAGCAGCGCTTCGACCTGATCAGCGGCGTCTGCCTGGACGACGAGACGGTGCGGATCCCGGTGTACGAGGTGCGCACCCGCCGGCCGTCCTGACGCCCGGGCCGCCGACGGCGTGCGCGTCGACGCCGTCGGCCCCGGCCCGGTCGACGCGGCCCCGGTGGCCGGCGACGGCTCCCCGGCCCGAGCGGGTCCGCCCCGCCGGTCAGTCGATCCCGGAGCGCTCCACCCCGGCCACGATCCACCGCTGGAAGCACAGGAACACCAGCAGCAGCGGCAGGATCGACACGGCCGCCGCGACGAACAGCTCGTGCAGCCGGACGACCTGCGCGGTGGTGAACGAGGACAGGGCCACCTGCACCGTCCAGGCGCTCCGGTCCTGCCCGATCACCAGCGGCCACAGGAAGGAGTTCCACGCGCCGAGGAACACGATCGTCCCCACGGCCGCGAACACCGGCCGGCTGTTGGGGACGACGATCCGCCAGTACGTCCGCCAGTACCCGAGCCCGTCCACCTGGGCCGCGTCCTCCAGCTCCCGGGGGAAGCCGAGGAAGTACTGCCGGAAGACGAAGCAGGCGAACGCGGAGAACAGGGTCGGCACGATCAGTCCGCGCAGTGTCGAGATCCAGCCCAGCGACGACACCAGCACGAAGCTGGGCACGAAGGTGACGGCCGCCGGGACCAGCAGGGTGCCCAGGATGCCGTAGAACACCTTGTGCGCGTGCCGGTAGGGGATGCGGGCCAGGCCGTAGCCGGCCAGGGAGGCGAGCAGCAGGGTGCCGAGGGTGGTGGCGACCGCGATCAGCGCGGAGTTGAGCAGCGACCGGGCGAACGGGACCGACGGGTCCTCGAACAGTTCCCGGACGTTGCCCCATCTCACCTCGGCGGGGAAGAAGGTCCACTCCGGGGAGGTGATGTCCCGCTCGTCGGCCAGCCCGTTGCGCACCAGCAGGTAGAAGGGGACCAGGAAGAGCAGCGCGAGCGCGATCAGCAGCGCCAGCCGCAGCGCCCGCCCGGCCCGCACCAGGGCGTCATCCATCGCCGTCCGTCCTTCCCAGCCGCAGCCAGCGCCCCTGTGCCACCGTGACGACCGCGATGACCAGCGCGAGGATCACCGCGCCCGCGCTGCCGAGGCCCAGGTCCTGCCCCTGGCCGAGCGCGGTGTAGTAGAGGTAGACCAGCGGCGGCCGGGCGTACGGCGGGTAGCCCCGGGCGTCGGACAGCAGGTTGTAGAACTCGTCGAAGGCCTGGAAGGCGCCCACGACGAGCAGCAGCACCACCGCGACCGAGGTGCCCCGCAGCTGGGGCAGGGTGATGTGCCGCAGCACCGTCCAGCCGGGGCGGGCCCCGTCCACGGCCGCCGCCTCGTACAGCGCCGGGTCGATCCGCTGGAGCCCGGCGAGGAACAGGATCATGTAGAACCCGGCCTGCAGCCACAGCCGTACGGTCACGATGACCAGCCAGTACCAGGGCGGGTCGGTGGTGGACAGCCAGGCGACGGAGTCCCCGCCGAACCAGCCCAGCACGGTGTTCGCCAGCCCGAACCGCACCCCACTGAAGATCGACATCTTCCAGATCAGCGCGGCCACCACATAGCTGCACGCGGCCGGCAGGAAGAACACCGACCGGAAGAACGCCCGCGCCCGGCGCACCCGGTTGACCATCAGGGCGAGGGCCAGGGAGAACCCGTAGGTGACGGGCACGATGAAGGCGGTGAAGAGGAGGAAGGTCCTCAGGCTGTCGCGGAACGCCGCGTCCCGCAGCATGGCCGTGTAGTTGTCCAGCCCGGTGAAGCGCGTGGGCGTGACGGTGTTGTGCGCGTCGAACAGGCTCAGGGCCACGCTCCACAGCAGCGGCACGTAGGTGAACAGCGCGAGCCCGAGCGCGAACGGCCCGACGAACACCCAGAACCACAGGGTTCTGCCGCGCCTCACGTGCGCACCCTGTCGATCTCCTCCGTCACCTTCCGCACGACGGCCCGCAGTTCACGCTCCGGGTCCGCCCCGCCCTTGACGATCCGGCTGAGCGCGTCCTGGTAGGCGGTCCGGCCGGCCGGGGTCCACAGCAGCGGCTCGGCGTAGCCGTGGTCGGTGGTGAACCGTACGGCGTCGGCGGCCGGGCCCTCGCGCAGCGCGGCGGCCTCGGCGGCGAGGGAGCGCCGGGCGGGGATGTGGAAGCCGTAGGAGAGCGCGAAGTCCTTCTGGTAGTCCGTGCGCCGGACCCAGAGCCACCGCACGTACTCCTTGGCCAGTTCCTTGTGCCGGCTGCGGGCGCTGACGGCGGCGCCGTAGGCCCCCACGGGCACGGCGGGCCGGCCGCGGGTGCCGTCCGCCGGGAAGGGCAGCACCCCGAAGTCGTCCCCGAGTTCCTCGCGCACCCGGGGCAGCGCCCACAGTCCGGACCACTGCATCGCGGTGAGCCCCTGGAGGAAGGCGGAGGGGTCGGACCAGTCGGCGGGCGCGCCGAGGAGCAGGGACTCGTCGGCGTAGAGCCGGTGCAGCTTGCCGAGGGTGCGGGCGGCGGCGGGGTCGTCGAAGCCGACCCGTCCGTCGTCGGTGACGAGGGGGAATCCGGCCGCGTACAAGGGTGTTCCGCCCAGTACCCCGGCGCCTCCGTCGTTGCCGAGGAAGAGGCCCTTGGTCTTGCCGTCGGTGAGTTTCCGGGCGGCCTCGACCAGGGCGTCCAGGGTGGTGGGCGGCTCCACGCCGGCGTCGCGCAGCAGGCTCTTGCGGTAGTAGAGCAGCTGGGTGTCGATGACCTGGGGGATGCCGTAGATCCTCCCCTCGTGGGTCTTCGGGGCGAGGACGGCCGGGTTGAAGTCGTCCTTCACCCCCGCCAGCAGGTCGGTGAGGTCGAGGACCTGGCCGCCCCGGATCTGGTCGAGGGTGGGCCCGTTGACCTCGAAGACGTCGGGCCCGGAGTCGGTGAGCAGGGCGGCGGCGGTCTGCTGGTCGTAGTCGCCCGGCCGCCACTGCACCGAGACCTCGGCCTTCTCGAAGGCGGCGGCGTAGCGCTGGACGGCCCGTTCGGTGCCCGTCTCGCCGTACTGGTGGTACCACTGGGAAAGCCGGGGCCCGGAGCCGCCGCCCCCGCGCCCGGTGTTCGATCCGCACGCCGTGAGCAGTCCGGCGCCCGCGCCCGCGGCCAGCAGTGTCCTGCGGCTGATCGTCATCGTGTGCCCCCTGACGTCCGTCATCGATGCACGGCCCAACGATCAACCATGCGCGGCGATTACGAAAGACACGTTGCGGCCGTGTGTCGGCGTTCGCCGTCCGGTGGGCACCCGTATCCCGTGTCCCGGTACCGGTGCACAACTTTTCCGCTCCGGGGCGCATCCAACACAGTGACCTTCATGCACCCCTTCGCCCCGAAGAAGGAGGATGTGCCATGTATCAGAAGCCGAATCCGACGACCCCCGACCCCGGTCCGCACCGTGCGGGACTCTCCCGGACCCTGCGCGGGCGCGGCCCGGTGACCGCGCTGGCCGCCGCGCTGCTGGGTGTCACGGCCGCCGGGGCCGCCTGGAGCGCGACACCGGCGGCGGCCCGGACCACGACCGCCATACGGACCTGTGCGGTGAGCGACCTGTATCTGTCCATGGGCGCGAAGGAGGGCGCGGCCGGATCCCTGTACTGGCCGGTCCGGTTCACCAACACGAGCACCACCAAGTGCGCCCTGCGCGGCTACCCGGGTGTGAGCGTCCTGGACGGCGCCCACCACCGGATCGGCCCGGCGGCGGGGCACAGCGGCCGGAGCCACGGCACGGTCGCCCTCTCCCCCGGCCACTCCGCCACGGCGGTGCTGCGCACGGCCAACGGCCCGGTGGGCGGACCCTGCGAACGCACCGGCACCTATCTGCGGGTCTACCCGCCGGCCTCCCGCACGGCCATCCTGATCCCGGCACCGTGGAAGACCTGCTCGGGGGTCTTCCAGACGGGGCCGGTGAACGTGGACGGCACGTTCTGACCGGCTGAGGAACCGGGTCGAGGGCCGGCGCCGCTCACCGGGCGGCGGCCCCCGCCCCACCGCCCCTCCCTTGCTTCATCACGAAACCATCACCTCCCTTCACCCCCGGCGCGGCGCGACTACGGTGGTCGACACGTGCCACCGCCCGGAGCACGCGCGTCGCCCGAGGGGGGCACCCATGACGAACCCGTACACCCCGCCACCCATGCCACGCGGCCCCCGGTGGGCCCGGAAGCGCTACGTGCTCCCCGCCCTCGCCCTCGCCCTCTTCCTCGGCGTGGGCATAGGCGCCGCGGGCGAGGACCCCGCGTCCGACGCGAAGCCGGCCGCCGCAAAGCCCCTCCCGGCCGTGACCGTGACGACCACGGCCACCGAGACGGCGACGGCCACGCCCACCGCGGCCCCGGAGCCCGCTCCCACCGTGACCGAGACCCGTACCGTCAAGGTCACCAGGACGGTCACGGCACAGCCGGCCGCCGCCGGCGACACCTCGGCCGGCGAAGCCGACGACGCCGACACGTCCGGCAGCGTCTACTACGCCAACTGCACCGCGGCCCGCGCCGCCGGCGTCACCCCCCTGCGCACGGGCGACCCGGGCTACGACTCCCACCTCGACCGGGACGGCGACGGGGTGGCCTGCGAGTAACCGAGCCGACCGGCTGCCGTGGGCGGCTGAGCGGGAGGAACGCGCGAAGGGGCGGCACCCCCCGCACTGGGGTGCCGCCCCCTCTCTTTCGTGCGCCGGGGCCGTCGTCGATCGGTGAGGGTCGGGGACCGGCGACGGCTCCGGGGCCTGGGGTGGGTCAGCGGTGGTCGCTGCCCGCCGACTGGGTGGCCGCGCGGCCCGCCTCCAGGCGGGCGACCGGGATGCGGAACGGGGAGCAGGAGACGTAGTCCAGGCCCGCCTCGTGGAAGAAGTGGACCGACTCCGGGTCACCGCCGTGCTCGCCGCAGACGCCCAGCTTGAGGTCGGGGCGGGTGCGCCGGCCGGCTTCCGCCGCCGCCTTCACCAGGGAGCCCACGCCGTCCTTGTCGATCGTCTCGAACGGGCTGACGCCGAAGATGCCCTTCTCCAGATACGCCGTGAAGAAGGAGGCCTCCACGTCGTCGCGGCTGAAGCCCCACACCGTCTGCGTCAGGTCGTTCGTGCCGAAGGAGAAGAACTCCGCCGCCTCGGCGATCTGGCCCGCCGTCAGGGCGGCGCGCGGGAGTTCGATCATCGTGCCGATGGCCAGCTTGAGCCTCGTCCCCGTCGCCGCCTCGACCTCGGCGATGACCTGGTCCGCCTCCTCGCGGACGATCTCCAGCTCCTGGACCGTGCCGACGAGCGGGATCATGATCTCCGCGCGCGGGTCGCCCTTGGCCGCCTTGCGCTCGGCCGCCGCCTCCGCGATCGCGCGGACCTGCATGGTGAACAGGCCGGGGATGACCAGGCCGAGGCGTACGCCGCGCAGACCCAGCATCGGGTTCTGCTCGTGCAGCCGGTGCACCGCCTGGAGCAGGCGCAGTTCGTTCTCGTGCGGCTCCTGCCGGGACTCCGCGAGGGCCACCCGGACCGACAGCTCCGTGATGTCGGGGAGGAACTCGTGCAGCGGCGGGTCCAGCAGCCGGATCGTCACCGGCAGGCCGTCCATCGCCTCGAAGAGTTCCACGAAGTCCTGCTTCTGGAGCGGCAGCAGGCCCTTCAGGGACGCCTCGCGCTCCTCCTCGGTGTCGGCGAGGATGAGGCGTTCGACCAGCTCGCGGCGGTCGCCGAGGAACATGTGCTCGGTGCGGCACAGGCCGATGCCCTGGGCGCCGAAGCGACGGGCGCGCAGCGCGTCCTCGGCGTTGTCGGCGTTGGCCCGTACCCGCAGCCGGCGCTTGCGGTCGGCGAAGGCCATCATGCGGTGCACGGCCTCCACCAGCTCGTCGGCGTCGTCGGCGCCCGGGTGCATCCGGCCCTCGAAGTACTCCACGACCGGGGACGGGACGACCGGGACCTCGCCCAGGTAGACCTTGCCCGTGGAGCCGTCGATGGAGATGACGTCACCCTCCTCGACGACGTGCCCGCCGGGGACCGTCATCCGGCGCCGCTTGGTGTCGACCTCCAGCTCCTCCGCGCCGCACACACAGGTCTTGCCCATGCCGCGGGCGACCACGGCCGCGTGGGAGGTCTTGCCGCCGCGGCTGGTCAGGATGCCCTCGGCCGCGATCATGCCGTCCAGGTCGTCCGGGTTGGTCTCGCGGCGGACCAGGATGACCTTCTCGCCCGAGCGGGACCACTTGACGGCCGTGTACGAGTCGAAGACCGCCTTGCCGACCGCCGCGCCCGGCGAGGCCGCGATGCCCCGGGCGACCTGCTCGACCTTCGCGTCCTCGTCGAAGCGCGGGAACATCAGCTGGGCGAGCTGGGCGCCGGTGACGCGCTGGAGCGCCTCCGTCTCGTCGATCAGCCCCTGGTCCACCAGCTGGGTGGCGATCCGGAAGGCCGCGCCCGCCGTGCGCTTGCCGACGCGGGTCTGGAGCATCCAGAGCTGGCCGCGCTCGATGGTGAACTCGATGTCGCAGAGATCCTTGTAGTGGTTCTCCAGGGTCTCCATGATCCGCATGAGCCGGTCGTACGACGCCTTGTCGATCCGCTCCAGCTCGGCGAGCGGGACGGTGTTGCGGATGCCCGCGACCACGTCCTCGCCCTGTGCGTTCTGCAGGTAGTCGCCGTAGACGCCCTGGTGGCCGGAGGCGGGGTCGCGGGTGAAGGCGACGCCCGTGCCGGAGTCGGGGCCGAGGTTGCCGAAGACCATCGAGCAGACGTTGACGGCGGTGCCCAGGTCGTGCGGGATGCGCTCCTGGCGGCGGTACAGCTTGGCGCGGTCGCCGTTCCAGGAGTCGAAGACCGCCTTGATCGCGAGGTCCATCTGCTCGCGCGGGTCCTGCGGGAACTCCCGGCCGGCCTCCTTCTTGACGATCTTCTTGAAGGTGGTGACCAGCTTCTTCAGGTCCGCGGCCTCCAGGTCGGTGTCGACCGTGACCTTCTTGGCGGCCTTGGCCTTGTCGAGGGCCTCCTCGAAGAGGTCGCCGTCGACGCCGAGGACGGTCTTGCCGAACATCTGGATGAGGCGGCGGTAGGAGTCCCAGGCGAACCGCTCGTCGCCGGCCTGGGCGGCCAGGCCCTGCACGGACGCGTCCGACAGGCCGATGTTCAGGACGGTGTCCATCATGCCGGGCATGGAGAACTTGGCGCCGGAGCGGACCGAGACCAGCAGCGGGTCGTCCGCCTGGCCCAGCTTCTTGCCCATCTTCTGTTCCAGGGCGTCCAGGTGCGCGCTGACCTCGTCACGCAGTGCCGCCGGTTCCTCGCCACTGTCCAGGTAGACCTTGCAGGCCTCCGTGGTGATGGTGAAGCCGGGAGGGACCGGCAGACCGAGGTTGGTCATCTCGGCGAGATTGGCACCCTTGCCACCGAGAAGGTCCTTGAGGTCCTTGTTGCCCTCGGTGAAGTCGTAAACGAACTTCGGCGCGTGGGGTTCTTTGTTTTCCGACACGGGTCTCGACTCCTTGAGGCCACGGTGGCTGCCCTGACGGCGAGGAACATACCCAGATCGAAGGTGGTTGGGTACGTCTACTTGCGCGTCATGCGCCTGTAACCACCCGTCCGCCAGCGGATCGAAAGTCAAAGCTTGGCAAGCCTGGCCGGGTTTATGTTTTCACTTCTTGAACGCAACAGCGCCCATAGGCGCGGTTTTCCGCTCACATGAGCATCCACCGACACGACTGATTTCGATCGCTGAACGATCAAGGGGTGGCACCCAGTGCCACTCCTTGGAGAAGTGCAGTCGCGCAAGATCCGCTCATCTGAGCGCTACCTGTATCAAGGGTGGCGAGAATCACGCTGCCACAGGCCGCCGGATTCCACCATGCGGACGATGCCTCGGACACCAGTCGGAAGCGGAAACGCCGCCGTCACACGCCCCCCGTCACACACCCCCGTCCCGGCCTCCCCTCACCCCCATCGCTGCCCCTCACACCCCCATCGCCGCGAGCCGCTCCTCCACCCGCTCCGGCGCGTACAGGTGCTCCACCACCATGGCCCCGGCCCCGACCAGCCCCGCCCGGTCGCCGAGCCGGGAGGTGACCACGTCCAGGTGGGCCGTGGAGCGGGGCAGCGCCCGCTGGTAGAGCAGCTCGCGCACACCGGTCAGGAAGGGCGTCCCGGCCAGGTCGCCCGCGATCATCAGCACGCCCGGGTTCAGCAGGGTCACCACCGTCGCCAGCACGTCCCCGACCCGGCGCCCGGCCTCCCGCGCCAGCGCCGCGGCCTCCGGGTGCCCCGCCGCCAGCAGGTCCCGCACATCCGAGCCGGAGGCGGCCGGCACCCCGGTCGCCGCCAGCCGCCGGGCCACCGCGCCGCCGCTGGCGACCGCCGCGAGGCAGCCCCGCGAACCGCACCGGCACAGGGCGTCGGCGCCGACCCGGATGTGCCCGATGTCGCCCGCGCCGCCGTCCACGCCCCGGTAGACCGAGCCGTCCACCACCACCCCGGCGCCGATGCCGGTGGACACCTTGACCAGCACGAAGGCCGTGCAGCCGGGGTAGCCGGTGCGCTGCTCGCCGTAGGCCATCAGGTTGGCGTCGTTGTCGACCAGCACCGGCACCGCGGGCGCCCCGGTGCGCTCGGTGAAGACGCGGGACATCCGGCTCCGGATGTCGTACCCGTCCCAGCCCGGCATGATCGGCGGCTGCACCACCCGGCCGGTCTCGCTGTCCACCGGGCCCGGCACCGCGAGCCCGATCCCGCACACCTCCTCGGCCGGGTGCCCGGCCTTGACGAGCAACTCCCGGAACCATCCGCCCAGTTCACCGAGAACCGCCTCCGGGCCCTCCTCCACCACCAGCGTGCCGGCGTGCTCCGCCAGGATCTCGCCGGTCAGCGAGAGCACGGCCGCGCGGGCGTGCCGGGTGTCCAGGTCGGCGGCGAGGACCACGGCGTGGGAGTCGTCGAACTCCAGCGTGATGGAGGGGCGTCCGCCGAGCGGCGAGTCGACCGGGCCGCCCGCGCCCTCGCGCAGCCAGCCCGCCCGGAACAGCCGGTCCAGGCGCTGGCCCACGGTGGCCCGGGACAGCCCGGTCGCCTGCTGGAGCGCCCCACGCGTCACGGCCCGGCCGTTGCGCACGAGGGCGAGCAGATCGCCGGCTCCCGCCTGGCCTCCGCTCCTGCCGCTCCTGCCGGCCCTTCCCGGACGTCCGGTCATGCGCACCCCCTTGTGTTTCTCCAGCTTGCATTACATATTGAGTTTTGCGTGTTAAATAGACGTAACCCTACGGTGGCCGCAGCCGAACCGGGCCGGCCGAACGTCTTCGGGGAGCCCCGAGTGGATCGCACCGCCCAGGTCAGCAGCCGTCCCTTCCCATACGAGATCGCATACGATCCACCGACCGCGCCGGCGTTCCCGCACGTCAGGGCCGCCCGGGTGCTGGAGGCCAACTGGACGGGCGCCTCGACGGTCCCGTCGCGGAAGCTGTACCCGCACCAGTGGTCCTGGGACTCGGCGTTCATCGCCATCGGATTACGGCACGTCTCGCCGGCGCGGGCCCAGACGGAGCTGGAGACGCTGCTGGCCGCGCAGTGGGCCGACGGGCGCGTCCCGCACATCGTCTTCAACCCCTCCGTCCCGCTCGACGCCTACTTCCCGAGCCCCGACTTCTGGCGCTCCTCCACCGCCGGGCGCGCCGCGGGCGCCCCGCGCACCGTACAGACCTCCGGCATCGTGCAGCCACCGGTGCACGCGCTCGCCGCCTGGCTGGTGCACCGCGCCGACCCCGCCCTGTCCCGCGCCCGCTCCTTCCTGGCCCGGCTCTATCCGAGGCTGGCCGCCTGGCACCGGTATCTGCTGCACCGGCGGGACCTCGGCGGCGCCGGGCTGGTGTCCGTGGTGCACCCGTGGGAGCAGGGCATGGACAACAGCCCCTGCTGGGACGCCCCGCTGGCCCGGATCACCCCGGCCCCGGCCCGCTCCTTCCGCCGCGCCGACCTCGACCACGGCGCGGCGGAGGACCGGCCGACGGACCTGGACTACGGCAGGTACGTACGGCTGGCCGCCGACTACCGGGACGGTGGATACGCCGACGGGGGCGGGGAGTTCGCCGTGGAGGACCCGGCGTTCAACGCCCTGCTGATCGCCTCCGAGCACGCCCTCGCGAGGATCGCCGAGGAGCTGGGCGCGACCGGCGCCGCCCGCCGGGAGCGCGCCGAGCGGCTGACGGCGGCCCTGGTGGAGCGGCTGTGGGAGCCGGCCGCCGGGATGTTCCTGTGCCGGGACCTGCGGGGCGGCGGCGGACCGCGGCCCGAGCGCTCGGTCTCCGGGCTCGTCCCGCTGCTCGTGCCCGGCCTGCCCCGCGCCGTGGCCGCCGCGCTGGTGGGCACCCTGCGCGGACCGCACTTCTCGCTCGGCGACCGCACCCGGCTGGTGCCGAGCTACGACCTGCTCGGGGAGGCCTTCGACCCGCACCGGTACTGGCGCGGCCCGGCCTGGTTCAACACCGGCTGGCTGCTGGAGCGCGGGCTGCGGACGCACGGCGAGACGGCGGTGGCCGACGCCCTGCGCGCGGCGTTCCTGGAGCTGGCCGGCGCCACCGGCTTCGCCGAGTACGTCGACCCGTACACCGGCGAGCCCTGCGGGGCGACCGGCTTCAGCTGGACGGCGGCGCTCGCGCTGGACCTGTACCACCGCGAGCCCGTACCGCACGAGAGTCAAGGGCCGGACAAGAGCCCTCAAAGGGGCGTGTCCCGGCTCGGCACCGGCACGTTCGCCAGCAAGGACAAGGGAGGGGACCGGGGATGACGGACCGGCATCATCTGCTCGTGCACGGCGCCACCTTCGCCGCCGTGGGCGACCGCGGCGACATCAGCGGGGTACGCGGCGCCGGCTCCCCGGACGGGTTGTTCGTCCGGGACGCCCGGCACCTCAGCCGCTGGCAGCTCACCGTCGACGGGGCGGTGCCCGAGGTGCTCAGCCCGGTGACGGACGGGGACGAGACCCGCTGCGTGCTGGTCCCGCGCGGCGGCCGGCAGGAACCGCCGGCCCACACCGTCTTCCGCGAACAGGCCGTCGGCGACAGCTCGTTCGTGGAGTCGCTGCGGGTCACCGGCAACCGCCCGGTGCCCACCACCGTCCGGCTCGCGCTCACCGTCGACGCCGACTTCACCGACCAGTTCGAACTCCGCTCCGACCACCGCACCTACGTCAAGTCGGGCGCCGTACGCTCGCGTCATGTCCTGTCCGACGGCATCGAGTTCGCCTACCGCCGGGGCGACTGGCGGTCCTGCACGACGATCACGGCCGACCCCGCCCCGGACGCCGTGGAGGAGACCGGCACCGGCGCCCGCCGCCTGGTGTGGGTCCTCGACCTCGCGCCGTACGGCACGACCGAGCTGCTGCTGCGGGTGATCGCCCGTCCGCACGGCGAGCGGCGGGCCCTGCGCGTGCCCCGCGACCCGGCCGCCGTCCGCCGTCACTTACGCGCGAGGGAGGAGGAGTTCACCCAGGGCGTGGCCTTCCCGGCCGACTGGCCGGAGCTGGCCGCGGCCTGTGTCCGGGGCCTCGCCGACCTCGCCGCGCTCCAGGTGCCGGCCGGCGGACCGGACGGCGAGGAACTGCGCGTCCCGGCGGCCGGCGCGCCCTGGTTCCTCACCCTGCTGGGCCGGGACGCGCTGCTGACCTCCCTGTTCACCCTGCCCTACCGCCCCGGGCCGGCCGCCGCCACCCTGCTCGCCCTGGCCGCCACCCAGGCGACCGGCGCCGGCGACTCCCCGGTGGCCCAGCCCGGCAAGATCGTGCACGAGGTGCGGCACGGGGAGCTGGCCCACTTCGGGCAGGTGCCGTTCGGCCGCTACTACGGCTCGGTGGACGCCACCCCGCTGTTCCTGGTCCTGCTCGGCGCGTATGTCGAGCAGACCGGCGACACGGCCCTGGCCCGCCGGCTGGAGCCGCACGCGCGGGCCGCCGTCGGCTGGATGCTCGACCACGGCGGACTCACCTCGCGCGGCTATCTCGTCTACCGCGCCGACGAGGGCGGCCTCGCCAACCAGAACTGGAAGGACTCCCCCGGCGCGATCTGCTGCGCCGACGGCACCCGGCCCACCGGCGCGGTGATGGCGGCGGGCGCGCAGGGCTACGCGTACGACGCGCTGCGCCGCACGGCGTCGGTGGCGCGCGGGGTGTGGGGCGACGAGACGTACGCGGCGCTGCTGGAGCAGGCGGCGGCCGATCTGCGGGACCGGTTCCAGCGGGACTTCTGGATGCGGGAGCAGTCGTTCCCCGCGCTGGCGCTGGACGGGCAGGGCCGCCGCATCGACGCGCTCGCCTCCGACGCCGGGCATCTGCTGTGGTCGGGGCTGCTGGACAAGGAGTACGGCGAGGTGGTCGGCCGGCGGCTGCTGGAGCCGGACTTCTTCTCCGGCTGGGGCGTGCGCACGGTGGCCTCCGGGCAGGCGGCCTACCATCCGCTGTCCTACCACCGCGGTTCGGTCTGGCCCCACGACAACGCGCTGATCACGCTGGGCCTCGCGCGGTACGGCCTGCACGACGAGGCCCGCACGGTGGCCCACGCGCTGGTCGACGCGGCGGCGGCGACGGGGTACCGGCTGCCGGAGGCCTGGGCCGGATACGGACGCGACACCCACGGCGAGCCGGTCCCGTACCCGCACGCCTGCGGCCGCGAGTCCCGTTCCGCCGCGGCACCGCTCGCCCTGTTGACCGCGGTGGGGGGCGCCTGAGCGCACGAAGTCCCGCGCCCCCGGTGAACGGCGGTCCGCCGCGGGCCGAACCGAGGGGCCCGCGTCAGTAGTCGTGGCCGAGTCCGGGGCGGCCGGCCCGGCGCCGGTCAGCCCCCGGACGTGTCCAGCTCCGCGTCCTCACCGACGCCCGAGCAGTCGTACGGGTCCTTCAGCCACCCGTCCGGCAGCACCACCCGGTTGTTGCCGGACGTACGCCCGCGCGGCCCCTCCGCCCCGGCCGGCCACGGCTGGTCGAGGTCCAGCTCGTCCAGCCCGGCCCGCAGCTCCCCGAGCGACGAGGTGATCGCGAGCCGCTTGCGCATCTCGGAGCCGACCGCGAAGCCCTTCAGGTACCAGGCGACGTGCTTGCGGAAGTCCACCACGCCCTTGGACTCGTCGCCGCTCCACTCCCCGAGCAGGGTGGCGTGGCGCACCATGACGTCGGCGACCTCCCGCAGGGTGGGCCGTACGAAGTCCTCCGTACGCCCCTCGAACCCGGCCACCAGGTCGGCGAACAGCCACGGCCGGCCCAGGCACCCCCGGCCGACCACGACCCCGTCGCAGCCGGTCTCCCGCACCATCCGCAGCGCGTCCTCGGCCGACCAGATGTCGCCGTTGCCGAGCACCGGGATCTCCGGCACGTGCTCCTTCAGCCGGGCGATGGCCTCCCAGTCGGCGGTGCCGCCGTAGTGCTGGGCGGCGGTACGGCCGTGCAGCGCGATGGCGGTCACCCCCTCCTCGACGGCGATGCGGCCGGCGTCGAGGTAGGTGACGTGGTCGTCGTCGATGCCCTTGCGCATCTTCATGGTCACCGGCAGGTCGCCGGCGCCGGAGACCGCCTCGCGCAGGATGGCCCGCAGCAGGTTCCGCTTGTACGGCAGCGCGGAGCCGCCGCCCTTGCGCGTCACCTTCGGCACCGGGCAGCCGAAGTTCAGGTCGATGTGGTCGGCGAGGTCCTCCTCCGCGATCATGCGGACGGCCTTGCCGACGGTCGCGGGGTCGACGCCGTACAGCTGGATCGAGCGCGGCCGCTCGCTCGCGTCGAACCTGATCAGCTGCATGGTCTTCTCGTTGCGCTCGACCAGCGCCCGGGTGGTGATCATCTCGCTGACGAAGAGTCCCTTGCCGCCCGAGAACTCCCGGCACAGCGTGCGGAAGGGCGCGTTGGTGATCCCCGCCATGGGTGCGAGCACGACGGGCGGCGTCACGGCGTGCGGTCCGATGGACAGAGGCTGGGTCATCGTCAGGGCTCCGGGACGGATCTACGGCGACAGGGGCAAGACTCCATTGTCCCTCACCCGGCGGGACGCTCGTCCGGCGGCCGGGAGAACCGTCCGGCACCCCGTGCATGGGTCATTAGTTAGACGCACTATCGAAATCGGCGTACGATGACGGTCATGCCCGAGTTGAGCCATCGCCGTCGCATGCTCGTGCTCGCGATCTGCTGCATGAGCCTGCTGATCGTGAGCCTGGACACCACCGCGCTGAACGTGGCGCTGCCCGCGATGCAGCGCGACCTGGACGCCACCACCTCCGGTCTGCAGTGGACGATCGACGCCTACACGCTCGTCCTGGCCTCGCTGCTGATGCTCGCCGGCTCCACGGCCGACCGGATCGGCCGCAAGCGCGTCTTCATGGTGGGCCTGGTGGTGTTCACCGCGGGGTCGGTGCTCTGCTCCCTCGCCCCGAACCTGGAACTCCTGGTCGTCTTCCGCATGGTCCAGGCGGTGGGCGGCTCGATGCTCAACCCGGTCGCCATGTCGATCATCACCAACACCTTCACCGACCCCCGCGAGCGCGCCCGCGCGATCGGTGTGTGGGGCGCGGTCGTCGGCATCTCCATGGCGGCCGGCCCGCTGGTCGGCGGGCTGCTGGTGCAGTCGGTGAGCTGGCGTGCCATCTTCTGGGTCAACCTCCCGGTCGGCCTGGCGGCCCTCCTGCTGACCCTGCGCTTCGTCCCCGAGTCCCGCGCGCCCCGCGCCCGCCGCCCCGACCCGGTCGGCCAGTTGCTGGTGATCGCCCTGTTCGGCGCGCTGACGTACGCGATCATCGAGGCACCGGAGTCCGGCACCGGCCGGGTCCTCCCCTTCGCCGCGGTCGCCGTGGCCGCCCTGCTGGCCCTCCTCTGGTACGAGCCCCGGCGCGCCGAACCCCTGATCGACGTGCGCTTCTTCCGCTCGGCCCCGTTCAGCGGCGCCACCGTGATCGCGATCAGCGCGTTCGCGTCCCTGGGCGGCTTCCTGTTCCTGTCCACCCTGTACCTGCAGAACGTGCGCGGCCTCGACGCCCTGCACGCGGGCCTGTGGATGCTGCCGATGGCCGTGCCGACGTTCCTGTGCGCCCCGCTGTCCGGCCGTCTGGTCGGCAGCCGCGGCCCCCGGATCTCCCTGCTGGTGGCGGGTGCGGCGATGACCGCGAGCGGGGTCCTGTTCGCCGCGTTCGAGGCGGAGACGGCGAACGCGACCCTGCTGCTCGGCTACGCCCTGTTCGGCATCGGCTTCGGCTTCGTGAACGCGCCGATCACCAACACGGCCGTGTCGGGCATGCCGCGCGCGCAGGCCGGGGTCGCCGCCGCCGTCGCCTCCACCAGCCGGCAGCTGGGCTCGACGCTCGGCGTCGCGGTGGTCGGCGCGGCCCTCGCTTCCGGCATCGGCGCGTCGCCGTACCGCGAGGCGTTCGTCACGGCGGCCCGCCCCGGCTGGTGGATCCTCACCGGCTGCGGCCTGGCGGTCCTGGTCCTCGGCCTGCTGACCAGCGGCCGCTGGGCCCGCCGCACGGCCGAGCGGACGGCGGCGAGCCTGGACACGGCGGAGATACGCCCGGTCGCGCGGACGGCGCCGGAGGGGGCCTGACCCGGGCGGTCACCGCCAGGCGGTGACCTCGGTCGCGTGGACGCGGTACCGCTCGAAGGTGCTTCCGCCACCGGCCTTCGGCACCGCGCTCGCGGTGACCCGGAACTCGCCGTCGGGGACCATCACCGTGCGGGTGAACCGGTCGTCGTTCTCGACCGGGGGGCGCGTGTCGTGCCGCCCGTGACCCGGACCGTCACGCCGGCCGGCGAAAAGGAAAACCGGTCGACCTTTTCCACTAACTCATCACATCATAGTTATTACATCTCTTCGTGAATGGCTTGGAATTACCCGGGATTCACGGACTGGCACCGGCAATGGACTACGCTGCTTTCCCGGCGAGACCCTGGCCCATCAGACAAGGGGCCCGAGCAAAGGGATTCACCATGGCCACCAGCCGCTTCCTGACCATCGCCACCCTGTCCACGGCGCTGATATTCGGGGCCACCACGGCGGCCGTTGCCGGCACCGGAGGCACCACCAGCACCAAGCTGTCCAACGGCAAGCTGTACTTCGAGGCGCGCAACGGCTCCGTCGTCAGCGGTAACTCCAGTGTCTTCTACGGCGCCACCAAGTACGAAAAGAGTGCCGGCAGCAAGGTTTACGTCACTCTCATGATGGTGACGAGCGAGGCTCTCTTCACGGACACCCGGAAGGCCGTGTCCGCAGGGCAGAGCGTCTCGCACTCCTTCGGCGCCCAGTCCATAGCCAAGTACGCTCCGGACTGCTCGGCCACAGGCCTGATGGACGCGACCACGGGTAAGTACTACACCCCGCCGGTCACCTTCTGCTGATCCGCCCGTTCGGCGACACGGGGAAGAAGTCCTGCGCAACGGGCCTCTTCCCCGTTCTCGCGCCTATTTCCCTCCGAAAGGACCGCCGCTCTCGTGATCGACGCGTCCGTTCAGGCCATTCCTGGGCTGCTCGTCTGGTTCATTCCGATCGCCCTCTGCTTGGCGGTGCCGACGGTTCTGATCGCGCGGGCGCGCCGGAAACCGATCACGGTGCGCGTACTCCTGGCCGTCTGCTGCGCCGGCATCCTCGCCGTGACATTGCTGCCTGCAGACGGAGGATCTGTAGGCGACGGAGCAGCATGCGATCTGAGTTCACCGTTTCCGCAGCTGACCTCTTCCAGCGCGCTGCTGAACGTCGCCCTGTTCGTCCCGGCCTCCTTCTTCGCCGCTCTCGTCTTCCGGCGCCCCCTGACCACCCTCGCGGTCACGTCAGTGGGGAGCGGACTCATCGAACTCGTCCAGGCGGAGGGGGGCATGGGCCGCTCGTGCAGTGTGACGGACATCGTCGCCAACACGACCGGGGCGCTGATCGGAGTGGCGGCGGGATCCGTATGGTGCCGGCGTACGGGGCGGGCCACGAGCAGGGCGAGGCGGGATGCGCTCTGGGGAGCGACTCTCGCCGTCGCGGGCTCTGCCGCCTTGATCGCCGCCTTCCACTCCTCCGTCACTCCTTACATCCCCCTGACACAGCGACCGGGATTCGCGGCTGCCCAGCGGGCCGTCGAGGGTGCGGACGCATGGATCACCGAGGCCGCCGCGTATGTCTTCGGAAAGGGGGCGAAGATCGAGCAGACCATTGTCGCGAAGCACGGTGGACTGGTGACGGCAAAAACCAGCCGGGGTGAGATCACCGGATGGTGGCCCGAGAGGAAATTGGAGGAAGCCGCCTTCACGGACAACAGAGCCGAGGCCGGCCCCCTCGATCAAACCCAGACCGAAGAGGTCTCGACCCGTTTCGTCCGCCGATGGTTCCCTGCCGAGGCGCTCGGCGCCGAACGAACCGTCCATGTCAGCGGATCAGGTAAGAGCGCGGTCTACATGTTCACATACCGTCGGTACCGCAAGGGACTGATGATGCCTATGCGGCTGAACGTCACGGTCACCTCAAGTGGGCGCATCATGAACTTCACCGCCCGCGCGATGAAGGATCCCGAGCTGCCCGAAAGCACCGTTTCGAAGGACGAGGCAGCGCGGCTCGCCCGCACGTACACGGGTCACACCGCCCGAGGCGCGGTACTCCTGGCCCAGAAGGTCAAGGGCCAGGGCTGGCGCCCCGTGTGGATGATGGGTGTCGAGAACGGTGACGTGTTCATCGATGCCGCCACCGGCCGGCGGATCTCCCAAGACACCCTGGTCCGCTAGCGGTTCGGATCGCGAGCGCCGCGATCGCAGCGTGCGAGCCGACGCGGTTTCACCTACCGCGGGCATGATCTCCGACAACAGGTCTTCAGCTTCCCGCCAACCACCGACTTCCAGGAAGCAAGCGAGCAAGCGGACGGCCGAGAATTGCGAACGCCTGGCCGGAGGCTTCCCGGCCGACGCCCGGATGGCGCGGGCTTCCCGGCGGTAGCTTGGTCGGCATGGTGAGTGAACACCCGGGTGACCGGATCGCCCGCTTACGCCCTCCAGTTGGCGGGGCACCTTGCCATCCGCCTCGGCAAGACCTGACGCTCGACTCCCCGGGCGGCCCCGTTCCGGTCCGACGACCGTACGGCGGCGGGGCAGCCGCCCCAAGAACTCGTTCCTATCCCGCCGCCCTCAGCCCCCGCACCAGCAACCCCACCACCGCGTCGAACTCCTCCTCGATCCCCGGCGCCGTCCACTCGCGTGCGTAGCCCGGGTCGTGGAAGCGGCCCGTCGCCTGGAAGACGGCGCGGGCGGCCGTGGCCGGGTCGGGGACGGTGAAGTCGCCCGACTCCGTGCCCGCCGTGATGATCCGGGTCAGCTGGCCGGTGAGGTCGGCGAGGTGGTCGTGGACCACGCCGCCCAGTTCGTCGACCAGCACCGTGTACGTGGCGAACAGCTCGGGATCGTCGCCCGCCTTGTGCCGCTTGGCCTCGAAGAGGGCCGCGAGCCAGTCCCGCAGTCGCTGCTCGGGCGCGCGGTCCCCGGCGGCGGCGATGCCGGCGAGCCGCTCGGAGGTGCGGTCCAGCCAGCGCTTGGTGACCGCCTCGCGCAGCGCCGCCTTGGTGCGGAAGTGCCGGTAGACGCTGCCATGGCTGACGCCGAGCGCGCGGGCCACGTCGACCACGGTGGCCTTGGCCGGGCCGTGGCGGCGCAGCACCTCCTCGGTGGCTTCGAGGATGCGCTCGGCGGTCAGGGTCTCGCTGGTCGATGGCATGCCTAGACGGTACCCGGCACGCCGGTCAGCGTTCGCTGTCGAGCATGGCCATCTGCTCCGCCGCGTACCGGTCGCCGGCCGCCGCGTCCGCCGGCACCGCGGCCTCGATGGCGGCGAGGTCGGCCTCCTCCAGGGTCACGTCCAGCGCGCCGAGGGCCTCGCCGAGCCGCTCCCGGGTGCGGGCGCCGACCAGCGGCACGATGTCCTCGCCCCGGGAGAGCACCCAGGCGATGGCGATCTGCGCGACGGAGACGCCCTTCTCCTCCGCGATCTTGCGCAGGGACTCGACCAGGGAGAGGTTGTGCCGGAGGTTGTCGCCCTGGAAGCGGGGCGAGTGGGCCCGGAAGTCGTCCGCGGCGAAGCCCTGGCCGGCCGAGACATGGCCGGAGAGGAGCCCGCGCGAGAGCACGCCGTACGCGGTGACGGCGATGCCCAACTCCCGCAGGGTGGGCAGGATCTGCCGCTCGGGGCCCCGGGAGATGAGCGCGTACTCGATCTGGAGGTCGGCGATGGGGGCGGTGGCGGCGGCCCGGCGGATGGTGTCCGCGCCGACCTCGCTGAGCCCGATGTGCCGGACCCAGCCCTTCTCGACCAGTTCGGCGATGGCGCCGACGGTCTCCTCGATCGGCACGTCCGGGTCGAGCCGGGACGGGCGGTAGACGTCGATGTGGTCGACGCCGAGGCGCTGGAGGGAGTAGGCGGCGAAGGTCTTCACGGCGGCCGGGCGGCCGTCGAAGCCGTACCAGTCGCCGTCCGGCCCGCGCAGGGCACCGAACTTCACGCTGACCAGCGCGTTCTCGCGGAGCGGGGCCGGGGCCGTGCGCAGCGCCTCGTTGATCAGCAGTTCGTTGTGGCCCATGCCGTAGAAGTCGCCGGTGTCGAGCAGGGTCACGCCGGCCTCCAGGGCCGCGTGGAGGGTGGCGATCGACTCGGCGCGGTCCGCCTCGCCGTACATGCCGGACATGCCCATGCAGCCGAGGCCGAGGGCGGAGACCCGGGGGCCGGTGGTGCCGAGGTTTCGGGTTCGCATCGTCATGCCCACAACTGTGACATGACAGCTGACAGATTTCAATATCTGTCATTCCAATAATGTTCGCCGATGTCGTGGTCCAGACCTCTTGACGAATGGTCTGGACCAGCGCAGTGTCATGTCTGCGACATCCCCTCGACCCGAACACCACCGGGAGGCCCGATGCTCCGCCGCACCCTGCGTCTGCTCACCGCCGCCCTGACCGGCGCCGTCCTCGCCCCGCTCGCGATCGCCGCCGCGCCCGCCGCGTCCGCCTCCGCCGCCGCCGACACCTGCGCGGTGAAGTCCAGGCCGGCGGGCAAGGTGCTCCAGGGCTACTGGGAGAACTGGGACGGCTCCGCCAACGGCGTCCATCCGCCTTTCGGCTGGACCCCGATCACCGACTCCCGCATCGCCGCCCACGGCTACAACGTGATCAACGCGGCCTTCCCGGTGATCCGCTCCGACGGCACCGCGTTGTGGGAGGACGGCATGGACGCCGGTGTGAAGGTGGCCACGCCCGCCGAGATGTGCCAGGCCAAGGCGTCTGGCCAGACGATCCTGCTGTCCATCGGCGGCGCGGCGGCCGGCATCGACCTGTCCTCCCAGACGGTCGCCGACCGGTTCGTGGCGACCATCGTGCCGATCCTGAAGAAGTACAACTTCGACGGCATCGACATCGACATCGAGACGGGCCTGGTCGGCAGCGGAAACATCAACCAGCTGTCCGCGTCCCAGGCCAACCTGATCCGCATCATCGACGGGATCCTCGCCCAGATGCCGGCGGGCTTCGGCCTGACGATGGCCCCGGAGACGGCGTACGTCACCGGCGGCAGCGTCACCTACGGCTCGATCTGGGGCGCGTACCTGCCCGTCATCAAGAAGTACGCGGACAACGGCCGCCTGTGGTGGCTGAACATGCAGTACTACAACGGCAGCATGTACGGCTGCTCCGGCGACTCCTACTCGGCGGGCACCGTGCAGGGCTTCACCGCGCAGACCGACTGCCTCAACAAGGGCCTGGTGGTGCAGGGCACGACGATCAAGGTGCCCTACGACAAGCAGGTCCCGGGCCTGCCCGCCCAGCCCGGCGCGGGCGGCGGCTACATGTCCCCGTCCCTGGTCTCCCAGGCCTGGCGGAACTACGGCACCTCGCTCAAGGGCCTGATGACCTGGTCCCTGAACTGGGACGGCTCGAAGAACTGGACGTTCGGCGACAACGTCAAGGCCCTCCAGGGCCGTTGAGCGGGCGCGGACACGCGAATGCCGGGCGGGCCGACATCGGCCCGCCCGGCATTCGGCGGTGTGACTAGGCGCCCAGCAGACGCTGCGCCAGGTAGCCCTCGATCTGGTCGAGCGACACCCGCTCCTGCTTCATCGAGTCACGCTCGCGCACGGTGACGGCGTTGTCCTCGAGGGTGTCGAAGTCGACGGTCACGCAGTACGGCGTACCGATCTCGTCCTGACGGCGGTAGCGGCGGCCGATGGCGCCGGCGTCGTCGAACTCGATGTTCCAGTTCTGCCGCAGCGCCTGGGCGAGACCCTTGGCCTTCGGCGACAGCTCCGGGTTGCGGGACAGCGGGAGCACCGCGACCTTCACCGGGGCGAGACGGTGGTCGAGGCGCAGCACGGTGCGCTTCTCCATCTTGCCCTTGGCGTTCGGCGCCTCGTCCTCGACGTAGGCGTCGAGCAGGAAGGCCAGCATGGTGCGGCCGACACCCGCCGCCGGCTCGATGACGTACGGCGTCCAGCGCTCGCCGGCCTCCTGGTCGAAGTAGGAGAGGTCCTGGCCGGAGGCCTTGGCGTGCGCGGAGAGGTCGTAGTCGGTGCGGTTGGCGACGCCCTCCAGCTCGCCCCACTCGCTGCCGCCGAACCGGAAGCGGTACTCGATGTCGGCGGTGCGCTTGGAGTAGTGGGAGAGCTTCTCCTTCGGGTGCTCGTACCAGCGCATGTTCTCCTCACGGAGACCCAGGCCGGTGTACCAGTTCCAGCGCTGCTCCATCCAGTATTCCTGCCACTGCTCGTCCTCGCCCGGCTTGACGAAGAACTCCATCTCCATCTGCTCGAACTCGCGGGTGCGGAAGATGAAGTTGCCCGGCGTGATCTCGTTGCGGAACGACTTGCCCATCTGGGCGATGCCGAACGGCGGCTTGCGGCGCGAGGTGGTCTGCACCTGGGCGAAGTTGGTGAAGATGCCCTGGGCGGTCTCGGGGCGCAGGTAGGCGACGGAGCCGGAGTCCTGGGTCGGGCCGAGGTGGGTGGACAGCAGGCCGGAGAACTGCTTGGGCTCGGTGAACTGGCCCTTGTTGCCGCAGTTCGGGCAGTTGACGTCCGCGAGGCCGTTCGCCGGGGCGTGGCCCTTCTTCTCCTCGTACGCCTCCTCCAGGTGGTCGGCGCGGAACCGCTTGTGACACGAGGTGCACTCGGTCAGCGGGTCCGTGAAGGTGGCGACGTGGCCGGAGGCCACCCAGACCTCGGAAGCCAGGATGACGGACGAGTCGATGCCGACCACGTCCTCGCGCGACGTCACCATGTAGCGCCACCACTGGCGCTTGATGTTCTCCTTGAGCTCGACACCCAGCGGTCCGTAGTCCCAGGCGGCACGCTGGCCGCCGTAGATCTCACTGCAGGGGAAAACGAAGCCACGGCGCTTGCTCAGGCTGACGATGGTGTCGATCTTGTCGGCGGCCACGGTGCTCTCTTCATTACGACGACGGGCGTTGAAGCGAGATGCTTCCAGCGAATGATTCAGGTTACCGGCGCAGGCTCCCCCACGACCAAATCGGCCCCGGTACAGACCGCATGACGAGCGTTGTTGACAACGGTTTCCATGTTTGTTGAAAATGAGTGTCATGAACGTACGACGACGCCTCATACCCACCGCCGCGCTGGCCGCGGTCACCTCCCTCGGGGCCGCCGCCCTCGTCGGCTGCTCCGGCGACGCGGCGGGAGCCGGCAACACCGCCAAGTTCGACGTCGTCGCCTCGTTCTACCCGATGACCTTCCTCGCCGAGCGGATCGGCGGGGAGCACGTCCACGTCACCACCCTCACCTCCCCCGGCCAGGAACCGCACGACCTGGAGCTCAGCACCCGGCAGATCGCCTCCCTGGAGGAGTCCGACGCGGTCCTGTACCTGAAGGACCTCCAGCCCTCCGTCGACAAGGCCGTGGAGCAGTCCCCGGTGGACACGAAGATCGACGCGGCCTCCCTGACCACGCTGGAGCACCACGGCAACGAGGTCGGCGGCCACGCGGCCGAGCACGACGGCCACGACCACGGCGAGGAGGCGGGCAGGGACCCGCACATCTGGCTCGACCCGGTGCGCTACGCCCAGGTCGCCGAGGGCGTCGGCAGGGCCTTCGAGAAGGCCGACCCGAAGCACGCGGCCGACTACAAGAAGAACACCGCCGCCCTGGTGAAGGAGCTGGACCGGCTGAACACCGAGTTCGAGACCGGCCTGGCGCACACGAAGAGCAAGGTCTTCATCACCACCCACGCCGCCTTCGGCTACCTCGCCGAGCGCTACGGCCTCACCGAGGAGGCCATCAACGGCCTCGACCCCGAGTCCGAGCCGAGCGCCGCCCGGGTCAAGGACCTGGAGAAGACGGCCGAGGCCGACGGCGTCTCCACGGTCTTCTACGAGACGCTCGTCAGCGACAAGACCGCCAAGACCCTCGCGAGCGACACGGGCCTGAAGACCGACGTCCTGGACCCGATCGAGGGCATCACCGACCACTCCCGCGGCCGGGACTACCTCGCGGTGCAGCGGGCCAACCTCAAGGCGCTCCAGCAGGCCCTGGGCGCCGAGTGAGCGGCACGGGAGACACCATGACCACCAGCGAACCCGTCATAGCCCTGCGCCGGGTGACCGCCGAACTCGGCGGCCGCCCCGTGCTGCGGGGCATCGATCTGACCGTCGGCCGCGGCGAGGTCGTCGCGCTGCTCGGCGCCAACGGCTCGGGCAAGTCCACGGCCGTCCGCGCGACCATCGGCCAGGTGCCGGTCAGCGGCGGCACGGTCGAGCTGTTCGGCACCCCCCGCCGGTCCTTCCGCGACTGGGCGCGCGTGGGCTACGTGCCCCAGCGCACCACGGCCGCGGGCGGCGTCCCGGCGACGGTCACCGAGATCGTCTCCTCCGGCCGCCTCGCCCGCACCCGCTTCGGGCTCTTCCGCAGGGCCGACCGCGAGGCCGTCCAGCGCGCCCTGGAACTGGTCGGCATGGCCGACCGCGCCAAGGACTCGGTGACCGCCCTGTCCGGCGGCCAGCACCAGCGGGTGCTGATCGCCCGCGCGCTGGTCGCCGAGCCGGAACTGCTGATCATGGACGAGCCGATGGCCGGCGTCGACCTGGCCAGCCAGGAGGTCCTGGCCCGCACCCTGCGCCGGCAGGTCGAGGCCGGCACGACGGTCCTCCTCGTGCTGCACGAGCTGGGCCCGCTGGAGCCGCTGATCGACCGCGCGGTCGTCCTGCGCGACGGCTGCGTCCTGCACGACGGCCCGCCGCCGCGCGCGGTCGGCCAGCACGCCCTGCCCGGCCACGACCACGTCCACCCGCACGCTCCGGCGGGCACCGAACCGATCCGCACGGGACTGCTGAGCTGATGGAATTCCTGAACTACGCCTTCATGCAGCGGGCGCTGCTGGCCGCCGTGCTGGTCGGCATCACCGCGCCCGCGGTCGGCATCTACCTGGTCCAGCGCCGCCAGGCCCTGATGGGCGACGGCATCGGACACGTGGCCATGACCGGCGTCGGCCTCGGCTTCCTGCTCTCCACCTCCCCGGTGTGGATGGCGACGGCCGTCTCCGTCCTCGGCGCGGTCCTGATGGAGCTGATCCGCTGGTACGGCCGGACCCGCGGCGACATCGCCCTGGCCATGCTCTTCTACGGCGGCATGGCCGGCGGCGTGATGCTGATCAACCTCGCGCCGGGCGGCTCCAACGCCAACCTGACCTCGTACCTGTTCGGCTCCCTCTCCACGGTCTCGCCGTCCGACGTGACCGCGATCTGCGTGCTCGCCGCCTTCGTGCTGCTGGTCACCCTGGGCCTGCGCCGCCAGCTGTTCGCGGTCAGCCAGGACGAGGAGTTCGCGCGGGTCACGGGCCTGCCGGTGCGTGCGCTGAACCTGCTGACGGCCGTCACCGCGGCCGTCACCGTGACCGTCGCCATGCGGGTCGTCGGACTGCTGCTGGTGTCCGCGCTGATGGTCGTGCCCGTGGCGGCGGCCCAGCAGCTCACCCGCAGCTTCACCGTGACCTTCGTGGTCGCGGTGGCCATCGGCGTCGCCGTGACCGTCAGCGGCACGGTCACGTCCTATTACCAGGACGTGCCGCCCGGCGCCACGATCGTCCTGCTGACCATCGCCGCCTTCATCGCGCTGACCGCGCTCGCCAGCCCGCTGGCCCGGCGGCGCGCCCGCGCGGCGGCCGCGGCGGGGCCCGCCCCGGACCCCGCGGAGTGCACGATTCCGGCCGCGCGCGGGGCCGCGGACGAGATCGGCGTCTGACCGCTGTCCACCCGGGCTGGCACAATGGCCCGGGCAGAAGCGAGCCATCGAAGGAGGCAACGGTGACGACCGCTGGACCGCCCGTGAAGGGTCGCGCGACCCGCCAGCGTGCAGCCGTGGCGGCGGCCCTGGACGAGGTCGACGAGTTCCGCAGCGCGCAGGAACTGCACGACATGCTCAAGCACAAGGGCGACTCCGTCGGCCTGACCACGGTCTACCGCACCCTCCAGTCCCTCGCCGAGGCCGGCGAGGTCGACGTCCTGCGCACGTCCGACGGCGAGTCCGTCTACCGCCGCTGCTCCAGCGGCGAACACCACCACCACCTGGTCTGCCGCGCCTGCGGCAAGGCGGTGGAGGTGGAGGGCCCGGCCGTCGAGAAGTGGGCGGAGGCGATCGCTGCGGAGCACGGCTACGTCAACGTGGCCCACACGGTGGAGATCTTCGGCACGTGCGCGGAGTGCGCGGCGGCGGTCTGAGCCCTCCGCGCCCCCGCGGGGCGCGGACGGCCCCGCTCAGTCCCGCCCGAAGCAGCGCTCCAGCTCGTCCAGGTCGTAGAACGCACTGCCCTCGGCGACCGGACGGCACCCCGCCCTGAAGGGCGTCTCCTTCTCGTTGTAGAGCATCCGGACCAGGTACCGGTCGCCCTTGGCGAAGACGTCCCACTGGATGTTCGCCCCCAGCGGCGACACGTCCGCGCCCCGCCAGGGATTGTCCGCGTACGTGTACGCCTCCCCCGGCTCCGCCTGCCGCGTGCTGCCCGGCAGCCCCATGAGCGCGGCCAGCGGAATGATCTCCTCGGCATGGCTGAACCGCAGCTCGGCCCCGAGATCGCTGGTGCCGGCCCGCTTGGCCTCGGCCTGCCGGAAGAAGTCGTCCAGCAGGACGTCCGCCATCTCGTAGGTGATGCCGCTGCCGGCGAAGCCGGGTCCCTTCTCGTAGAAGTCCTCGGCGTCGGAGAGGTAGCCGAACCAGGCCGCGTCCGACCGGGACACGAAGCGCTCCATGCCCCAGCCCCTGCCGTCCGGGCTCTCCCGGCTCATCGCGGGCGCGATGGCGTACAGGTCGTAGACGGCCCGGGCGGCACCGACCTGGTCGCCGATCCGCGCGACGAAGGGCTCCTTGAACACCCTCCGCAGGATGCCGTGCGCGGCCTTCCGGGTCCTCGGCTGGTCGGTGACGCCGTGCAGGGTGTCCTTCAGGCGCTGGTCGTTCTCGACGTAGTCGCGGTAGGCGGCGCCGCCCGCCGCCTTGTGGAAGTACAGCAGGTCCTTGTCGGTGCGCACCGGTCCGATCAGCGGCTTCAGCGCGGGCTCGGCGGCGGCGAGGGCGTCGGTGAACGCGGTGCCGCTGGCCACGGCCCGCCCCTGTCCGGAGCTGACGACGTCGATCCTCTCCCCGTCGTCGGCGATCTTCCGGAACAGGGCCGGCAGCCGTCGCTGCAGCCGGCCGGCCGTGTCCGCCATCTCCTGCCGGCCACGCCCGCTGAGGTTGCCGTAGCCGGTCTCGGCCATGGCGGCTTGGAGGGAGCGGACGACCGGCCCGAACTCCCGTCCCTTGCCGGTGAGTTGCCCTTCCGCCTCGGCCCGCTCCCACAGCGCGAGGACCAGGTCGCCGTCCGCGCCGTCGCTCGCGGCCCGGGAGCCGTGCCGGGAGACGTTCTCGGTGAAGACGGGAACGAAACCGGCGGGGGGCCGCTGGTAGCCGCGCGAGCCCTGCCCGGGGAAGTACGGCGCCTTCGTGCCGTAGCTCTCACGGTGCGCGGGCGCCTCGGCCGCGTGCGCGGGCACGGCGGTGCACAGCAGGGCCCCGAGGGCGAGTACAGGAGCGAGACGTCTCATGATCCGCATCCTCGGCGGCCCCGGTGAACCACCGGTGTCTAGGAGGTGGAATCGCCCTTCATCGCGGCCTCCATCGCCAGCAGTTCCTCGTTCGGGACGGCCCCGCCGAAGCGGCGGTCGCGGGAGGCGAACTCCATGCAGGCCCGCCACAGGTCACGGCGGTCGAAGTCGGGCCACAGCACGTCCTGGAAGACCATCTCGGCGTACGCGCTCTGCCAGAGCAGGTAGTTGGAGGTGCGCTGCTCGCCGCTCGGCCGCAGGAACAGGTCCACGTCCGGCATGTCCGGGTAGTACAGGTACCTCTGGACGGTCTTCTCGGTCACCTTCGACGGGTCGAGCCGCCCCGCCCTCACGTCCTCGGCGATCGCCTGCGCCGCGTCCGCGATCTCGGCCCGGCCGCCGTAGTTCATGCAGAAGTACAGGGTGAGCAGGTCGTTGCCCTTGGTCTGCTCCTGGGCGATCTGGAGCTCCTTGGCGACCGACTTCCACAGCTTGGGCATCCGGCCCACCCAGCGCACCCGGATGCCGAGGGCGTCGAGCTGGTCGCGGGTCTTGCGGATGAAGTCGCGGTTGAAGTTCATCAGGAAGCGGACCTCGTCGGGCGAGCGCTTCCAGTTCTCGGTGGAGAAGGCGTACAGGGAGATGTTGCGCACGCCGACCTCGATCGAGCCCTGGAGGACGTCCAGCACGCGTTCGGCACCGACCTTGTGCCCCTCCGTGCGCGGCAGCCCCCGCTCCTTGGCCCACCGGCCGTTGCCGTCCATGACGATCGCGACGTGGTTCGGCACCAGCTCACCGGGGAGCTTGGGCGCGCGCGCACCGGACGGGTGCGGCCTCGGCGCCTCGTACTCGCGCCGCTGGCGCCCCAGGATCCCGCGTACGACCATGTGCTTCTCGTCTCCTCGACCCGTAGCCGTGCTTACTTCTCTACGTAGCGCAGGGAGCGCAGCCCGCGCTCCAGGTGCCAGTGCAGGTAGGCGGACACCAGTCCGCTGCCCTCGCGGACGTACCGCGGCTCGCACGCGTCCGCCGTCTCCCAGTCTCCCGTAAGCAGCGCGCCCAGCAGGACGAGGGTCTGCGGGGACGGCACCACGCTGCCGGGCACCCGGCAGTCGACGCACACCGAGCCGCCGGAGGCCACGGAGAAGAACCGGTTCGGTCCCGGCATCCCGCACTTCGCGCAGTCGCCGAAGCTGGGCGCGTAGCCGTTCACGGCCAGGGACCGCAGCAGGAAGGCGTCGAGGACGAGATGCGGGGCGTGCTCGCCCCGGGCGAGCGTCCGCAGCGCCCCGACGAGCAGCAGGTACTGCTGGACGGCCGGCTCGCCCTCGTGGTCGGTGAACCGCTCGGCGGTCTCCAGCATGGCCGTCCCGGCCGTGTACCGGGCGTAGTCCGTGACGATCCCGCCGCCGTACGGGGCGATCGTCTCGCTCTGCGTGCACAGCGGCAGACCGCGCCCGACCAGCTCGCTCCCCCGGGCGAAGAACTGCACGTCCACATGGGAGAACGGCTCCAGCCGGGCCCCGAACTTCGACTTCGTGCGCCGTACCCCCCGGGCCACGGCGCGCACCCGTCCGTGCCCGCGCGTGAGCAACGTGATGATCCGGTCCGCCTCACCCAGCTTCTGGGTGCGCAGCACGATGCCGTCGTCGCGGAACAGACTCATGCCCCCATTCTCGCCCATGCGCGGGACCGGCTAGAGCACCTCCCCGCGACTGCGGGCATTGGCGTAGGCGGTCGCCGCGCTGAGCCGCTCGGCCGGGGTGGCGCAGCGCAGCGCCCCCGGCTCGGCGTCCCACTCGCGCCCACCGCCGTACGGTCTCACCTGCACGTACGGGCCCTCGTGCCCCATCACGACGCCGACCTTGCCGGTGCGCGTGTCCATCACATGACTGCCGATGACGGGTTTCACCGCTCCTCCCCCGCCAGCGCCGCCGCCAGCCGGCGCGCGGTCCCGACCGAACACCGCCCGAGGTCCACCAGCGGACAGGGCACCTCCCGCACGAGACTCACCGGATCGAGCCCCAGCGACGGGAGAACGACCCCGGCCTTCTCGAGAGCCGACCGCAATTCCCTCAACGCCTCCTCCGCCTCTTCGATGCCGCTCACTTAGCTCCCCTTCCTGTTCCGAGTTTACGCTTTGTACATCAAGCGTGACGCTCCGCTTTTCCACCCGGAAGGCGCCCGCGCCCGCGGGCCCACGGCCGCCGAAGGGGTTTGACCACGGCCACCGCTCCACCGCGGCCGGTGCGGCGGCCCCGCGGCCGGGCCTGCGGGCGCCACGCGGAAAACCCGTGATTCACCCAGGTGGAGCCGGGTCGCCCGGGTCCGCGCCCCCGCGCCGGCACACGGCGGGGCCCGGCGGCTTGGCGAAGGGCGGCGCCCGTGCCGGCGCTACCCCCATTCGTGTGCGCTGTCTTGACCGCCCCCACGGCCCCTCTTATCGTCGCGCTACCGAGCGGACGTAGGACGTAGGACGTCGCATCCCACTCCTCCCACCACCTCCCCCTCCACCCCCCGCCACTCCCCCTCCCCCTCATCGACCCATCGGTTCATCGACCCGCTGGAGGACCCGTGCGCGACGACGTGATTCCCGACGTACCGGCACCGCGCCGCCGGGCGTTTCTCCTGGGGGCCGGAGCGGTGGGCGCGGGGGCGGTGCTGGCGGGGTGCTCCGCCGGGCCGGAGTCGACCAACGACACCGGCGGCGGGGGCGGCGGCAAGGACCGGACGCTGACCGCCGTCATCGGCTATGGCAACGACGGCAGCTGGGACCCGACCCAGACCGCCTCCGCGTTCGCGATGGCCGCCAACCATCACATCTACGAGGGACTGCTGGACACCGACCCGATCACCCGGGCGCCGTACCCCGCCCTCGCCACCGCGCTCCCCGCCGACCCGAACGCCACGACCTGGCGGTTCACGCTCCGCGACGGTGCCACCTTCCACGACGGCAGGCCCGTCACCGCCGACGACGTGGTGTTCGTCTTCGACCGCATCCTGGACCCGAAGACCCAGACGCTGGCCAAGGGGTTCTTCGCCCCCTGGCTGGACTCCGTGCGCAAGACCGGCGACCGGACCGTCGAGCTGCGGCTCAAGTTCCCGTTCCCGGACGGGCTCTCCCGGCTCACCCTCGCCAAGATCATGCCGGAGCACGTCTACTCCCGGCCCGGCGCCTGGGACGACGCGATCAAGGGGCTGGCCGTGGGCTCGGGACCGTACCGGCAGACCGCGCACCACCCGAAGTCGAACACCACCTTCGAGGCGTTCGCCGCGTACAACGGCCCGCGCCGGCCGGTCTTCCGGAAGATGAACTGGCTGACCATCGTGGACGCGTCCTCCCGCGTCGCGAAGATCTCCGGCACCGGGGCCGGCGCGCAGATCGCCGACAACATCCCCTACGCCAACATCCCCCGCCTGGAACAGGGCGGGCTGAAGGTGGCCGGCGGGGCCGGGATGAACAACCTGTTCCTGATGTTCAACACCCGGCACAAGCCCTTCGACGACGTCCGGGTGCGCCAGGCCCTGCACTACGCCATCGACAGCGAGAAGATGGTGCGGGTCGCCCTGAAGGGGCACGGCAGGCCCGCGTCCTCGTTCCTGAACGAGGGCAACCCGAGCCACCGGCGGGCGAAGACCGTCTACGACTACGACCCCGGCAAGGCGAAGGCGCTGCTGGAGGCCGCCGGGGTGAGCGGCCTGAGCGTCGAGATCATGGCCGTCAACGTCAGCTGGATCGTGGACTGCCTGCCGACGATCAAGTCCTGCTGGGACGCCGTGGGCGTGCGCACCACGCTGGCGCCGCAGGAGACCACAGCCGTGTTCACCAAGATGGACCAGAGGCGGGACTACCAGGTGGTCGCGGCGGCCTCCAACCCCAACCAGTTCGGGCTCGACGCCGACCTGATCATGCACTACAACTACGGCCCCGGGAACCTGTGGATGCGGTACACGCGGTGGGCCGACGACCCGGTCGCCCGGCGGCTCTTCGAGGACATGGACCGGGCGACCCGGGAGCCGGACCCCGCGCGGAAGAAGGCGATGGTGCGGGACTACATCGACGTCGTCGCCGAACAGGCCGTGCTGTACCCGGTCGTCCACAACGAGCTGATGACCGCCTGGGACCCGCGCGAGCTGTCCGGGATACGGCCCCAGCCCTACCCGGGCGTCAACCTCCTCCAGGCCCGGTGGGTCTGACGGTATGACCACGGTCGTACGCATCCTGCTCCGCCGGGTCCTCCTGCTGGTGCCCCTGCTGCTGGGCATCGTGCTGTTCGTGTTCCTGGTGATGCGGTTCTCGGACGCCGACCCGGCGTCCGCGTTCTTCCAGGGCGCCAACCCCAGCCCGCGGCAGCTGCACGACTTCCGGGAACGCAACGGGCTGCTGGACCCGCTGCCCGTGCGCTACGTCCACTTCGTCGGCGATCTGCTCCACGGCGACCTCGGCACCAGCGCCCTCACCCGCTCCCCCGTGCTCGACCAGGTCGCCACCGCCCTGCCGCTCACCCTCCAGCTGACCTTCCTCGGCCTCGCCCTGGCCGTCGTCCTGGCGCTGGCGGGCGGGGTGACGGCGGCGGTGTACCGGGACCGGCTGCCGGACCAGCTCATCCGGGTGGTCTCGCTGGTCGGGGTCGCCGCGCCCGGCTTCTGGCTGGCGCTGCTGATGATCCAGTACCTCGCCGTGGACCGGGGCTGGTTCCCCACCGGGGGCTACATCAACCCGGGCGACTCGGTCACCGGCTGGCTGCGGACCATGGCGCTGCCCGCCGTCGCCCTGTCCCTGCCGGTGGCGGCCCAGCTCACCCGGATCGTGCGGACCTCGGTGGTGGAGGAGCTGGACAAGGACTACGTACGGACGGCGATCGGCAGCGGGCTGCCGCCGCGCGTGGTCGTCGGCCGGAACGTGCTGCGCAACGCGCTGGTCAACCCGCTCACCGTGCTCGGGCTGCGGGTCGGCTACCTGCTCGGCGGCGCCGTCGTCATCGAGACGATCTTCGCGCTGCCCGGCATGGGCAAGCTGATGATCGACGCCGTGCAGAACGGCGACCCGGCGGTGGTGCAGGGGGTCGTGCTGACCACCGCGACGGGGTTCGTCGTCGTCAACCTCGTCATCGACATCCTGTATCTGCTGGTCAACCCACGACTGAGGGCGGGCTGATGGTCACGCGCGCGACGCTCACCGAGCGGCTGTCCCGGCCCGGCCTGCGGCTGCGCGGATGGCGCCGGCTGCCGCTGCCGTCGAAGGCCGCCCTCTGCCTGCTGACCGTGGTGGTCCTGGTCGCCGTCCTCGCGCCGGTCCTGGCGCCGGACGATCCGCTGGACCAGCGGGACCCGGCCGGCGGGACGGGGGCGCCGTCCGCCGCGCACTGGATGGGGCAGGACAGCCTGGGCCGGGACATCCTGAGCCGGCTGATGTACGGCGCCCGCTGGTCACTGGCCATCGGACTGGGCGCGACCGCGCTGGCGCTCGTCGCCGGGGCCGTGCTCGGGGCCGTCGCCGCCACCTCCCGCAAGGCCGTGGACGAGACGCTGATGCGCTGCCTGGACGTGGTGATGGCGTTCCCCGGCATCGCGCTCGCCGCCGTGCTGGTGGCCGTGTTCGGCGGCGGGATCGGCGTGCTGATCTGCGCCATCGCGTTCCTGTTCACGCCGCCGGTGGCGCGGGTGGTCCGGGCGAACGTGCTGGACCAGTACGGGGAGGACTACGTCACCGCCGAGCGGGTCATCGGCGCCCGCACCCCGCACATCGTGCTGCGGCACGTGGCCGTCAACTGCGCCGCCCCGGTGCTGGTCTTCTGCACGGTGCAGGTCGCCGAGGCCATCGTCTTCGAGGCGTCCCTCTCCTTCATCGGCGCGGGCGTGCGCCCCCCGGACCCCTCCTGGGGCAGTGTCATCGCCGACGGCAAGAACATGGTGCTGACCGGCGGCTGGTGGGCGACCGTCTTCCCCGGGCTGCTGATCCTGCTCACCGTGCTGGCGCTGAACGTCCTTTCCGAGGGCGTGTCGGACGCGTGGGCCGCGCCCGCCCCGAGGGAGGTGCGTGCGCCCGGGGACCGGCTCCAGACGCCCGAGCCGGGCACCGGCGGGGTGCTGCCGCTGCCCGGGCTGGCCGAGGCCGCCCGGCGGCTGCGCGCCCGGGCCCGGCCGCTGCCCGACCGGAGCGGGCAGCCGGTGCTCGCCGTGGAGAACCTCGCCATCGGCTTCCCGGACCGGCACCGGGGCGTGGACATCGTGGCCGGGGTCGGCTTCGAGGTGTACCCCGGGGAGGTGCTGGGCCTGGTGGGCGAGTCGGGCTGCGGCAAGTCGCTGACCGCGCTCACCGTGATGGGGCTCCAGCCGAAGGGCGCCCGGATCGGCGGGCAGGTGCGGTTCCGGCAGCGGGACCTGCTCACCGAGCCGGCCCGGGCCCGGCGGCGGCTGCTCGGCCACGAGATGGCCATGGTCTACCAGGACGCCCTGTCCTCGCTGAACCCGGCCATGACCATCCGTGCCCAGCTGCGACAGCTCGTCCGGCGCGGTGGCCGCCGCAGCCCCGCGGAGCTGCTGTCGCTGGTCGGGCTGGACCCGGAGCGGACCCTGCGCAGCTATCCGCACGAGCTGTCCGGCGGGCAGCGCCAGCGCGTGCTGATCGCGATGGCCCTGTCCCGCGAGCCGCAGCTGATCATCGCCGACGAGCCGACCACCGCCCTGGACGTCACCGTGCAGGCCCAGGTCATGCGGCTGCTGCTGCGGCTGCGCGCGGAGCTGGGCTTCGCGCTGGTCCTGGTCTCGCACGACCTGGCGCTGGTCGCGGACGTCACCGACCGGGTGGCGGTGATGTACGGCGGGCGGATCGTGGAGACCGGGGTGACCGCCGACCTGGTGGCGGCGCCGGCCCACCACTACACGCGCGGCCTGCTGGGCAGTGTGCTGTCGCTGGAGTCGGCCGAGGAGCGGATGACGCAGATCAAGGGCGTCGTCCCGGCCCCGGCCGACTTCCCGGCGGGCTGCCGGTTCGCCGACCGCTGCCCGCTGGCCACCGAGGTGTGCCACACCACCGCCCCGGTGCTCACCGGCACCGCCGCCCACACGGCCGCCTGCCACCACCCGGCGGTGGAGCCGACGACCGCGGAGAGCGAGGAGGCCCTGCAATGACGGCGGTGGTGGAGGTACGCGACGCCCACGTGGTGCACAAGGCGCGCAGCGGCGGGCTCTTCCGGCGCGACCGGGTGTACGCCCTGACCGGCGCCGGGCTGTCCGTGGCGGCCGGGGAGACGGTGGGCGTGGTCGGCGAGTCGGGGTGCGGGAAGTCGACGCTGGCGAAGGTGCTGGTGGGCATCCAGCGGCCGGTCGCGGGGACGGTGGCGTTCCGCGGCCGGGACCTGTGGGCGATGCCGGCCGCCGAGCGCCGGGCGGCCGTGGGGGCGGGCACCGGGCTGGTCTTCCAGGACCCGTCGACCGCGCTGAACCGCCGGCTGACCGTCCGCCGCATCCTGCGCGACCCGCTGGACGTGCACCGGCGCGGCACCCGGGCCGAGCGCGAGGAGCGGGTGCGGGAGCTGATGGCGCTGGTGGGGCTGCCCGGGGCGCTCGCCGACGCGCTGCCCGGACAGCTGTCGGGCGGGCAGCGGCAGCGGGTGGCCATCGCCCGCGCCCTCGCCCTGGACCCGGCGCTGGTGGTCGCCGACGAGCCGACCAGCGCCCTGGACGTCTCGGTCCGCGCGCAGATCCTGAACCTGCTGCTGGACCTGAAGGAACGCCTCGGCCTGGCGCTGGTGTTCGTCTCGCACGACATCCAGACGGTCCGGCGGATGAGCGACCGGGTGATCACGATGTACCTGGGCCGGATCGTGGAGGAGACCCCGGCCGGCCGGGTCACCGACGCGGCCCGGCACCCGTACACCCGGGCCCTGTTCTCGGCCACGCCCGGTCTGCTGGACCCCCTCGACCCGATCCCGCTGACCGGCCCGGTGCCCTCGGCGACCCGCCCGCCGAGCGGCTGCCCGTTCCGCACCCGGTGCTGGAAGGCCGACGAAGCGTGCGCCCGGGAGATGCCGGACTTCTCGGCCGCGTCACACCCCGCTCACCGCTACCGGTGCCACCATCCTGTGGAGGAGGACACGTCGACGGAAGACCTAGCACGCCAGGAGCCCTGAATGACCCTTCCCGCCCCGCTCACCGGTGTCGTCCCGCCCGTCTGCACGCCCCTGACACCGGACCGCGAGGTGGATGTGCCGTCCCTGCTGCGCCTGGTGGACTTCCTGGTGGAGGCGGGGGTGCACGGGCTGTTCCTGCTGGGCTCGACCTCGGAGGCGGCGTTCCTGACGGACGCGCAGCGCCGGCGGGTGGTGGCGGCCGTGACCGCGCACCTGGGCGGTCAGCTGCCGGTCATCGCCGGCGCGATCGACATGACCACCCCGCGCGTCCTGGAGCATGTCGCGGCGGTCACCGGGGCCGGGGCGCAGGCCGTCGTCGTCACCGCCCCGTTCTACACCCGCACCCACCCCGCGGAGATCGTCCACCACTACCGCCGGATCGCCGCCGCCAGCCCGGTCCCGGTGATCGCCTACGACATCCCGGTCGCCGTGCATACCAAGCTGCCCGCGGAGGTGGTGCTGGGGCTCGCGGGGGACGGTGTCCTGGCCGGGATCAAGGACTCCAGCGGGGATCTGGCGGCCTTCCGGGAGCTGGTCACGGGCTCCCGCGCCCACCCCGGGTTCGGGGTGCTCACCGGCTCGGAGCAGATCACCGACGCGGCGCTGGCGCTGGGCGCGGACGGGGCGGTGCCGGGCCTGGCCAACGTCGATCCGCACGGGTACGTGCGGCTGTACCGGCAGTGCCGGGCGGGGGACCTGGAGGGGGCGCGGGCCGAGCAGGAGCGGCTGTGCGCCCTGTTCGGGATGGTCGGCGTGGGGGACCCGGCGCGGATGGGCGGCGGTTCGGCGGCGCTGGGCGCGTTCAAGGCGGCGCTGCACCTGCGCGGCGTCATCGATTGCCCGGTCACCGCCGAGCCGCAGGTCCCGCTGTCCGGCGAGGAGATCGAGCGGGTGGGCAAGTTCCTGGCGGCGGCGGGCCTCCTCGGCCGGGACGCGCACGGGCGCTGACAATGGCGCGCGGCGGCCACGCCCGGCACCGGCGCACGACCCGCACGACCACGCCGCGCAGCCGGTGCGGGGAAGGCCATGGCCCGTGCCGGCGCACGACGCTCACCGCGCTCCCCGGCGTACCTCCCGCAGCGCGTGGTGCACCGACCAGGCGTCCGCCACGGGGCCTAGGTGGCCGAGCTTGTCGGGGTTGACCACGATGCGGATGGCCTGGATCCGCCCGTCCAGGACGTCGAGCGCCACGGCGTTGAGCACCCGGCCCTCCGGGTCCCGGAAGACCGCGCCGGGCTGCCCGTTGACCTGGTGCGGCTCGCAGAGGACGCCGAGCCGGGCGAGCTGCGGGAAGACGGTGGTGAGCAGGCGGGCCACGTTCTCGGCGCCCAGGACGCTCCGGGCCAGCTGGGGCGCCTTGCCGCCGCCGTCGCCGGCCATCGACACGTCGGCGGCGAGCAGGTCCCTCAGCCCGATGACATCGCCCTCGCGCAGGGCGTCGAAGAACCGCGCGGCCAGTTCGTCCCGCTCGCCGCGGTCCGCCTCGAAGCGGGGCCGGCCCTCGCTCATGTGGCGCCGGGCGCGCACCAGGAGCTGGCGGCAGGCCGCCTCCGAGCGGTCGACCGCCCGGGCGATCTCGGGGAAGCCGAAGTCGAACACCTCCCGCAGCACGAAGACCGCGCGCTCCAGCGGGCTGAGCCGTTCCAGGAGCAGCAGGGCGGCCATCGACACCGAGTCGGCCAGCTCCGCCGAGCGCTCCGGGTCCTGGTAGGGGTCGGCGAGCAGCGGCTCGGGGAACCAGGGGCCGACGTAGGCCTCCCGGCGGACCCGGGCCGAGCGCAGGACGTCGATGGACAGCCGGGTCACCGTGGCCGACAGGTACGCCTTGGCCGACCGGGGCCGGACCGGGGAGGCGGTGAAGCGCAGCCAGGTCTCCTGGACGGCGTCCTCGGCCTCGCCGACGCTGCCGAGGATCCGGTAGGCGATGGAGAACAGCAGGGGCCGCAGCTCCTCGAACTCCTCGGTTCTGCTCGCGCTCGTGCTCGTGCTCATACCGGACGCCCCCGCCGTAGTCGATCGACGCACCACATCATCCCCTCCCGCGCCGGAAAACGCCCGGCCCCCGCGACGGGGCGGCGGCCCGCCCCGTGACCGTCAGGGCAGCGGGATCCGGCGGAACTCCAGTGACTCGTAGGGGCTGTCGGTGCCGGTCTCGTAGAGGACGCCGATGTGATGGCTGCCGACCGGGACGAGGTCGGAGTAGGCGGCCCTGCGGTCGCCGAGGGTCAGCAGCCGGACGAAGGCGCGTCCGGCGTCCGCGCTGGCCCACAGGGCGAGGGCGCGGCGGGCGGTGGGCACGGAGGGCGCGGAGAACAGCAGGGGCGCGCCCGGGGTGTCGGGCTGCAGGACGCTGCCCTGGACCACGGGGACGGCGTCCAGGGAGTGCTGGACGGCGTAGGGGCGGTCCAGGGTGCGGCCGCCGTCACTGGAGTAGGTGTCGAGCCGGTTGCCGGGGGCGGTGCCGTTCTGGTCGCGGGCGCCGAGGTAGACGCGGCCGTCGGGGAGCTGGGCGGCGCTCGTCTCGTTGGCGTTGGTCACGCCGTCGTAGACCGCGTCCACGAAGCCCAGGTGCCAGGTGTGGCCGGTGTCGTCGCTGTAGAGGGCGTGGCCGCCGTAGTAGCGGGCCTCCCGGCCGGTGTCGGGGGAGCCGGCGGGCGGGGCGGCGGAGTGGTTGGCGGGGATCAGCAGGCGGCCGGCGCGCGGGCCGCGGGTGAGGGCGAGGGCGTGGCCGGGACCGGTGGCGTACCAGCGCCAGTCGGGCCGCTTCACCGTGTCGGTGATGTCCCGGGGGGCGGTGAAGTGCCGGCCGTCGTCCGCGCTGCGCTGGACGTAGACCCGGCGGCCCTCCCGCGGGCCGACCTCGCCGCGCATGATCCGGTCCTCGGTCGCGCCGCCGCTGTTGCCGCAGGTCACCAGGACGATGGTGCCGGTGCGCGGGTCGACGACGGGCGCCGGGTTGCCCCGGGTGTCGCCGTGGCCGGCGGCGACCACGGTCAGCGGGCCCCAGGTGCAGCCGCCGTCGGCGGAGCGGCGCAGCACGACGTCGATGTCCCCGCTGTCGGCGGCCCCGTCGCGGCGGCCCTCGGCGAAGGCGAGGAGGGTGCCGGTGCGGGTCTGCACCACGGCGGGGATGCGGTAGACGGCGTAGCCGCCCTGGCCGGAGGCGTACGGGACGGAGGAGTCGCAGGCGCCGGGCGCCGCGTGTGCGGGCTGCCGGGCGGTGAGCGCGATGAGCGCGGTGAGGAGGGCGAGGACGGTCGGGAGGGTGCGGCTGCGCGGGGTCACGCCCTGATGCTGCCCGCCACGGCGGCGGCGCTCATACTCCACCGGGGTGATCAGGAGGGCGTGCGGGCGGCGGCCAGCAGCCGGTCCACGTCGTCGGCGCGGAGGGTGAGGGCCGCGCCGACGGTGGCAAGGGCGTCGCGTTCGGCGGGGGTGTAGGGGCCGTCGGCGAGGGCGATGCGGGCGCCCTGGAGCAGCAGGGCCTCGCGGCCGGCCGGGGCGAGGTGCGCGGCGAGCGGGTCCAGGGCCTCGTGCAGCTCTATGGTCAGCCCGGCCCCGCACGGCTGCTCGAAGTACCGGCCGGTGTCGGCGGCGAGGGCGTCGACCAGGGCGGCGAGCTGCTCCTCGGTGCAGTCGGCGAAGCCGGCCGCGCGCACGGTGGCGGCGGCCGTCTCCAGGACCGTGCGGGAGGAGGTGCCGCCCGCGGCGAGGACCGCGAGGGCGACGGTGTGCACGGCGTCGCGGAGCATCGCGGAGAAGCGGCGGGTGGTGGGGTGGCCCAGGACGTCGGTGCCGAAGTGGTGCCGGCAGGCGGCGCACTCCACCACCGGTCCGGTCTCGCCGCGCGGCAGCAGGGGCACGCCGAACAGGGTGAGCCGGCGGCGGCCGGTGAGCCGCTGGTAGTTGCGGTCGCCGCCGCAGCCGGGACAGAAGAACTCGCCGTCGCCGACGGGCGTCCACGCGGTGCGGGTGCCCATGATGCGCAGGGCCCCGGTGGCACGGCCGTCTCGTCCCCGTACTGGCAGCACGTCGCACCTCCGTAACGGCGCGGCAACATCGCCACGCTGGCGTGATGTTAGCCACATCCGGGAGGCGGAGTCAGTACCCCGTACGAGACCTTTCCGTGACCTGAGGGGTGCGATGGCCGAAAACCGGCACTCCGCCCGCCGCCGTGCGGCGGGCGGGGGCCCGTCAGCGGGTGGCGCGGTTGACGGCGGAGACGACCGCCTTCAGCGAGGCGCGCGTGGTGTTCGCGTCGATGCCGATCCCCCACAGGACCTTGCCGTCGATCGCGCACTCGATGTACGAGGCGGCCTGCGCGGAGGCGCCCTCGCTCATCGTGTGCTCCTGGTAGTCCAGCAGGCGTACGTCGATGCCCAGGGCGTGCAGGGCGTCGAAGAAGGCCGAGATCGGACCGTTGCCGGAGCCGGTCAGGACGGTGTCCAGGCCGTCGACGGTGGCCTCGACGGTGAGGGTGTCCACGCCGTCGGTGTCCGTGGTGGACTGGCCGGTCCTGACCTGGATGCGGCCCCAGGGGTTGTCCGGGTTGGGCAGGTACTCGTCCTGGAAGACGGCCCAGATGTCCTTCGGCGTGATCTCGCCGCCCTCGGCGTCGGTCTTCGCCTGGATGATCCTGGAGAACTCGATCTGCATCCGGCGCGGCAGGTCCAGCTTGTGGTCGTTCTTCAGGACGTAGGCGATGCCGCCCTTGCCGGACTGGGAGTTGACGCGGATGACGGCCTCGTAGGAGCGGCCGACGTCCTTGGGGTCGATGGGCAGGTACGGCACCGCCCACTCGATGCCGTCGACCGTGACGCCCCTGGCCCGCGCGTCGGCCTCCATGGCGTCGAAACCCTTCTTGATGGCGTCCTGGTGGGAGCCGGAGAAGGACGTGTAGACCAGGTCGCCCACGTACGGGTGGCGCGGGTGGACCTCCATCTGGTTGCAGTACTCCCACGTACGGCGGATCTCGTCGATGTCGGAGAAGTCGATCTGCGGGTCGACGCCCTGGGAGAACAGGTTCATGCCCAGGGTGACCAGGTCGACGTTGCCGGTGCGCTCGCCCTGCCCGAACAGGCAGCCCTCGACGCGGTCGGCGCCGGCCATCAGGGCCAGTTCGGCGGCGGCCACGGCGGTGCCGCGGTCGTTGTGCGGGTGGACGGACAGGCAGACGTACTCGCGGCGGGAGAGGTTGCGGTGCATCCACTCGAAGCGGTCCGCGTGCGTGGAGGGGGTGGAACGCTCCACGGTGGCGGGCAGGTTGAGGATGATCTCGCGGCCCGGGCCGGGCTGCCAGACGTCCATGACCGCCTCGCAGACCTCCAGGGCGAAGTCCAGCTCGGTGTCGGTGAAGATCTCCGGGCTGTACTGGTAGCCGAACTCGGTCTCGGGGCCGAGCAGTTTGCCGGCGTACTCCATCACCAGGCGGGTGCCGTCCACGGCGATCTGCCTGATGTCGTCCTTGGAGCCGCGGAAGACGACCCGGCGGAAGACCGGCGCGGTGGCGTTGTACAGATGGACGGTGGCGCGGCGGGCGCCCTTCAGGGACTCCACCGTCCGCTCGATCAGGTCCTCGCGGGCCTGCGTCAGCACCGAGATGGTGACGTCGTCCGGGATCGCGCCCTCTTCCTCGATGATCGAGCGCACGAAGTCGAAGTCGGTCTGGCCGGAGGCGGGGAAGCCGACCTCGATCTCCTTGTAGCCCATCTTCACCAGCTGGTCGAACATCCGGCGCTTGCGCTCGGGCGACATCGGGTCGATCAGGGCCTGGTTGCCGTCGCGCAGGTCGGTGGAGAGCCAGCGGGGGGCGGCGGTGATGCGCTTGCCGGGCCAGGTGCGGTCCGGGATGTCGACCTGCTCGTAGCGGCCGTACTTGTGGATCGGCATGGGGCTGGGCTGCTGGCGGTTGGCCATGACGCGTGGGCTCCTCAGGGTGTCCCGGATATCCGAGTGGACGGCCGACGACGCAACGCCAGAGCTCCGCGGGGAGGGAGTCGGCCTCGACTACAGACCCTCGCCGCGGCAGCTAAGAAGAAGCAGCCAGGAACGCATGATGCTCCGCAGCCTAGCCGAGCCGTTCCGGGCGCGCGGGCCTGTCCCAGTATGCGGGACCAGACGGCGGAACCGGACAAAAAGTGCAAGGCGTCACATCGCCTTACCACAACGTCACGGAGCGTGGCGCTCGTTGTCCTGGTATTTCACCAATCATGGTGGCAGGTAGTGACAGCGGAGTCACACAATGCGATGGTTCCGGATATGACGACCCACGGGGGCTTCGAGCCCGTCTTCTGCACGATCGTGCCGCCGCACGTCCTCGACAAACTCGCCCGCAACGACGACCCCGCGCTCTCCGGCCCGGCCCGCCGGTCCCTGGAGCACGACGCCTACCAGCGCACCAAGCGGCGCCTGACCACGGTGATCGGCTCGAGCCCCGTCGCCGCGCCGGAGGGCGCCGCCGCCGACCAGCCGCAGCGCACCGTCTACGACGCCGAGCACACCCAGGACCTGCCCGGCACCAAGGTCCGCGAGGAGGGCTCCGACTCCGGCCCCGACGCCTCCGTCAACCGGGCGTACGCGGGCCTCGGCGCCACCTTCGACCTGTATCTGAAGGCGTACGGCCGGCACTCCATCGACGGCAACGGCCTGCCGCTGGACGCCACCGTGCACTTCGGCGAGGGCTACGACAACGCCTTCTGGAACGGCGAGCAGATGGTCTTCGGCGACGGGGACAACGAGGTCTTCCTCGACTTCACCATCCCGGTCGACGTCATCGGCCACGAGCTGACCCACGGCGTCACCCAGCACACCGCCAACCTGGACTACCACGGCCAGTCCGGCGCGCTCAACGAGTCGCTCTCCGATGTCTTCGGCTCGCTGATCAAGCAGTACACCCTCGGCCAGACCGCCGCCGAGGCCGACTGGCTGATCGGCGCCGGGTTGCTCGCCCCCCGCGTCACCGGGGTCGCCCTGCGCTCCATGAAGGCCCCGGGCACCGCGTACGACGACGACGTGCTCGGCAAGGACCCGCAGCCGGCGCGGATGGAGGACTACGTCCGCACCGGCCGCGACAACGGCGGCGTGCACATCAACTCCGGCATCCCCAACCACGCCTTCTACCTGGCCGCCACCGCCCTCGGCGGCTACGCCTGGGAGAAGGCCGGGCAGATCTGGTACGACGTGCTGACCGGCGGCGACCTGAAGGAGGACGCCCTGTTCACCGACTTCGCCACGCTCACGGTGAAGGCGACCCGGGAGCGGTACGGCGCCGGGGACGAACTGCGGGCCGTACAGAAGGCCTGGGAACAGGTGGGGGTGCGCACGCTCTAGTTCCGTACTAGACACGGACCATGCGTATTCGAGTACGGCGTACGGGCGGTTTCACGGGCATCGAGCGCGGGGCCGAGGTGGAGACCTCGGACCGGCCCGATGCCGGGGAGTGGCAGTCCCTGGCCGGGCGCGTCCTCGCGTCCGGCCGGGCCGCGCCTCCGGCAGGCGTCCCGGACGGCTTCAGCTACGAGATCACGGTCGACGGCCGCACGGTGTACACGGCCGATCCCGAACTGACCCCTGACGAGCGAGCGTTGGTGACACGGGTGCTGAAGGAAGGCGCGTGACGGGGCGTTGACTTCCGTCGCCGGGGCTGCGGATGATCCGCCCATGGCGACTGACGCGGGCACCGAGATCCCCCGGTTCCCGGCCGGCTTCCTCTGGGGCGTGTCGACCTCGGCCCACCAGATCGAGGGCGCGGCCGAGCAGCGGGAGCCGTCCGTGTGGGACGTGTTCACGGCCGGGCCGGGGCGGGTGAGGGACGGTTCGACGGCGGCGGTGGCCTGCGACCACTACCACCGCTATCCCGAGGACGTGGCCCTGCTCGCCGGCCTGGGCGTGGACGCGTACCGCTTCTCCGTCTCCTGGCCCCGGGTGAACTCCCCCGGCGGCCTGGACTTCTACGACCGTCTGGTGGACGAGCTGTGCGCCGCGGGCGTACGGCCCGTGCCCACCCTCTTCCACTGGGACCTGCCCGCCGCGCTGGACTGGCTGGACCGGGACACGGCGCCCAGGTTCGCCGACTACGCGGCGGTGGTGGCGGACCGCCTCGGCGACCGGGTGGACAAGTGGATCACCCTCAACGAACCGGCGGAACACACCCTGCTGGGCCACGCGATCGGCGCCCACGCCCCCGGCCGGCGGCTGCTCTTCGACGCCCTCCCCGCCGCCCACCACCAGCTCCTCGCCCACGGTCTCGCGGTGCGGGCGCTGCGCGCGGCCGGGGCGACGGACATCGGCATCGCCAACTCCCACGGCCCGGTCCGGGCCGCCTCGCAGGATCCGGCGGACGTGACGGCGGCGGACCTCTACGACACGCTGCTGAACCGGCTGTTCGCCGAACCGGTGCTCCTCGGCGCGTACCCGGAGGGCATGGCCGGGCTGATGCCCGACGGCGCGGCGGAGGACCTGGCGGTCATCGGCGAGCCCGTCGACTGGTACGGCGTCAACTACTACGCGCCGTCCCTGGTGGGCGCCCCGGGGAGCGGCAACGGCGCGTACGGAGGGCTGGAACTCCCCGCCGAACTGCCCTTCTCGGTACGGGAGATCGAGGGCCGCCCGGTGACCGACTTCGGCTGGCCGGTGGTCCCCGAGGGGCTGACCGAACTCCTCACCGGCTTCCGCGACCGCTACGGCGACCGGCTCCCGCCCGTCGTCATCACCGAGAACGGCTGCTCCTACGAGGGCGTCGACGACCAGGACCGCATCGCCTTCCTGGACGCCCACATCCGCGCCGTCCACACCGCGCTGGCGGCCGGCGTCGACGTCCGCGGCTACTTCGTCTGGTCCCTCCTGGACAACTTCGAGTGGGCCGAGGGCTACACCCGCCGCTTCGGCCTGGTGCACGTCGACTACACGACGCTCACGCGCACGCCGAAGGCGTCGTACCACTGGTACCGGGAGGTGCTGCGGGCGCAGCACGGGTGAGGGTCAGAAGCCCAGCTTGCGCAGCTGCCTGGGGTCGCGCTGCCAGTCCTTGGCCACCTTGACGTGCAGGTCCAGGAAGACCGGCGTGCCCAGCAGCGCCTCGATGTGCTTGCGGGACTTGATGCCGACCTCCTTCAGCCGCTTGCCCTTGGGCCCGATGACGATGCCCTTCTGGCTGGGCCGCTCGATGTAGACGTTGGCGTGGATGTCCAGCAGCGGCCGGTCCGCGGGGCGGTCCTCCCGCGGGAGCATCTCCTCCACGACCACCGCGATGGAGTGCGGCAGTTCGTCCCGCACGCCCTCCAGGGCGGCCTCCCGGATCAGCTCGGCGACCATCACCTGCTCGGGCTCGTCCGTCAGATCGCCCTCGGGGTAGAGCGCCGGCCCCTCGGGGAGCAGCGGGATCAGCAGGTCGGCCAGCAGATCCACCTGCTTGTCGCCGACCGCCGACACCGGCACGATCTGCGCCCACTCGAAGCCCAGCTCCTTGCCGAGCTGGTCGACGGCGATCAGCTGCTCGGCGAGGGCCTTGGGGTCGACCAGGTCGGTCTTGGTGACGATCGCGACCTTCGGCGTCCTCTTGATCCCGGCCAGTTCCTTCGCGATGAACCGGTCACCGGGGCCGAGCTTCTGGTCCGCCGGCAGGCAGAAGCCGATCACGTCGACCTCGGCCCAGGTCGTACGGACCACGTCGTTCAGCCGCTCGCCGAGCAGCGTGCGCGGCTTGTGCAGCCCGGGGGTGTCGACGAGGATCAGCTGCGCGTCCGGCCGGTGCACGATGCCCCGGACCGTGTGCCGGGTCGTCTGCGGGCGGTTGGAGGTGATCGCCACCTTCTGCCCGACCAGAGCGTTCGTCAGGGTGGACTTGCCCGCGTTGGGGCGGCCCACGAAGCAGGCGAAGCCGGCGCGGTGGACGGTCTCGGCCGGCTGCTCGGAAGTCTCGGTGCGAACGCTCATGCCGCCCATTGTCCCTGATCCACGGAGCCGCGCCGCACCACCGCCGCCGGCCGCCCCCACGGGTGAGCTTCCGGAAACCCACCGGCAACGAAACGTGACGGAAACACACCCGTACGCGACCGGAAACGCATACCGGTGACCCTCTGACGCAGCCCCCACCCGTTGGAGACGCCCGTGACCCTCGCCGCAGCTCACGTCGACACCGGCGACACCGCCTGGCTGCTCGCCGCGACCGCCCTCGTCCTGCTGATGACCCCGGGCCTGGCCCTGTTCTACGGCGGCATGGTCCGCGCGAAGAGCGTCCTCAACATGCTGATGATGAGCTTCGTGTCGATCGCCCTGGTCACGGTGGTCTGGCTGGCGGCCGGCTACTCCCTCGCCTTCGGCGACGACCTCGGCGGCGGGCTGCTCGGCGGCCTGGAGCACGCCGGGATGCGCGGCCTCGGCCCGGACAGCGTCCACGGCACGGTCCCCACCGTGCTGTTCGCCACCTTCCAGCTGACCTTCGCCGTCATCACGGCCGCGCTGGTCAGCGGCGCGGTCGCGGACCGGACGAAATTCTCGGCGTGGCTGGTCTTCGTACCCGTGTGGACGCTGCTGGTATACGTTCCGGTCACCCACTGGGTGTGGGGCCCCGGCGGCTGGATCCAGCACCGGCTCGGCGCGCTCGACTTCGCCGGGGGCCTGCCCGTCGAGATCACCTCCGGTGCCTCCGGTCTCGCCCTGTGCCTGGTCCTCGGGCCCCGGCTGGGCTTCAGGCGCGAGGCCATGCGCCCGCACAACCTGCCCATGGTCGTCCTCGGCGCCGGTCTGCTCTGGTTCGGCTGGTTCGGCTTCAACGCCGGTTCCGCGCTCGGCGCGAACGGCCTCGCCGCCGCCGCGTTCCTCAACACGCTCGCCGCCGGCTGCACCGGCCTGCTCGGCTGGCTCTTCGTCGAGCAGCGGCGCGACGGTCACCCGACCACCCTGGGCGCCGCCTCCGGCGCGGTGGCCGGCCTGGTCGCGATCACCCCGTCCTGCGGCACGGTCTCCCTGCTCGGCGCGCTGGCCGTGGGCCTGGCCGCCGGCGTCGTCTGCTCCTACGCGGTGGGCTGGAAGTTCAAGCTGGGCTACGACGACTCCCTGGACGTCGTCGGCGTCCACCTGGTCGGCGGGATCATCGGGACGCTGATGATCGGCCTGTTCGCCGAGGAGGCGATGACCGGCGGCGCGCAGGGCCTGTTCCACGGCGGCGGACTCGCCCCGCTGGGACGGCAGTCGCTCGCGGTGGCGGCCGTGGGGGCGTACGCGTTCTCGGTGACGTACGGGCTGGGCAGGCTGCTCGACAAGGTGCTGGGCTTCCGGGCGAGCGAGGAGCAGGAGTACACCGGGCTGGACCTTACGGTGCACGCCGAGACCGCATACGATCACGGCGTCCTGGGCCACGGTGCCCCGGTCTCCCACTCCGTGCCCTCCGCCCAGAAGGTCAAGACCCAGGCATGAAGCTCATCACCGCGATCGTCAAGCCGTACCGTCTGGACGAGGTCAAGGCCGCCCTGCGGGAGCTGGGGGTGCACGGGCTGACCGTGACCGAGGCCAGCGGCTTCGGCCGGCAGCGCGGCCACACCGAGGTGTACCGGGGGGCCGAGTACCGGGTCGACCTGGTGCCGAAGGCGCGGATCGAGGTGGTCGTGGAGGACGCGGTCGCCGAGGACGTGATCGACGCGGTGGTCAGGGCCGCGCGGACCGGGAAGATCGGCGACGGGAAGGTCTGGGCCGTTCCCGTCGAGACGGTCGTCCGGGTGCGGACCGGCGAGCGCGGGCCCGACGCGCTCTGACCGGCGGCGCCCCGGCCGGCACCGAACGCGCCGGCGGCGGCCGGGACCGCACCGCGCGGGACCCTCGCGGGCCCACGGCGCGCGGACTTCGGACCGGCCCGGGGTGGGTCAGGTCGCGGGGATCGTGACGCGGACCGTGCCGTCGGGGGACGCGAGCAGGACCGGGGTTCCGGAGCCGCCGAGGTCGGCCACGGCGGAGAGGTCCTCGGGCGGCACCGACTCCGCGTCGCTCACCACGGCCGCCGCCTCCAGGGACCGCGCCCCCGAGGCCGCGGCCATCGCGACGGCGGTCCGCAGCGCGCTCAGCTTCAGCGAGGGCAGCTCCACCGTCCCGGCGACATAGGTGCGCCCGGTCTCGTCCCGTACGGCCGCCCCCTCGGGCACGACGTTGCGGGCCCGTGCGGAACGGGCCAGGGTGACGATCTTGCGGTCCTCGGGGTCAAGCCCGGTGCTCTCGGTCATGCCCCGAGCATACGAAGGCGCGGCGGGTCCGCCCCGGCACGGGTGCCGTCAGGGCCGGTCGAGCCGCAGCCGCTCCGCCCGCGGCAGCCCCGCCACGACCAGGTCGTAGGAGTCCTCGACCAGTTCGCGGACCAGCCGGTCCGGGAGCGCGCCGTCGGCCGTCACCGTGTTCCAGTGCCGCTTGTTCATGTGCCAGCCGGGGACGATCAGCCCCTGGTGCCCGGCGCGCAGCCGGATCGCGTCCTCGGGGTCGCACTTGAGGTTGACCGTCAGGGGCCGCGCGTCCAGGGCCGTCAGGGCGAACATCTTGCCCAGCACCTTGAACACCGAGATCTCCGGGCCGAACGGGAAGTCCTCCACCGCCGCGTTGAAGGAGAGGCAGAAGGCGCGCAGCTCCCGGGGCGTCACTCGGCCTTCTCCTCCTCGGCGACCGGCACCGGGACCGGCTCCACCAGCACCGTGACGATCTTGTTCCGGCGCCCCGCCGCGGCCTCCGCGGTCAGCCGCAGCACGCGCTCGTCGGGCAGGGCGACCTCGGCGGACGCACCGGCGATGGGCACCCGGCCGAGTGCCTTGGCGAGCAGTCCCCCGACGGTCTCCACGTCCTCGTCGTCGTACTCCTCCAGGCCGTACAGCTCGCCGAGGTCGGTGATGTCCAGGCGGGCGGTGACCCGGAACCGGTCGTCGCCGAGGTCCTCCACGGGCGGCAGCTCCCGGTCGTACTCGTCGGTGATCTCGCCGACGATCTCCTCCAGGATGTCCTCGATGGTGACGATGCCGGCGGTGCCGCCGTACTCGTCGATGACGACGGCGACGTGGTTGCGTTCCTTCTGCATCTCGCGCAGCAGGTCACCGGCGTTCTTGGTGTCGGGCACGAACACGGCCGGGCGCATCGCCGTGGACACCAGGTCGCCCTCCGCCTCCCGGCTGATGTGCGTCTTGCGGACCAGGTCCTTCAGATACACGATCCCGACGATGTCGTCCTCGCTCTCGCCGGTGACCGGTATCCGCGAGAAGCCCGACCTCAGGGCCAGGGTGAGGGCCTGGCGGATGGTCTTGAAGCGCTCGATGGTGACCAGGTCGGTGCGCGGGACCATGACCTCGCGCACCAGGGTGTCGCCCAGTTCGAACACCGAGTGCACCATCCGGCGCTCCTCGTCCTCGATCAGCGACTCCTTCTCGGCGAGGTCGACCAGCGCGCGCAGCTCCGCCTCGGAGGCGAAGGGGCCGTGCCGGAAGCCCTTGCCGGGCGTGAGGGCGTTGCCGATGAGGATCAGCAGGGAGGGCACCGGGCCCATGATCCGGGCCAGCGGCAGCAGGACGTAGGCCGCCGCGGTCGCGGTGTGCAGCGGGTGCTGGCGGCCGATGGTGCGCGGCGAGACGCCGACGGCGACGTACGACACCAGGACCATCACGCCGATGGCGACCAGCAGGGCCTCCCAGGTGGCGGAGAACTCCTGGAGGCAGGCGTAGGTGACCAGGGCCGCGGCGGCCATCTCGCAGGCCACGCGGACCAGCAGGGCCACGTTCAGGTAGCGGGTGGGGTCGGCGGCGATCTGGGCCAGCCGGGCGCTGCCCCGCCGGCCGGACTTCACGGCCTCCTCGGCGCGGAAGCTGGAGACGCGGGCGAGGCCCGCCTCCGCGCAGGCGGCGAGCCAGGCCACGACGGTCAGCGCGATCGCGCCGAGCACGAGCTGAGCGGACATGCGGCCCGCTTACGAGACGGTCGGTGCCGGGGACGGGCCGGTCAGGCCGCGTTCGGCCCGCCAGCCGTCCACGATGGCGGCCTGGAGCCCGAACATCTCCGCCTTCTCGTCGGGCTCCTCGTGGTCGTAGCCGAGCAGGTGCAGCACGCCGTGGACGGTGAGCAGCTGGAGCTCTTCGTCCATGGAGTGCCCCGTGGGCGCCTCGGCGCCCTGCCGGGCGGCGACCTCCGGGCACAGCACGATGTCCCCGAGCAGCCCCTGCGGCGGCTCGTCGTCGTCCTTGGACGGCGGCCGCAGCTCGTCCATCGGGAACGACATGACATCGGTGGGGCCCGGCAGGTCCATCCACTGGATGTGCAGCTGCTCCATGGCGTCGGCGTCCACGACGATCACCGAGAGCTCGGAGAGCGGGTGGATGCGCATCCGCGCGAGCGCGTAGCGGGCGATGTCCAGGATCGCCTGCTCGTCTACCTCGGTGCCGGACTCGTTGTTGACGTCGATCGACATGGTCGTGCTGGTCTACTTCCCCTGGGAGCCCTTGGCGCCGGTCCTGCCGCGGCCACCCGTGGGGGAGCCGCCGTTCTCGGTGCCGTGCTTGCTGTCGTACTGCTCGTACGCGTCGACGATACGGCCCACCAGCTTGTGCCGTACGACATCGTGGGACGACAGCCGGGAGAAGTGGACGTCCTCGACGCCTTCCAGGATCTCCTGCACCTGGCGCAGACCGGACTTCTGCCCGCCGGGCAGGTCGACCTGCGTCACGTCACCCGTGATCACGATCTTCGAGTCGAAGCCGAGGCGGGTGAGGAACATCTTCATCTGCTCGGGGCTCGTGTTCTGGGCCTCGTCCAGGATGATGAAGGCGTCGTTGAGCGTGCGGCCTCGCATGTAGGCGAGCGGCGCGACCTCGATCGTCCCGGCGGCCATCAGCCGGGGGATGGAGTCCGGGTCGATCATGTCGTGCAGCGCGTCGTACAGCGGGCGCAGATAGGGGTCGATCTTCTCGTAGAGCGTGCCGGGCAGGAAGCCGAGACGCTCGCCCGCCTCCACCGCGGGCCGGGTCAGGATGATCCGGTTGACCTGCTTGGACTGCAGGGCCTGCACGGCCTTGGCCATGGCCAGGTAGGTCTTGCCGGTGCCGGCGGGGCCGATGCCGAAGACGATCGTGTGCTTGTCGATCGCGTCGACGTACCGCTTCTGGTTGAGGGTCTTGGGGCGGATGGTGCGGCCACGCGAGGACAGGATGTTCTGCGTGAGCACCTGCGCCGGGGTCTCGGGCCCGTCGCTCGTGCCGTTGTCGCTCGCCTTGAGCATGGCGATCGAGCGTTCCACTGCGTCCTCCGTCATCGGCTGCCCGGTGCGGAGCACCAGCATCATCTCGTCGAACACACGGGAGATCAGGGCGACGTCGACGGGGTCGCCGACCGCGCTGATCTCATTGCCCCGGACGTGGATGTCGGCCGCCGGGAAGGCCCTCTCGATCACGCGCAGGAGGGAGTCGCCGGAACCCAGTACGGTCACCATGGGGTGCTGGGCGGGGACGGTGAGCTGTGCTCTCGCCTGCTCCTGCGCGGGGGTGTGAGCTGTGGGTGTCTCTGTCATGGGCCGGCGCTGAAGGCCTGCGCTTCCTCCTCGTCACGGCCGCACGGCTGAGGGCGGCCTCGCACTGTCCAGGGTACGACGGGGGACTGACATCGCCGTAGGGCTTTTCCCGCGGCCGTTTTTCCGGTCCGCCCCGCCGTGGCCGGCCGCCCTCGCCGCGGCCCCCGCCCGCCCCGGCGCCGGCCTCAGGCCGAGCGGCCGAACCCGATGGTCGGCACGGCCCGGCGCAGCGGCCAGGGCCGGTCCAGCCGCCGGGGGACGAGGTCCTCCAGGAAGGCGTACCGGGCGAGCGCCATCGGATCCTGTCCGGGCAGGGACTGGACCTTGCGCCACCACGCCCCGATCTCCGACCAGCCGGGCGCGGACAGCGAGCCGCCGAACTCCTGCACCGACAGCGCGGCCGTGAGCCCGGCGAAGGCCAGCCGGTCGGCCAGCGGCCAGCCGGCCAGGGAGCCGGTCACGAACCCGGCGACGAACACGTCCCCGGCCCCGGTCGGGTCCAGCGCCTCCACGGCGATCGCGGGGACCTCGGCGGCCTCCCCGGTGCGCCGGTCCACCGCGTAGGCGCCCTCCTCGCCGAGGGTCACCACGGCCACCGGCACGTACGCGGTGAGCGCGTGCGCGGCGGCCCGGGGGCAGTCGGCGCCGGTGTAGCGCCGGGCCTCCTCGGCGTTGGGCAGGAACGCCTCGCAGTGCTCGAGGTCGGGCAGGCCGGACAGGTCCCACGCGCCCGTCTCGTCCCAGCCGACGTCGGCGAAGATCCGGGTGCCCGCGCGGGCGGCCTCGGCGATCCACGGGGCGCCGCGGCCGGGGGTGAGGGAGGCGACGGCGGCCCGGGCGCGGGGCGGCCGGGCGGGAGGTCCGTCCTGGCCGAAAACGGCCTCGGGCGGCGGCTCGTGCCCGTGCGAGACCATGGTCCGCTCGCCCTCGTAGGCCATGGAGACGGTCACCGGGGAGTGCCAGCCGGGGACGGTCCGGGAGGCCGAGAGGTCGATGCCCTCGCCCTGTTCCAGGGCGTCCCAGCAGTACTCGCCGTAGTGGTCGTCGCCGAACGCGGCGGCGAGCGCGGTGCGCAGGCCGAGCCGGGCCAGGGCGGCGGCCATGTTGGCGACCCCGCCGGGGCTGGAGCCCATGCCCCGGGCCCAGGACTCGGTGCCGCGCACCGGCGCCGAGTCCAGGCCGGTGAAGATGATGTCGAGGAAGACCGTGCCGGTGAGGTAGACGTCCCAGGGCGGGTCGCCGGGGGCGCGCAGCGCGGCGAGCGGGTCGACGTGGACCCGGCGGCGCGCTGCCTGGGTGAGGTGTTCCGGTTCCTCTCCGGTGAGGGTGTGCGACGGCGTCACGGTGCGCTCCCTGGCGTGGTGCGGTTCTGGCCAGTGTGCACCAGCTCACGCGCCGGAACGCCGGGGGCCGGTCGCCGCCGGGCACTCGCCGGTCACCAGCGGGGCATCGCCGGGACGCGCCAGCCGGGGTCGGCGACGCGCATCGCCGCCGCGTCGTCACGGTCCCGCAGCGTGCCGTCGTCCTCGGCCCAGCGCCGGTGCAGCCGGGCCAGTTCGTCCCGGTCCAGCTCGACGCCGAGGCCGGGCGCGTCGGACACCGCGACCCGGCCGCCCTCGAAGGCGATCCGCTCGGTGAGGACGTCCTCGGACTGCCAGGGGTAGTGGGAGTCGCAGGCGTGGTGGAGATCCGGGACCGTGGCGGCCACCTGGGTCATCGCGGCGAGGCTGATGCCGAGGTGGGTGTTGGAGTGCATGGACACCCCGACCCCGAAGGCGGCGCAGATCGCGGCGAGCCGCTGGGTGTTGCGCAGCCCGCCCCAGTAGTGGTGGTCGGACAGGACGACCTGGACGGCGTCCTTGGTGAACGCCTCCTTGATCTCGCCGAAGGTGGTCACGCACATGTTGGTGGCCAGCGGCACGTCGGTGCCGGCGGCCACCTCGGCCATGGCGGGGATGCCGAGCGTCGGGTCCTCCAGGTACTCCAGGACGTCCCCCAGTTCCTTCGCGACCGTCAGCGACGTGGCGACCGACCAGGCGCCGTTGGGGTCGAGCCGCAGCGGGTGGCCGGGGAAGGCCTCGGCGAGGGCGCGGACGGCGGCGATCTCCCGCTCGGGCGGGAAGACCCCGCCCTTGAGCTTGAACGAGCCGAAGCCGTGCCGCTCGCGCAGCCGGCGGGCCTGTTCGACCACGCCGGCCGGGTCGAGCGCGGCGCCCCACTCGTCGGGCTCGGCGGCGACGCCCGCCGGGTGCCCGTCCCACTTGTAGAAGAGGTAGGCGCTGTACTCGACGGCGTCGCGGACCCTGCCGCCGAGCAGCGCGTGCACGGGCAGGCCGAGGGCCTTGCCCTGGGCGTCCAGGCAGGCGACCTCGAAGGCGGACAGCACCGACAGCCGCAGCTTGCCGGCGGTCTGCACGCCGCGCAGCCCGCCCGCGTCCGTCCCGCCCTCGACCCGGGAGGCGTCCACGGCGAGGTCGCTCCCGAACAGGGCGTTCACGTCCGTGACCGGGCGGCCGGTGATGCGTTCGGCGAGCGGCCGGGCCAGCTCCAGGTACTTGGTGTCGCCGTAGGTCTCGCCGAGCCCGGTGGTCCCGTCGGCGGTGACGACCTCCACGATCAGCCGGGGGGTGTACGGCTGGTGCACGCCCTGGGTGTTGAGCAGCGGCGGGTCGGCGACCAGGATCGGCGTCAGCCGCACCTCGGCGATGGTCAGGTCACGGGTCACGGTCGTACTCCTACGAGGTCGAGTCCGGCGGTCAGGAGGGCCTTGAGGTCGGCGAGGTCGGCGGGCGCCGGCCCGGCGAGCGGGGCGCGCACGGGTCCGACGGGCTGACCGCGCAGCCGGGCCGCCGCCTTGACCAGGGACACGGCGTATCCGGGCGCGCGGTCGCGGAGTTCGACGAACGGGACGTAGAAGCCGCGCAGCAGTGCGTCGACGGTGCCGTGGTCGCCGGCGCGCAGCGCGTCGAAGAAGGCGCCGGCGATCTCGGGGGCGAAGGCGTGCACGGCGGAGGAGTAGGCGGGGACGCCGACGGCGGCGTAGGCGCGGGCCTGGATCTCGGCGGTGGCGGCGCCGTTGAAGAAGAGGAAGCCGTCGGGGGCGGCCAGGGTGAGGCGCTGGAGCCGGTCCAGGTCGCTGTGGCCGTCCTTGAGGCCGATGAGGTGCGGGATCCGGGCGAGGCGCCGCAGCGTGCCGGCACTGTAGGCGACCTGGCCGCGCTGGTAGGCGACGAGCGGCAGCCGGGTGCGGGCGGCGAGGTGTTCCAGCTGGGCGGCGAGGCCGTCCTGCGGCGCCTCGGTGAGGTAGTGCGGCAGCACGAGCAGGGCGTCGGCGCCGGCCTCCTCGGCGATCCGGGCGAAGCGGGCGGCCTGCGCCCAGCCGTATCCGGTGCCGGCCACGACGGGCACCCGGCCGGCCGCCTCGCGCACGGCGAGGGTGACGACCGTGCGGTACTCGTCCTCGTCCAGCGAGAAGAACTCGCCGGTGCCGCAGGCCGGGAAGAGGGCGCCGGGGCCGGCGGCGAGCCGGGCGGCGACATGGGCGCGGAAGCCGTCGGCGTCGAGGGTGCCGTCGTCGTGGAAGGCCGTGAGCGGGAAGGAGAGCACGCCCCGCGCCATGCCCTCCCGCAGCCGTCGCGCCACGTCCTGCGGAGCCGGGTCGCCGCCCACCTTGACCATCTCCTCTTATGAATTACGTCTACATATGAGAACGCAGGCTAGAGGGTTCTTCCCCTCGGCACCACCCCCAAACGACACCGTGGCCGGGATCACAGATCCCGGCCACGGCACACTTCCCTCCCCCATGACGTCCAGGGGCTACGACACGTCGTCGTCCCCGAACTCGTACGCGTCGACCTCGGCGAGGTACCGGGCCCTGCGCTCCTCGTCGTCCTCCAGGAAGGAGGCGAGGAAGGAGTTGCGGGCCAGCTCGCGCAGCCGGTCCCGGGACAGGCCCAGGCTCTCGTGCACGGCCGCGAAGTTGTCGCCCGCGTACCCGCCGAAGTACGCCGGGTCGTCGGAGTTGACCGTGCACAGCAGCCCGGCGTCGAGCAGGGCGGGCAGGGGGTGGTCGGCGAGGGTGTCGACGGTCCGCAGGCGCACGTTGGACAGCGGGCACAGGGTGAGCGGGATCCGCTCCCGGACCAGCCGCTCCACCAGCGCCGGGTCCTCCACGCAGCGCAGACCGTGGTCGACGCGCTCCACGCCCAGCACGTCCAGCGCCTCACCGATGTACTCCGGCGGCCCCTCCTCGCCGGCGTGCGCGACCCGGCGCAGCCCGAGCGCGGCGGCGGCCTCGTACACCTCCCGGAACTTCGCCGGGGGATGCCCGACCTCGGCGGAGTCCAGGCCGACACCGGTGATCCGGTCCAGGTACGGCCGCGCGGCCTCCAGTGTGAGCAGCGCCGACTCGGCGGACTCGTCCCGCAGGAAGCACATGATCAGCCTGGTGGAGACGCCGTGGTTGGCCTCGCTCTCCCCCAGCGCCCGCCACAGCCCCTCCACGACCGTGCCGACCGACACCCCCCGGGACACGTGGGCCTGCGGGTCGAAGAAGATCTCCGCGTGCCGGACGCCCTGCGCGGCGGCCCGGGCGAGGTAGGCGTTCGCCAGGTCGGCGAAGTCGCCCTCGGTGCGCAGGACGGCCATCAGTTCGTAGTACAGGTTGAGGAAGGACTGGAGGTCCTGGAAGCGGTACGCCTCGCGGAGGGCGTCGGTGTCCGCGTACGGCAGGGTCACGCCGTTGCGGGCGGCCAGCTCGAACGCCAGCTCAGGCTCCAGGGTGCCTTCGATATGGAGGTGCAGTTCTGCTTTCGGGAGAGGCATCAAAGCATCGTACGGGTGTTTTACCGGCGTTTCGGAACCGGCACCCGCAGCAGGTCGTGGGCCACGGTCAGCTCTCCCGTGAACCCGGCCGCGCGTGCCTGCCGCTCGAACTCCCCGGGCTCGGTGTAGCGCTGGCTGAAGTGGGTCAGCACGAGGTGCCGGACGCCGGCGTCCCGCGCCACCGCGGCGGCCTGCCCGGCCGTCAGGTGTCCGTGCTCGACGGCCAGGTCCACGTCCTCGTCCAGGAAGGTGGACTCGATGACGAGCAGGTCGCAGCCCTCCGCGAGGGCGTGCACGCCGTCGCAGAGCCGGGTGTCCATGACGAACGCGAACCGCTGCCCGCGCCGGACCTCGCTGACGTCCTCCAGCCGCACGTCCCCGAGCCGCCCCGCGCGCTGGAGCAGGCCCACGTCCGGGCCCCGGACGCCGTGCGCGGCGAGACGGTCGGGCAGCATGCGGCGGCCGTCGGGCTCGGTGAGGCGGTAGCCGTAGGACTCCACGGGGTGGGAGAGCCGGCGGGCCTCCAGGGTGTACGACCGGGTGACCGCGAGGACGCCGTCGCCGTCGACCGGCGCCTCGGTCAGGCCGACGGTCTCGCGGTAGGCGGTCGCGTAGCGCAGGCGGTCGAAGAAGAGCTGCCCGGAGCGCGGGTAGTGCGCGGTGACCTCGTGCGGCACCTGGTCCAGGTTGATCCGCTGGACGACCCCGGCGAGGCCGAGGGAGTGGTCGCCGTGGAAGTGCGTGACGCAGATCCGGTTCAGGTCGTGGGCGGCGACCCCGGCGCGCAGCATCTGCCGCTGTGTGCCCTCGCCGGGGTCGAAGAGGATGCCCTCGCCGTCCCACCTCAGCAGATAGCCGTTGTGGTTGCGGTGCCGGGTCGGGACCTGGCTCGCGGTGCCGAGGACCACCAGTTCGCGTACGGACACGGGTGCCTATCCGGGGGGCCACTGGAGGCCGCGGCCACCGAGGACGTGGGCGTGGGCGTGCCAGACGGTCTGGCACGCGCCGGCGCCGGTGTTGAAGACGAGGCGGTAGCTGTCGAGCCCCTCCTCGTCGGCGACGGCCTTGGTCTCGGCGAGCACGTCGGCGGCGACCCGCGGGGCGCCCGCGGCGAGTTCGGCCGCGTTCTCGTAGTGCGCCTTGGGGATGACCAGGACGTGGGTGGGGGCCTGGGGGTTTATGTCCCGGAAGGCCACGGTCGTCTCCGTCTCGCGGACGACCGTCGCCGGGATCTCGCCCGCGACGATTTTGCAGAACAGGCAGTCGTTCTGCGGCTCTCCGGCCATGCGCTGCGCTCGCTTTCGGCGGTGATCGATACGGTTCGCATCGTAGTCGGTCGGGGGCGGGGCGCCTCGGGTCGCTCCCCGTCTCCCTTCAGGCGGGGAGCCCCGGCGGGGTCTTCGCGGGCCGCTCCTCCAGTGCCTCCAGCGCGAGCCGGATCGCCGCGTCGAGCTGGGCGTCGCGGCCCTGGGCCCAGTCCTGGGGGCGTTGGACGACCTCCACGTCCGGGTCCACGCCGTGGTTCTCCACGTCCCAGCCGACGCCCTCCAGCCACATCCCGTACTTCGGCTGGGTGACCAGGGTGCCGTCGACCAGGCGGAAGCGGCTGTCGATGCCGATGACGCCGCCCCAGGTCCGGGTGCCCACGACCGGGCCGATGCCCAGGGCCTTGATCGCGGCGTTGACGATGTCGCCGTCGGAGCCGGAGAACTCGTTGGCCACGGCGACGACCGGGCCGCGCGGCGCGTCCAGCGGGTAGCTGGTCGGGCGCATGCCGCGCGCCAGGTCCCAGCCGATGATCCGGCGGGCCAGCTTCTCGATCACGAGCTGGGAGGTGTGGCCGCCGCGGTTCTCCCGGACGTCGACCACGAGTCCTTCGCGGGCGACCTCCACGCGCAGGTCGCGGTGGATCTGGGCCCAGCCGGGGGCCTGCATGTCGGGGACGTGGAGGTAGCCGAGGCGGCCGGCGGAGGCCGCGTGGACGTGGGCGCGGCGGTCGGCGACCCAGGCGTGGTAGCGCAGGGGCTCCTCGTCGGCGACGGGGACGACGACGGTGTGCCGGGGTTCGCCGCCGCCGGCCGGGGAGACCGTCAGCTCCACCGGCTGGCCGGCCGTGCCGACCAGCAGCGGGCCCGGGCCCGTCACCGGGTCGACCGGGTGGCCGGCCACCGCGATGACGGCGTCGCCGGGGCGGACGGCGACGCCGGGCGCGGCGAGCGGGGAGCGGGCGTCCGGGTCGGAGGTCTCCGCCGGCAGGATCCGGTCGATGCGCCAGCTGCCGTCCTCGTGGCGGGAGATGTCGGCGCCGAGCAGGCCGTGCCGGGCCCGGCCGGAGCCGCCGCGCGGGATGACGTAGGCGTGCGAGGTGCCGAGTTCGCCGTGCACCTCCCACAACAGGTCGACCAGGTCGTTGTGGGTGGCGAGGCGGGACAGCAGCGGGCGGTAGCGGTCGAGGATCGCGGGCCAGTCGACGCCGCCGAGGTCGGGGCGCCAGAAGTGGTCGCGCATCAGGCGGCCCGTCTCGTCGTACATCTGCCGCCACTCGGCGGCCGGGTCGACGGTCCCCCGGATCCGGGCGAGGTCGACGGTGACGCTGGTGTCGCCGTCGTCGTCGCCGCCGGTGCGGCGGTCGCTGGGCACGACCCGCAGCCGGCCGTCGCTCCACAGCAGCAGGCGTTTGCCGTCGCCGCTGACCTCGAAGTGGTCGGCGTCGGCGGCGAGGTGCTCCAGGCGGCGCTGGGCGAGGTCGTAGCGCTCCAGCTCGGTGTGCGGGTCGGGGTCCTCGGGGTGGGCGCGGGAGGCGCCGAGGACGCCCTGCACGGGGTGGCGCAGCCACAGGACGCCGTCCTTGGCGGCGCGCAGCGTCGAGTAGCGGCCGGCCTCCACCGGGAAGGGCACTATGCGGTCGGCGAGCCCGTCGAGGTCGATCCGGGTGGCCGGGGTGCCCTCGCTGTCGGGGGTCTCGTCCTTGTCGGGGGCCTCGAAGGGGCGGCCGTGGCGTTGCGGCCCGAACGGCGAGGGGGTGGTGGCGGCCAGGGTGATCAGGTGCGGGCGGGCGCCGACCACGAAGGCGAGGTCGAAGACGTGTTCGTCGTAGACCGGGTCGAAGGCGCGGTTGGAGAGGAACGCGAGGTGCTTGCCGTCGAGGGTGAAGGCGGGCGCGTAGTCCTGGAAGCGCAGCGGGGTCGCCTCGGTGACCGACAGGTCGGTGGTGTGGGCGAGGCGCAGCTGGGACAGCGGGCGCGGGCCGGGGTGGGACCAGGCCAGCCAGGCGGAGTCCGGGGAGAAGGCGAGGCCGGAGACCTCGCCGTCGTCGCAGCGGTCGACCTCGCGGACCTCGCCGGTCTCCCGCTCGACCAGCAGCAGTCTGCCGTCGTGCGCGGCGACGGCGGCCCGGCCGCCGTCGGGGGCCATGGCCAGTTCGAGGACCCGGCCGAGCTGTCCGGCGGCGAGCCGGCGCGGCGGGGCGCCGGGCACGGTGCCGGTCGCGGGGGCGAACTCCAGGGCGTCCTCGCCCTCGGCGTCCGTCACCCACACCACCCACTCCTCGCCCTCGGCGCGGAAGGCGCGCGGCGTCCGGGCGCGGACGCCGGGGGTGGCGGCCAGGGCGCGGGCGGGACCGGAGCGGTGGGTGACCCAGTGGACACCGCCGCGCACGCAGACGGCGCTGCCGCGCGCGGTGTGGCCGGGGGACGCCTCGCCGAACCAGCGGGAGGCGTTGACCGGGTACGGCCGCAGGTCGACGCGGGGCCCGCCGAGCCGTACCTCCAGCCGGCGCGGCTCGGCGCCCTCCAGGTCGTCCAGCAGCCAGAGTTCACCGGCCGAGCTGTAGACGACCCGGGTGCCGTCGCCGGCCGCGTGCCGGGCGTAGAAACCTCCCCCGCGCTCGGCTTCGCCCGCGCGGGAGGTGCCCCCGAGGGGGGTGTGGCGGCGCAGGTCGGAGCCGTCGGCGAGGGAGGAGTAGAGCGCGCCGGTGCCCTCGTGGTCGGAGAGGAACGCGATGCGGTCCCCCGCCCACACCGGGCACTCGATGTTCCCGTCGAGGTCCTCGTGCAGCCGGACGAACTCCCCGGCTCCCTCCTCGCCTTGGCCGGCCCGGTCGATCCACAGCTTGCCCGCCGTGCCGCCCCGGTAGCGCTTCCAGTGGGCGGCCTCGCGGCCCATCGGCGCGGACAGCAGCACGGTGGCCGGGCCGAGGGCGAGGCCGCCGACCGGGCCGTACGGCAGGGTCTCGGCCGGTCCGCCGTCCAGCGGGACGGCGTGCGCCCAGGTGTGCCGGAGGCTGTGCCGGCCGTGCGCGCCGAGGGCGAGCACCCGCCCGTCCGGGGTCCAGCCGCGCACCTCCGTACGGGGGTTGCCCCAGTACGTCAGCCGCTTCGCGGGGCCGCCGTCGACCGGGGCGACGTGCACCTCGGGGGCGCCGTCCCGGGTGGAGGTCCAGGCGAGATGCCGTCCGTCCGGCGACAGCCGGGGCTGGGTCACCGGCCTGTTGTCGGCGCTGACCCGCCAGGCCCGGCCGCCGTCCAGCGGGGCGAGCCAGACGTCGTCCTCGGCGACGAAGGTCACCAAGTCGCCGCGCAGATGAGGGAATCGGAGATAGCCGGAGGTTCCCGTGGTTCCCGTCGAAGCACCCTGAGTCACTCCGTCACTGTACGCAGCGACCGGCGTCCCCCGCCCCCGGTTTCCAGTCACTCGGGGTCAGCCGCGCAGCAGCAGCCACTCCTGGAGCTCCACCAGGTTGCCCTCCGGGTCCTTCAGGTGGGCCACGCGCATGCGGTCCGTCAGGGGGGCCGGGCCGTGCAGCAGGGCCGCGCCCCGGGCGGTGATCTCGGCGCAGTAGGCGTCGAGGTCGTCGACGCGCAGCACGACCAGGGACCGGTGGCCGGTGGCGGTGCCGCCCAGCTCGGCCAGGACCTCGGCCATCATCGACCGGTCCTGGATCGCGATCCCGGCGGAGCCGGTGTGCGGGCTGAACTTCTCGTACGGCCCCCCGGTCGCGCCCGACTGCGGCTTGAGGCCGAGGACGTCGGCGTAGAAGCGGTAGCAGGCGGCGAAGTCACCGACCAGCAGCCGGACCTGGGCGAGTTCCACGATGCCTCCGGAAGGGCGGGCTCAGGACCAGCGGCCGGTGCGCCCCAGCAGGAGGGCCGCGGCGGCGGTGCCGGCGGTGGAGGTGCGCAGGACGGTCGGGCCGAGGACGTACGGCGTGGCGCCGGCCTCGGCGAAGAGGGCCAGCTCCTCCGGGGAGACGCCCCCCTCGGGGCCGACGACGAGCACGATCTCGCCCTCGGCGGGCAGTTCGGCGGTGGCCAGGCGCCGGGTGCCGCTCTCGTGGAGCACGGCGGCGAAGTCGGCGCGGGCCAGCAGCGCGGCCACCTGCCTGGTCGTCGCCGCGTCCGCGACCTCGGGGAAGCGGACCCGGCGGGACTGCTTGCCGGCCTCACGGGCGGTGGCCCGCCACTTGCCGAGGGCCTTCAGCCCGCGGTCGCCCTTCCACTGGGTGATGCAGCGGGACGCCTGCCAGGGCACGATCGCGTCGACGCCGACCTCCGTCATGGTCTCCACGGCGACCTCGCCGCGGTCGCCCTTGGGCAGGGCCTGGACGACGGTGATCCGCGGGCTGGGCGGCGCCTCCTCGGACACCGGGGCCAGCCGGACGATCAGCCGGTCCTTGCCCTCGGTGCCGGTCACCTCGCCCGCCGCGTGGCGCCCGGCGCCGTCGGTGAGGACGACCTCCTCGCCGGGGCGCAGCCGCTTCACGGAGACCGCGTGGCGGCCCTCGGCGCCCTCCAGGACGTACCGGTCGCCGTCCGGCTCGAGGCGCTCCACGACGAAGACGGGGGCGGTCACGCGCCCTCACCCCCCTGCCGCGCGGACCGCGACACCGCGACGCGGGCCTCGGCGAGTTCGTCCGCCAGCACCTCCACCAGCCGTCCGGCCGGCAGTTCCCGGGCCATCCGGTGGCCCTGGCCCGCCCACAACGCCATGCCCTGCGCGTCCCCGGCCCTGGCGGCGGCCTTGCGCAGCGGCGAGGTGAGGTGGTGGACCTCGGGGTAGGCGGCGGGCGCGTACGGGCCGTGCTCGCGCAGGAAGCGGTTGACCAGGGAGCGGGCCGGGCGGCCGGTGAAGGCGCGGGTCAGCCGGGTGCGCGTGAACAGGGGGTCGGTCAGCGCCCGTTTGTGCGGGTCGGGCGCGCCGGACTCGGGGGTGGCGAGGAAGGCGGTGCCGAGCTGGGCCGCGTCGGCGCCGGCCGCGAGGGCGGCGGCGATCTGGCCGCCGCGCATGAGGCCGCCGGCGGCGACGACCGGGATGCCCACGGCCTCGCGGACCTGCGCGAGGAGCGACAGCAGTCCGATGCCGGCGCCGTCGTTCTCGGGCGAGTCGCGGTGGGTGCCCTGGTGGCCGCCGGCCTCCACGCCCTGCGCGATCACCGCGTCCGCCCCGGCCGCCTCGACCGCGCGGGCCTCCTCCGCGGTGGTGGCGGTGACCAGGGTGAGGGTCCCGGCCCGCCGCAGCCGCGCGACGACCTCGCGGTCCGGCACGCCGAAGTGGAAGGAGACCACCGGGACGGGGTCGTCGAGGAGGACGGCGAGCTTGGCGTCGTAGCCGTCGTCCCGGCCGCCGTCCGGATCGCCCAGCTCGGTCTCGTACCAGGCGGCCTCGCCGGCCAGCTGGTGGGCGTAGACCTCGACCACGCCGGACTCCGCGTGCTCGGGCTGCGGCATGAACACGTTGACGCCGAAGGGGCGGCTCGTGAGCCCGCGCAGCTGCTTGATCTCCTGGTACATCCCGTCGGCGGTCTTGTAACCGGCGGCGAGGAACCCGAGGCCACCGGCCTCGGAGACGGCGGCGGCGAGCTGCGGGACGGAGACTCCGCCCGCCATGGGGGCCTGCACGATCGGGAGGGGGAAGAGATCGGTCAGCGCGGAGGACATGACGGCATGGTGTCACGTCCCCCGGCCCGCCCCGCATCCGGGCGCCCCCGGCGCACACCGGGGGCACCCTCGTGGTTCAGCGCCCGTCGAAGGCGTCCTTCAGCCGCGAGAACAGTCCCCGCCGCCCCGGCTGCCGTGCCTGCCCGGGGGACGGCCCCCGGGCCCCCGGCCGCCGCCCGCGGCCGGCCTCACCGCCCGTTGAAGGCGTCCTTCAGCCGCGAGAACAGTCCCTGCTGCCCCGGCTGGAACTGGCCCTGGGGGCGTTCCTCGCCGCGGAGCTTGGCCAGCTCGCGGAGCAGGCGTTCCTGCTCGGGGTCCAGCTTGGTCGGGGTCTGCACCTCGACGTGCACGATCAGGTCGCCCCGGCCGCCGCCGCGCAGATGGGTGACACCGCGGTCGTGCAGCGGGATCGACTGGCCGGACTGGGTGCCGGGCCGGATGTCGACCTCCTCCATGCCGTCCAGGGTCTCCAGCGGCACCTTGGTGCCGAGCGCCGCGGCGGTCATCGGGATGGTGACCGTGCAGTGCAGGTCGTCGCCGCGTCGCTGGAAGGTCGGGTGCGGCAGCTCGTGGATCTCCACGTACAGGTCGCCGGCCGGGCCGCCGCCGGGGCCGACCTCGCCCTCGCCCGCGAGCTGGATCCGGGTGCCGTTGTCGACACCGGCCGGGATCTTCACGGTGAGCGTGCGGCGGGAGCGGACGCGGCCGTCGCCCGCGCACTCCGGGCACGGGGTCGGCACGACCGTGCCGAAGCCCTGGCACTGCGGGCACGGCCGGGAGGTCATGACCTGGCCCAGGAAGGACCGGGTGACCTGCGAGACCTCGCCCCGGCCGCGGCACATGTCACACGTCTGGGGGGACGTGCCCGGGGCCGCGCCCTCGCCGTTGCAGGTGGTGCAGACGACGGCGGTGTCGACCTGGATGTCCTTGGTCGTCCCGAAGGCCGCCTCGTCCAGCTCGACCTCGATCCGGATCATCGCGTCCTGGCCGCGCCGGGTGCGCGAGCGCGGCCCGCGCTGCGACGCCGTGCCGAAGAACGCGTCCATGATGTCGGAGAAGTTGCCGAAGCCGCCGGCCCCGAAGCCGCCCGCGCCGGCGCCGCCGGACTGCGAGAGAGGGTCGCCGCCGAGGTCGTAGACCTGCTTCTTCTGCGGGTCCGACAGCACCTCGTAAGCGGCGTTGATCTCCTTGAACCGCTCCTGGGTCTTCGGATCCGGGTTGACGTCCGGGTGCAGCTCGCGCGCGAGCCGGCGGAACGCCTTCTTGATCTCATCCTGCGACGCGTCGCGGCGCACGCCGAGAACGGCGTAGTAGTCCGTGGCCACTTACGACTCCGCCAGGATCTGTCCGACGTACCGTGCCACTGCGCGTACCGCTCCCATCGTTCCCGGGTAGTCCATGCGGGTCGGTCCGACCACGCCGAGCTTGGCAACCGCCTCGCCGCCCGAACCGTAGCCGACCGACACGACGGAGGTGGAGTTGAGTCCCTCGTGGGCGTTCTCGTGCCCGATACGCACGGTCACGCCCGGTTCCTTCGCCTCGCCGAGGAGCTTGAGGAGCACGACCTGCTCCTCCAGTGCCTCCAGGACGGGCCGGATCGTGAGGGGGAAATCGTGCCCGAAGCGGGTGAGATTGGCGGTGCCGCCGATCATCAGCCGCTCCTCGTTCTCCTCGACCAGTGTCTCCAGCAGCGTGGAGAGCACCATGGAGACCGTACCGCGGTCCTCTGGCTCGAAGGCGTCCGGCAGGTCCTCGACCAGCCTCGGCACGTCCGTGAACCGGCGGCCCGCGACCCTGCTGTTCAGCCGGGCCCGCAGGTCCGCCAGCGAGGCCTCGCCGAACGGGGCCGGGCAGTCGACCATACGCTGCTCGACCCGGCCGGTGTCGGTGATCAGCACGAGCATCACGCGCGCCGGGGCGAGCGAGAGCAGCTCGACGTGCCGGACCGTGGACCGGGTGAGCGACGGGTACTGCACGACGGCGACCTGCCGGGTCAGCTGCGCGAGCAGCCGCACCGTGCGGGCCACGACGTCGTCGAGGTCGACGGCGCCCTCCAGGAAGTTCTGGATCGCCCGCCGTTCGGGCGCGGTCATCGGCTTGACGCCCGCGAGCTTGTCGACGAACAGGCGGTAGCCCTTGTCGGTGGGGATGCGCCCCGCGCTGGTGTGCGGCTGCGCGATGTACCCCTCGTCCTCCAGGGCCGCCATGTCGTTGCGGACCGTGGCCGGGGAGACGCCGAGGTTGTGCCGCTCGGTGAGCGCCTTGGAACCGACCGGCTCCTCGGTGCCCACGTAGTCCTGGACGATGGCGCGCAGCACCTGAAGCCTGCGTTCACTCAGCATGCGCGCGCACCTCCAGCACGTCGTCCGTCGTCATCGGGTCGTCCCCCTGGCACTCTTCCCACACGAGTGCCAGCATTCCCCGGCCCAGTGTACGGCCGTCCGGTGCACACCGGGCAAGGTCGGGCCGCCGTACCGGCTCCTACCGCTAGCGTCGCTGGTATGACCGTGACTTGGGAAGAGCTGGGGTGGCAACGGCTGGCGGCCGGGGTGGGGCGGTGCCGGCTGCCGGGCTGGGACTGCACGGCGGGGCTGGTCGTGGGCGAGGGGACGGCGCTGCTCGTGGACGCCGGTTCGAGCCTGGCGGAGGGGGCCCGGCTGCGGGCGGGGGCGGAGGAACTGGCGGGCGGCCGTGTGACCCATCTCGCGCTCACCCACCCCCATTTCGACCATGTGTTCGGCGCCGCGGTGTTCGCCGGCGCGGAGGTGTACGGCGCGGTCGGGCTGGACGCCGCGCTCGCGTCCGGGCGGGCGGAACTGCGGCTGGACGCGGTGCGCCACGGGCTGCCGGTGGCCGACGCCGACGAGGCGGTGGACGCGCTGGTCGCGCCCCGGCACCCGGTGTCCGGCGAGTGGACGCTCGACCTCGGAGACGGCCGCCAGGCGCTGCTGGCCAACGTGGGCCCGGGCCACACCGCCCACGACCTCGCGGTCCTGGTCCCGGGCACCCCGGAGATCGTCTTCTGCGGCGACCTGGTTGAGGAGTCCGGCGAGCCCCAGGCCGGCCCGGACGCGGTCCCCGCCCGCTGGCCGGACGCCCTGGACCGGCTGCTGGCGCTCGGCGGCGAGGACGCGGTGTACGTGCCCGGCCACGGGGCGGTGGTGGACGCGGCGTTCGTACGACGTCAACGGGACGAGCTGGCGGCGCGGTTCGGCGTGATCTGAACGGCGTCTCCGCCCGGATTCCGGCGTGTCGCGCTTGCCGCCGCGAGGCTTCTCCTATCGTCATCCGAATGCGCCAGTACTCGCCCGATCTGACCCCTCCCTGGAAGAAGAAGCCGCAGCCGGTACCGGAGGTCGCCGCCGAACCGGGCCTGGTGGTGGAGGAGGCCGGCACCGGCTTCTGCGGGGCGGTGATCCGCTGCGAGGCGGGCACGGTGACCCTGGAGGACCGCTTCGGCAAGCACCGCGTCTTCCCCCTGGAACCGCGCGGCTTCCTGCTGGAGGGCAGGGCCGTGACGCTGGTCCGGCCGACCCCGGCCCCGGCCCGTCCCGCCCGTACGGCGTCCGGCTCGATCGCCGTCCCCCAGGCACGGGCGCGCGTCGCCCGCGCCGGCCGGATCTACGTCGAGGGCCGGCACGACGCCGAACTGGTCGAGAAGGTGTGGGGCGACGACCTGCGCGTGGAGGGCGTGGTCGTGGAGTACCTGGAGGGCGTGGACGACCTCCCGGCCATCGTGGACTCCTTCGCCCCGGGCCCCGACGCCCGCCTCGGTGTCCTCGTGGACCACCTGGTGCCGGGCACGAAGGAATGGCGGATCGCGCGGTCGGTCACCAGCGAGCACGCCCTGGTCGTCGGCCACCCGTACATCGACATCTGGCAGGCGGTGAAGCCGGCCTCGCTCGGCATCGAGGCGTGGCCGGCGGTACCGAGGGGCCAGGACTGGAAGACGGGCGTCTGCCGCGCCCTCGGCTGGCCGTCGGAGAACACCGGCGCGGTGTGGCAGGCGATCCTGAAGCGGGTGGGGTCCTACAAGGACCTGGAGCCGGAGCTGCTGGGACGCGTGGAGGAACTGATCGACTTCGTCACGGGCAGCGGTGGGGCCTGACGCCGGGAAGGGTCGCGAACCCACCGATCAGGCAGGCGGGCACCCGTTTCACCCACCCGAGTGGTCAGTCCACCAGGTCCCGCACCACCGCGTCCGCCAGGAGGCGGCCGCGCAGGGTGAGCACGGCGCGTCCCTCCTCGTACGGTTCCCGCTGGAGGAGTCCGTCCGTCAGGGCGCGGCGGGAGGCCGCGAGGCCCTCCGCCCTCAGCAGGGACAGGGGAACGCCCTCGCGCAGTCGCAGTTCCAGGAGGATCCGTTCCACCCGGCGGTCCTCGGCCGAGAGGATCTCGCGGCCGGCGCCCGGAGAGCGTCCCCCGGCGAGCGCCGCCGCGTACGCGCCGGGGTGCTTCACGTTCCACCAGCGCACGCCGCCCACGTGCGAGTGCGCCCCCGGTCCGGCGCCCCACCAGTCGGCGCCGCGCCAGTACAGCTCGTTGTGCAGGCAGCGGCCCGCCTCGGAGGTGGCCCAGTTGGAGACCTCGTACCACTCGAAGCCCGCCCGGCCCAGCGTCTCCTCCGCGATCAGGTACCGGTCGGCGTGCACGTCGTCGTCGGTCATCGGGACCTCGCCGCGGCGGATCCGGCCGGCCAGCCGGGTGCCCTCCTCCACGATGAGCGCGTAGGCGCTGACATGGTCCGGCCCGGCGCCCAGGGCCGCTTCCAGGGAGGCCCGCCAGTCGTCGTCGCTCTCCCCCGGCGTGCCGTAGATCAGGTCAAGGTTCACGTGGTCGAAGCCGGCCGCCCGCGCCTGGGCCACGCACTCCTCGGGCCGGCCGGGGGTGTGCGTGCGGTCCAGGACCCTCAGCACGTGCTGCCGGGCACTCTGCATGCCGAAGGAGATCCGGTTGAAGCCGCCCTCGCGCAGGGTGGCGAGGTAGGCGGGGTCGACGGACTCCGGGTTCGCCTCCGTGGTGATCTCCGCGTCCGGCGCGAGACCGAACTCCTCGCGGATCGCCCCCAGCATCCGTACGAGGTCCTCGGCGGCCAGCAGCGTCGGCGTACCGCCGCCGACGAAGACCGTACGGACCCGGCGGGGATCGTCGCCCAGCACCTTGCGCGCCAGCCGGACCTCCTCGACGAGGGTGTCCGCGTAGTTGTCCCGGGAGGCGAGCACTCCGCCGGTGCCGCGCAGCTCGGTCGCGGTGTAGGTGTTGAAGTCGCAGTAGCCGCAGCGGGTCGCGCAGTACGGGACGTGCAGATAGAAACCGAGCGGGCGGGCGGCGGCCCCGGCGAGCGCGGACGCGGGCAGCGCGCCGTCGGCGGGGACGGGCTCGCCGTCGGGGAGTGCGGAAGGCATGTCTCCCATTGTCCAGCACCACGGACATCGCCCCGCCGCCCCGGAAACCGGGGGCGTCACTCGGCCTGGAGCACCAGCAGGGCCAGGTCGTCCGTGGGCAGGTCGGCGCCGAAGTCGTGGACCAGGCGGCGGATGCGCTCCGCGATCCGCTCGGCGCCGAGGCCGGCGCAGCCGGACAGGGCGCGGGCGAGGCCGTCGCCGTCGTCGAACTGGCGGGTGCCGCGGCGCCGCTCGGTCACCCCGTCGGTGACGCACAGCAGGCTGTCACCGGGGCGCAGCTCCACGGTCTCGCTGGTGTACGTCTCGTCCTCGACCACGCCGAGCAGCGTCTGCGGGCCGGCGGCGGTGCGCACGGTGCCGTCGGGGGCGAGGACGAGCGGCAGTGGGTGGCCGGCGGAGGCAAGGGTGCAGCGGACCCCGTCGGCGTGCGGGGTCAGCTCGCCGTAGAGCAGGGAGAGGAAGCGGGTCTGCGGGCCGTCGCCCAGGCCCGGTGGCCGGCCGCCGGCGGCGACCAGGGCGCGGGCCGCGGCGTCGGCGGCCTCGGTGGCGTCGTCCAGCAGCAGCTGGTTGAGGCGGTCCAGGACGTCGGCGACGCCGTATCCCTCGCGGGCGAGCAGCCGCAGCCAGGGCCGGGCGAGGCCGATGACCACGGCCGCCTCGGGGCCCTTGCCCTGGACGTCGCCGACGGCGAAGCACCAGCGTCCGTCGCCCGCCGGGAACAGGTCGTAGAAGTCGCCGCTGGGGCCGCCCTGGTCGCAGGGTTCGTAGACGAGCGCGCTGCGCACGCCGGGGATCTCGGCGACCGCGCCGGGCAGCAGACCGCGCTGGAGGACGGCGCTGATGGTGGCCTGGCGGGCGTACTGGCGGGCCGCGCCGATGGCCAGGGCGACCCGCCGGCTCAGGTCCTCCACCAGGCCGGTGATCTCGTCGGGGAAGCCGGCCGGCCCGCAGCGGCCGAGGACCAGCGTGCCGAGCGGCCGGCCGCCCGCGATCAGCCGGTAGGCCAGCGCGGTGCCGTCGCCGCCGTGCGGGCCGAGCGCGTGGCCGGGCCAGGCGTAGGGCTCGGGGCCGCAGCGCGCCGCGTCCGGCGGGCGCGGCGGTTCCTTCTCCAGGGCGGCGCGCAGTTCCTCGATGCGGGCCTCGCTGACGTGCCAGACCCGGGCGGGGCCGTCGCAGGCGCCGCCGCGGACGGTCGCCTCGTCCTCCAGCCAGACGGCGCACCAGTCGGCGAGCCGGGGCACGATGAGCTGTCCGGTGAGCGCGGCGACCAGGTTCTCGTCGAGCTGTCCGGCGAGCAGGTCGGAGGCCTCGGCGAGGAAGGACAGGGCGCCCCGGCCGAGCCAGTCCCGGTCGCCGTCGGCCCGGTGCGGCTGCGGGGCGAGGTCCTCGGCGACCTCCATGGCGGGGCCGGCGGCGGGTCCGTCCAGGGCGTCGCTGCCGCCCGGGGGCAGCCGGGCCCAGACGGTCTTGGCGCCGGTGCGGTAGGTGACACCCCAGGACTCGGCGAGCGTGGCGACGAGGCGCAGACCGCGCCCGTACTCGGGGGTGTCGTACGACGCCTCGCCGCTCAGGGCGTCCCGGGGGGCGCGGGAGGGGTGCTGGTCGCGCACCTCGATCACGAACGCGCCGGTCTCCTCCAGCCGCCACTCGACGTGCACGTCGGTGCCGGCGTGCACGACGGCGTTGGTGACCAGCTCGCTGACGACGGCCATGGCGTCGTCGGCGAGCCGCGCCGGGACCCCGGGCACCTCGGCGAGCGCGGCCCGCACCAGCGCGCGGGCCGACCCGGGGGCAAGGGGACTGCCGGCCAGTGTGGCCCGCCCCCGAGCGGCACCTGGCCGGGACTCGCCGTCCCGCTGTGTGGGTATGGCCGCCATGTCCATGCGGTCAGGGTGACAGACCGGCCCCGCCCGGATGCGCTAAGTCACGGAACTGACCGGAAGACAAAACCTTTCGAGCACCGGTGAGCGGAAAAGGGGCGTGCGGGGCACTGTCCGAATACCGCCTGCGCGGACGGCCGTACGAACCGGGCGCCGGTTACGCCTCCCGCGCGCCGGCGTACATCTCGTCGATCAGGTTCTTGTACGTCCGCTCCACCACCGGCCGCTTCAGCTTCAGGCTCGGCGTGATCTCGCCGTGCTCCACATCGAGGTCGCGCGGCAGCAGCCGGAACTTCTTGATGGTCTGCCAGCGCTGGAGCCCGGCGTTGAGCTGCCGCACGTACCCGTCGACCATCTCCACCGTCTGCGGCGCGGCGACGATCTCCGCGTACGACCTGCCCTCCAGGCCGTTGTCCTTCGCCCACTCCAGGATCGCGGGCTCGTCCAGGGCGATGAGGGCGGTGCAGTAGTTCCGGTCGGCGCCGTGCACGAGGATGTTGGACACGTACGGGCACACCGCCTTGAACTGGCCCTCGACCTCGGCCGGCGCGACGTACTTGCCGCCGGACGTCTTGATGAGGTCCTTCTTGCGGTCGGTGATGCGCAGGTAGCCGTCGGGCGACAGCTCGCCGATGTCGCCGGTGTGGAACCAGCCGTCGGACTCCAGCACCTCGGCGGTCTTCTCGGGCTGCTGGTGGTAGCCCTGCATGATGCCGGGGCCGCGCAGCAGGATCTCGCCGTCGTCGGCGACGCGGACCTCGGTGCCGGGCAGCGGCTTGCCGACGGTGCCGGTGCGGTAGGCCTCGCCGGGATTGACGAAGGAGGCGGCGGAGGTCTCGGTGAGGCCGTAGCCCTCCAGGATGTGGATGCCGGCGCCGGCGAAGAAGTAGCCGATCTCGGGCGCGAGCGCGGAGGCGCCGGAGACACAGGCGCGCAGCCGGCCCCCGAAGGCCTCGCGGAGCTTGGCGTAGACGAGGGTGTCGGCGACCTTGTGCTTGGCGGCGAGCCCGAAGGGGGCCGAGGCGACGCCGGTGCGGCGGAAGTTGTCCTGGGTGGCCTTGGCGTACTCGCGGGCGACCTCGGCGGCCCACTGGAAGATCTTGTACTTGGCGGCGCCGCCCTCCCGGGCCTTGGCCGCCACGCCGTTGTAGACCTTCTCGAAGATGCGGGGCACGGCCGCCATGTACGTCGGCCGCACCACCGGCAGGTTCTCGATGATCTTGTCGACGCGGCCGTCGACGGCGGTGACGTGCCCGACCTCGATCTGGCCGGAGGTGAGCACCTTGCCGAAGACGTGCGCGAGCGGCAGCCACAGGTACTGCACGTCGTCGATGGTGACCAGGCCGGTCGCCGCGATCGCCTTGGCCATGTACGCCCAGTTGTCGTGCGGCAGGCGCACGCCCTTGGGGCGGCCGGTGGTGCCCGAGGTGTAGATGAGGGTGGCGAGCTGGTCCCTGGTGATCGCGCCGACCCGCTCCTTGATCAGCTGCGGGTGCTGCTCCAGGTACGCGGCACCGCGCTCCTCCAGCTCGGCGAGGCTGATCACCCAGTCGCCGGTCTGCACGCCGGCCGGGTCGATCACCACGACCTTGGTCAGCGCGGGCAGCTCTGGGCGCTTCTCCACGGCCTTGGCGAGCTGCGCCGCGTCCTCGGCGACCAGTACGCGGCTCTCGGAGTCGGAGAGGATGAACGCGGACTCGTCGGCGTTGGTCTGCGGATAGACGGTCGTGGTGGCGCCGCCGGCGCACATGATGCCGAGGTCGGCGAGGATCCACTCCACCCGGGTGGAGGAGGCGAGCGCCACCCGCTGCTCGGGCTCGATGCCCAGCTCGATGAGCCCGGCCGCGATCGCGTACACCCGCTCGGCCGCCTGCGCCCAGCTCAGCGACGCCCAGTCGTCGGGGCCCTCGCCCGCGGCCGGCGGGACGGGGTGGCGGTAGGCCTCGGCGTCCGGTGTGGCCGCCACGCGCTCCAGGAAGAGGGCCGCCACGGACGGCGGACGGTTCTCGATCAGGGTCTGTGTGTCGCTCACGACATCCTCCGGGGCCCGCGACGGTGCGGCTGACTAGGTGCGGCTGGCTTGACTCACGGTGGGGGTGCGGACGTTGTTTAACTCACCAGTAACTAGCGAGCAGGGATCAGGGTAAGGCGCGACCGCCCGCCGCGTAAGGGGCATCGGCCCGGCACTTTTCGGCACGGGGCCGCGCCCCTCGCACGCGGGGGCCCGTCGCGCTTTCGCACGACGGGCCCCCACATGCCCGCTTTGCGGACGTCACCGGCCGTAACCGCCGGTCACTTCTTGCCCTTGGCCGACCCCACGCCGTCATCGCTGGACAGGACGGCGATGAAGGCTTCCTGCGGAACCTCCACGGAACCCACCATCTTCATCCGCTTCTTGCCTTCCTTCTGCTTCTCCAGCAGCTTCCGCTTACGGGAGATGTCACCGCCGTAGCACTTGGCGAGGACGTCCTTGCGGATGGCGCGGATGGTCTCGCGGGCGATGACCCGGGAGCCGATGGCGGCCTGCACCGGCACCTCGAAGTTCTGCCGCGGGATCAGCTCCTTGAGCTTGGCGACGAGCCGCACGCCGTACGCGTACGCCTGGTCCTTGTGGGTGATCGCCGAGAAGGCGTCCACCTTGTCGCCGTGCAGCAGGATGTCGACCTTGACCAGGGAGCTGCTCTGCTCGCCCGTGGGTTCGTAGTCCAGCGAGGCATAGCCGCGCGTCTTCGACTTCAGCTGGTCGAAGAAGTCGAAGACGATCTCCGCGAGCGGCAGCGTGTAGCGGATCTCGACGCGGTCCTCGGAGAGGTAGTCCATGCCCAGCAGCGTGCCGCGCCGGGTCTGGCACAGCTCCATGATCGCGCCGATGAACTCGGTGGGCGCGAGGATCGTCGCCCGCACGACCGGCTCGAACACCTCGTCGATCTTGCCCTCGGGGAACTCGCTCGGGTTGGTGACGGTGACCTCGCTGCCGTCCTCCAGGATCACGCGGTAGACCACGTTGGGGGCGGTGGCGATCAGGTCGAGGCCGAACTCGCGCTCCAGCCGCTCCCGGATCACGTCCAGGTGCAGCAGGCCGAGGAAGCCGACGCGGAAACCGAAGCCGAGCGCGGCGGAGGTCTCCGGTTCGTAGACCAGCGCGGCGTCGTTGAGCTGGAGCTTGTCCAGGGCCTCGCGCAGTTCCGGGTAGTCGGAGCCGTCCAGCGGGTACAGACCGGAGAAGACCATCGGCTTCGGGTCCTTGTAACCGCCGAGCGCCTCGGTGGCGCCCTTGTTCTGGCGGGTGACGGTGTCACCGACCTTGGACTGCCGGACGTCCTTCACACCGGTGATGAGGTACCCCACCTCACCGACGCCGAGGCCGTCGGCCGGCAGCATCTCCGGCGAGCTGACGCCGATCTCCAGCAGCTCGTGGGTGGCGCCGGTCGACATCATCTTGATGCGCTCGCGCTTGTTGAGCTGGCCGTCGATGACACGGACGTACGTCACGACACCGCGGTAGGAGTCGTAGACCGAGTCGAAGATCATCGCGCGGGCGGGCGCGTCGGCGACACCGACCGGCGCCGGGACCTCCTTGACGACCTTGTTCAGCAGCACGTCCACGCCGAGCCCGGTCTTCGCCGAGACCTTGAGGACGTCGTCCGGTTCGCAGCCGACCAGGTTCGCCAGCTCCTCGGCGAACTTCTCCGGCTGCGCCGCCGGAAGGTCGATCTTGTTGAGCACCGGGATGATCGTGAGGTCGTTCTCCATCGCCAGGTAGAGGTTGGCGAGGGTCTGCGCCTCGATGCCCTGGGCGGCGTCGACCAGGAGGATGGTCCCCTCGCAGGCGGCCAGCGACCGCGAGACCTCGTAGGTGAAGTCGACGTGCCCCGGGGTGTCGATCATGTTGAGGATGTGGGTCGTGCCCTGGTCGGGGCCCTCGGTCGGGGCCCAGGGCAGACGCACCGCCTGGGACTTGATCGTGATGCCGCGCTCGCGCTCGATGTCCATCCGGTCGAGGTACTGAGCACGCATCTGCCGCTGCTCGACCACACCGGTCAGCTGGAGCATCCGGTCGGCGAGCGTGGACTTGCCGTGGTCGATGTGCGCGATGATGCAGAAGTTGCGGATCAGAGCCGGGGCGGTACGGCTCGGCTCGGGCACATGGTTAGGGGTCGCGGGCACGCAGGGTCCTGTCTCTTGAGGCGCCTTATGCCTCGGGTCGGATCGTTACGTAGTCTCCATGGTCCCACGGGCAGGGACCGGGGGCCGTTTTGGGCCGTCCGGAGGGCCACTGGTACTGTAGATGGCTGTGCCTCATGCCCTCTCAGCGCGAGGCACGACCGAAAAGTTTGGATCACCGGCACGGGACCCTCGCGGCCCCGTGCCTGAACCTGAAAAGGCTCCTTCGTGGCGAACATCAAGTCCCAGATCAAGCGGAACAAGACCAACGAGAAGGCGCGGCTGCGCAACAAGGCCGTCAAGTCCTCTCTGAAGACCGCGATCCGCAAGGCCCGTGAGGCCGCTGCCGCGGGTGACACCGAGAAGGCCACCGAGCTGCAGCGCGCTGCCGCGCGTGCCCTCGACAAGGCCGTCTCCAAGGGCGTCATCCACAAGAACCAGGCCGCCAACAAGAAGTCGGCGCTTGCTTCCAAGGTCGCGACCCTCAAGGGCTGAACCTCCTTTCTGATCTGATCGCCGGAAGGACCCAGGGCGGGCCCTCTCTCATCCGCTCCCGACTGGCACCCCCGGATCCACGCGCGGCCTGCGTTCGCCACGCGGGCGTGGATCCAAGAGTGTGATCCGAGGACCCCGGTGCTCCGCCTTCCCCAAGGCGGGTGCCGGGGTTTTTGGCATGCGTGCGCGGGGACGGCGCCCCGGGGGAAGCGGTCACTGGTGCCCGGCGTGCCAGCGGCCATGGCCGGGCAGGGCAGGCAGGGAAGGGACCTGTATCCGCTACCCGGCTCTTCGGTGAGCGGAGCCGGGCATCCCCCTCGTGTGGCTCTTCTCGGGTGGCTCTCCGGTGGGCGGACGTCGTGCGTCAGGCCCGGCCCCGGGAGCGGGCGGCCCGGGCGATGGTCACGACCGCCTTCTCCAGGGCGTACTCGGGGTCGTCGCCGCCGCCCTTCACCCCCGCGTCGGCCTCCGCGACCGCCCTGAGCGCCACCGCGACCCCGTCCGGCGTCCAGCCCCGCATCTGCTGGCGCACCCGGTCGATCTTCCACGGCGGCATGCCCAGCTCACGCGCCAGGTCGGCCGGCCGGCCGCCCCGGGCCGAGGACAGCTTGCCGATCGCCCGCACGCCCTGCGCCAGCGCGCTCGTGATCATCACCGGCGCCACGCCCGTCGCCAGCGACCATCTGAGAGCTTCCAGCGCCTCCGCCGTACGCCCCTCCACGGCCCGGTCGGCGACCGTGAAGCTGGAGGCCTCGGCGCGCCCGGTGTAGTACCGCCCGACGATGGCCTCGTCGATCGTCCCTTCCACGTCGGCGACCAACTGCGAGACGGCCGAGGCCAGCTCCCGCAGATCGCTCCCGATGGCGTCGCAGAGCGCCTGGCACGCCTCGGGTGTGGCCGACCGGCCGAGGGAGCGGAACTCCCCCCGCACGAAGGCCAGCCGGTCCGCCGGCTTGGTCATCTTCGGGCAGGCCACCTCCCGCGCGCCCGCCTTGCGCGCCGCGTCCAGCAGCCCCTTGCCCTTGGCTCCGCCGGCGTGCAGCAGCACGAGCGTGATCTCCTCGGCGGGCGAACCGAGATACGCCTTCACGTCCTTGACCGTGTCGGCGGACAGGTCCTGCGCGTTGCGTACGACCACGACCTTGCGCTCCGCGAAGAGCGACGGGCTGGTCAGCTCGGCGAGCGTGCCGGGCTGCAGCTGGTCCGGGGTCAGGTCGCGTACGTCCGTGTCGGCGTCGGCGGCCCTGGCGGCGGCCACCACCTCCCGCACGGCACGGTCGAGCAGGAGGTCCTCCTGGCCCACGGCAAGGGTCACCGGGGCGAGAGGGTCGTCATTCGCAGTCTTCCTGGCCATCGCTTACAGCATCCCACGCGGCACCGACAGCCAACCGGCCCCGCCACCCCGACCGGTCCCGGAGCCGACCCTGAGGGCGGGTCCGGGTCACGGCTCCTCGCGCCAGCCGTCCCACTCCCCCGCGAACGCGTCCAGCTCCGCGGGGTCGAGCCGGTCGTGCGCGTCCCTCAGGACCACCAGCCACTGGGCGTCCTCGGCGTCGTCCTCGCCGGCCAGCGCGTCCCGCACGAGCCGCGGCTCCTCGTCGATCCCGAACCGCTCCCCGAGCGCCTCGGCCGCCTCCTCGGCGGCGTCACGGTCGGGCAGTACCAGCACGTGTCTCACATCGCTCACGGACCCATTCTCCGGCACCCGACGGGGGCCCCGGGCCTGGGCCGGCCGTTCCTCGGACCCGCCGGGACGGGGGCGGGTGGCACGGCGAAGCCGAGGTCAGCGGGCATACGTCGGGTGCGGTCAGCCGGTGCACGCGGGCCGGGGCCGCGGGCCGGGGCCGGCCGGTACCCGGGGGCCAGGAGCAAGGCCGAGGACCGGCTCGGCCCTTGCCGTGGCGGGCGCGGCAGCCCCTCGGCCGGGGCGCGCCCCGGCCGCTCGGACCCGTCCGCGCTCCCGTTGGCGGCCCGGGCGCCGAGGGCATCGCCTTCCGGTCCACCCGGCCGGTTTCAGGGGGTTGATCCCGCGCGGGTCAGCTCTTCGGGACGATCTGGACGTCGAGGTCGACGCGGATGCTCGGTCCGATCGCCGCGATGCCCCGGGCCAGCATCGACTGCCAGCTGACCGTGAAGTCGTCCCGGTGCAGCTCGGTGGTGGCCCGGCAGGCCGCCCGGGTCTCGCCTTCCATGCCGTTGCCGAGCCCGAGGTACTCGGTGTCGAGCGTGACCGTCCGGGTCACGCCGTGCAGCGACAGCGCGCCGGTGACCGCCCAGCGGGTGCCGCCCTTGTGCACGAACCGGTCGCTGGAGAACTCCAGCGTCGGGAACCGCTGCACGTCCAGGAAGTCCCCCGACCGCAGGTGGTCGTCGCGCATCCGGACCCCGGTGTCGATGGAGGACGCGTCGATCACGACGTGCATCATGGACTGCTCCATCCGCTCGGCGATCCGCACCACCCCGGCGAAGGAGTCGAACCGCCCGTGGATGCGGGCCAGTCCGATGTGCCGTGCGGTGAAACCGATGGAGGAGTGCGCGGGCTCGATGTTCCAGTCGCCCGGCGCCGGCGGCTCCGGCGGCTGGGCCACCTGAAGCGTCACGTCGCCCAGGGAGGCCAGGGAGTTCTCCGCGACCAGCGCGGTGGCCCGGTACGGCGCGTAGCCCTCGGCCGCCACCGCGAGCCGGTACTCCCCCGCCGGCACCATGGTCAGGAACAGGCCATAGGGGTCCGTGCCCCCGGTCACCACCCGGCGGCCCACGGAGTCGCTGACCGTCAGCTCCGCGCCCGGCACCGGCTCGTTGACCGGGTCGACCACCCGGCAGCTGAGCACTCCGGCATGCGGCGGTGTCCGCACCCCCGCCAGGGGATTCGTCCGTTGCACGCGGTTCCTGCGGTTACCCCACCAACGGCCGAACATCCACGACACCCCTGTACCCCCCGACATGATCCATTGCCGAAGGTTCATTCGATCACTGATGCGGCTTTCGAGGCAACACGAGCCCACATCACAGGAATCAGCTGCATGCGCCGGGACTGGGGGGAATTAGTCGTTCAGGTCGGGGTTTCACACAGCCCGCACACAGCTCACCCCGCGTGGCGGCTCCTCAGCGCTCGCTCGTCACCCGCATCTCCCCGTCCCTCCCTCCCCTCCCGGTGAGCGCGAGCGCCCCGTCCCGGTCGGTGCGCACGACCGTCGCTCCGCCGGTCCGCAGCGCGGCCACGGTCGCCGGTGCCGGGTGGCCGTAGGGGTTGTCGGCGCCTGTGGAGACGAGCGCCACCCGGGGTGCGGTGAGGCGCAACAATCCGGGGTCCTGGTAGGCCGAGCCGTGGTGGGCCACCTTCAGGGCGTCCACCCCGGCCAGATCGGCCACCGCCGGGGATCGCAGCAGGGCCTGCTGGGCCGGGGGTTCGAGGTCGCCGAGCAGCAGCAGCCGCAGTCCGCCCGTGCGCACGAGCAGCGCGACGCTGGCGTCGTTCGGCCCTTCCGGCGAGAAGGCCGGACCGGGCGTGGAGGTGGGCGTGCGCGTTCCCCAGGGCATCGGGGCGTCCTGGGGCGGGGGCCACAGGACCCGCCAGGTGAGCGGTCCGACGCGCCGTTCCTCTCCCGCGGCGGCCGTCAGCACCGGGATGTGCCGTCGGGCCGCCTCCCTGCGCACGGACTCGGCCTGGTCCGCCGGCTCCGCGAGGCCGGTGGTCTGGATCGCGGCCACCGAGCGGTCCCGCAGGACGCCGGGCAGACCCGCCACGTGGTCGGCGTGGAAGTGGGTCAGGATCAGGAGGGGGACGCGGGTGATGCCCAGCCGCCGCAGGCAGTGGTCGACCAGCGCCGGATCGGGTCCGGCGTCCACGACCACTCCGGCCCCCTCGCCCGCCGCCAGCACCGTCGCGTCGCCCTGTCCGACATCGCACATCGCGAACCGCCAGCCCGGCGGCGGCCAGCCCGTGATCACCCGGGTCAGCGGCGCCGGCCGGGTCACGACCAGCACGAGCAGCACACCGAGCAGCCCGCACCACACGGGGCGCCGCAGCAGCCGCCGGCCGGCCAGGACGACGGCCACGGTGACCGCCGCGAGCGCCAGGGCCCCCGGCCAGTTCCCCGGCCAGTCCACGCCCGCGCCGGGCAGCGCCGCCCCCGCCCGGGCGATCCCGGCGATCCACCCGGCCGGCCAACTCGCGCACCAGGCCAGCGCCTTGGCCACCGGCATCATCACGGGCGCCGCCGCGAGCGCCGCGAACCCCAGCACCGTGGCCGGTGCCACCGCCACCTCGGCCAGCAGGTTGCACGGGACCGCCACGAGACTCACCCGGGCCGACAGCACCGCCACGACCGGCGCGCACACGGCCTGCGCCGCGGCCGCCGCCGCCAGCGCCTCGGCGAGCCGCGGAGGCACCCGGCGGCGCCGCAGCCCCTCGCTCCAGCCCGGCGCCAGCACCAGCAGCGCGCCCGTGGCCAGCACCGACAGCAGGAAGCCGTAACTGCGGGCCAGCCACGGGTCGTACAGCACCAGCAGGAGCACGGCCGTGGCCAGCGCCGGGATCAGGGATCTGCGGCGCCCGGTGGCCAGGGCGAGCAGCGCGATCCCGCCGCAGGCCGCGGCCCGCAGAACGCTGGGGTCGGGTCGGCAGACGACCACGAAGCCCAGTGTCAGCGCCCCCGCGAGCAGGGCCGTCACGCGCAGCGAGAGCCCCAGGCGTGGGGCCAGGCCACGGCGTTCGGCGCGTTGGGCCAGGCCCGGCGGTCCGATGAGCAGCGCGAGCAGGACGGTGAGGTTGCTGCCGGAGACGGCGAGGACGTGCGCCAGGTCCGTCTCCTGGAAGGCGTGGTCCAGTTCGGGTGTGATCCGTGAGGTGTCCCCCACGACGAGGCCGGGAAGCAGCGCCCGCGCGTCCCCCGAGAGGTCCGCGGTCGCCTCCCGCAAGCCGGCCCGGAGGTGCCCGGCGAGTCGTTGCGGTCCGCTCGGCCCCGCCACGAGCCGGGGCGCCGGCCGGCCGCGCACCCGGAGCACGGCCGCCGTCCGGTCGCCGCCCGTGAGCGCGGGTGCCAGCCGCCCGACGATCCGCAGCCGCGTGGAGGGCAGCAGCCCCAGCCAGGCGGCTCGCCCGTCCGGCCCGTGCCCTTCGGCTCCGGCCGGCGGCCCGGGGCGCCGGCTTCTGCCGCCCCTCCCTTCCGGAGCCGGGACGTCCGCTTCCTCCGGTGCTTCCTCCGGTGCCGGGACGTCCGCGTCGACGATCAGCAACACGGGCGTCCGGGTCCGCGCCCGCTGTCCGTCCGACGCCTCCACGCTCCGCACTTCCGCCCGCGCCAGCACCGCCACCGGTGCCGCGCGGTCGCCGCGCACCCGGGGCCTGCTCAGCCAGGGGTCACCGGTCATCTCGACCTCGGCGGTGACGGTCGCGAACCGCCGGGCCAGCTCGGGCACCGGTCCCCGCCGGACATCGGCTCCGTGCAGTCCGGCGGAGAGGGCCGCCGCGGCGGAACACAGCAGCACCCCGGCGACGGTGGCCCGCGCCCAGCGAGACCGGCCCCGCGCCCGACCGGTCGGCCCGGCCTGCCCGATCCCTCTGATCCCGCTGCTTCCTTCGGCCCGCCCGGTCCGTTCCGCTCGCCGCACCGACAGCAGCAGGACACCGCCGAGCAGACAGACGACGGCGGTCGCGGCGGTCCAGGCCGCCGGTGCGTCCAGGGTCAGGGCCGCCGTGCCCCAGGCCGCGAGCGCGGGCGGCACCAGGCGTAGGTCCGGGGGGCCGTTCCGGCCGGCCTGCGCGGCCGTGCTCCGCTCGGCCCCGGGGTGCGGGCCGGCCGCGGTGAGCGCGCGGTTCACGGCCGTACCAGGTCGCGCAGGTCGGTGAACCGGCTGTCCCCGATGCCGTTGACCTCGCGCAGTTCGTCCACCGAGCGGAACCCGCCGTGTCGGGTGCGGTAGTCGATGATGTGCTGGGCCAGTACCGGACCGACCCCGGGGAGGGTGTCGAGCTGTTCCGCGGTGGCGGTGCTGAGGGACACCGGCGCGGCCGGGCCCGTGCCGGTGGCACCGGAGAGCCGTCCGGCCGCCGGTCCGGCCGGGGCGACGGCGCCGCCGGGGGCGCCGACCACGACCTGCTCGCCGTCGACCAGGAACCGGGCGCGGTTGAGCCCCTCCGTGCTCACGCCCGGCCGGACCCCGCCCGCGGCTCGCAGCGCGTCGGCCACCCGGGCACCGGCCGGCAGCCGCAGGATCCCGGGCTCGCGCACCTTGCCGCTGACGTCCACGACGATCTCCGCGCGGGGACTCGCCGATGGGACCGCAGCCGCTCCGGTCGCCGTCTGCTCGTCCTTCTCGGCGAACGACGCCTGGGAGCGGACCACTTGCGGGGCACTCACGGACCGGGTCCGGCCCGACCAGAAGTGCTGCACCGCGAAACCGGCCGCGACGACGAGCACCACGGCCAGCGCCACGACGGCTCGCCGCTCCACGCCGTAGCGCACCTGGAGCCACACCGGCATCCGCTCCCGCAGCGCCAGCCCGGCACGTTCCCGCCAGCCCGTGGCCGCCGGCGCCCGCGCCCCTTCCGGCACCTCCGGTTCCGCCGACTGCGCGACACCGGCCCTCGGCTGCGCGACAGCGGCCCTTTCGTCCCCCGGCGAAGCGTCCGACGGCGAAGACGGCGAGACCGGGTCGGCCGGTGAGCGCCCCGCGACCGTGCCCTGCTCCGGCACGGCCGTGGTGACCGTCCTCGCCGTCGCCGGCGCCGCCCCCGCCCTCCGCGCCCCCCGCCCCGGCGCGGCCCACGTGCTCGCGGATCCGTCCGGGTCCGGCGGCGCGTTCCCGGACTCCCGCCACTGCACCGCGCGTTCGCCGAAGAGGAGTTCCGCCCGGCGGCGCAGCTCCTCCCCCGGTGCGGAGGGGCGGCGACGGGCCCGGCGGTTCTCGGCGGGACGGCGGTGCTCGGTGAGGCGACGGTGCCCGGTGGCCCGGCGGTGCCGGACGCGGCCGTCGGAAGCCGGACCACGGCCCGGGCCGCTGGTCGGGGTCGCGATGCGGGAACGAGATCGAAGTGCCATGCGACGAGGATGGAGCACTTCCCCGCATCGCGGTGATCTTGGTGAATTCCCGTGCGTTACCGCCCGGTTGTGGATAACTCCGCCACCCACACGAGTGAAACCGACAGGCCGACGGGCCCGTTCCCGGCCTCAGCGGGGCGAAACGACCGCCCCGAGCAGTCCCGGCCCGGTATGCGCCCCGATCACCGCCCCCACCTCGCTGACGTGCAGGTCGGCCAGGCCCGGGATGCGGGCCCGGAGCCGGTCGGCGAGTGCGGCGGCGCGGTCGGCGGCGGCGAGATGGTGGACGGCGATGTCGACCTCCGCGTTGCCCGCCCGTTCCGCGGTGAGCTCTTCCAGGCGCGCGATCGCCCTGGACGCCGTGCGCACCTTCTCCAGCGGCTCGATACGGCCGTCGCCCAGCTGGAGCAGGGGCTTGACGGCGAGCGCGGAACCCAGGAGCTTCTGCGCGGCGCCGATGCGGCCGCCGCGGCGCAGATAGTCGAGGGTGTCGACGTAGAAGACGGCGGAGGTGTCGGCGGCCCGCTTCTCGGCGGCCGTGACGGCCTCGTCCATCGTGCCGCCCGCCTCCGCGGTCTCCGCCGCGGTGAGCGCGCAGAAACCGAGCGCCATGGCGACCATGCCGGTGTCCACCACCCGCACGGGCACCGGTGCCTCGCGCGCCGCGAGGACCGCCGCGTCGTAGGTACCGGACAGCTCGGCGGAGAGGTGCAGGGAGACGATGCCGCTCACGCCGGTCTCGGCGACTTCGCGGTAGGTCTCCGCGAACACCTGGGGACTGGGGCGGGAGGTGGTGACGGAGCGCCGTTTCTGCAGCGCCTGGGCGAGGGAACGGGTGGAGATCTCGGTCCCCTCTTCGAGCGCCTGGTCGCCGAGGACCACGGTCAGCGGGACCGCGGTGATGCCGTGACGCTCCATCGCCCGGGGCGGCAGATAGGCCGTGGAATCGGTGACGATCGCGACATGGCGGGACATGAGCTGGAGGTTACCTGGCGTAGCGCTCGCTCGGCAGCCCGGCCCCTGCCGGGTGCCCGGGATGCGGCCCGCTCATGTGGTGCTCTCGGGGCGGGGTTTCTTCTGCCACGGGACGGTGGGGCGCCACGAGGGCCCGGTGATCGCGTCGGGACCGGGCCCCGCCGCGGCCTGGGCTCCGGCCTGCCCGGCACGGGTCCGTCCCTTGGCCGGACCGTCGGCGGGCGCGTCGGTCCAGCGGGCGGACGCCGGGCCGGGCTCGGTTCCCGTCCAGTGGCGCAGGGCGTCCGCCTCGATGTGGATCTGGGCGCTGAGAGTGTCCAGGTCGTCGTCGGAGAAGCGTTGGGCCCGGTCGCGGACGGCCCAGCGCAGGGAGTCCGCGGAATGGGTGATGCGCTCGGTGCGCGCGCGGAGTTCGGGCAGGCGCGCGGCGAGCGCGGCCCGGTCCGGCTCGGTCTCCAGGCGCTTGAGATCGGCGTCCAGCTCGTGCCCGTGCGCGCTGAGCCGTTCGAAGAGGCCGAGGGACTCCTTCAGCGACTCGTCCTCGGCCACGCCCGCGCGCAGCGCGTCCTGTGTGGCGCGCATCGAGGTGCGCAGGGTGAGCCGCAGCCGGGCGATCTCGCCGGCCGGCCCGGGCTGGGCGACGGACTTGGCGCGCAGGGTGTGGTCCTCGACCGTGCGGCGGGCCTGCGCGAGGGTCCGGTCCACGCCGCGCTTGGTGGCGCGGACGGCCTTGACCGCGGCGAAGGCGCCCAGGGCGACGAAGATCAGGAAGAGCAGGGCGAACACGGTGAGCACTACGTCCATGGCGCTCCTCCTCCGGTCGGGTGCGGTACGGCCCGCTGCGCCTCTCCACGGTAAACGCAGCGGGCAGGCCCGGAGTTCCGTCCGGACCCCGAACCTGCCCGTAGGGGACTACCCCGAGCCGGCGCGGGCACCCCGTCTTCTACGCGCCGTATCGACGCGGGCTGCCTGCGCGCGGCATCGGCGCGGTCTACGCGGGAACGATGTTGACCAGCTTCGGCGCCCGCACGATCACCTTGCGGATGCCCGCGCCGCCCAGCGCCGCGATCACCTTCTCGTCGGCCAGCGCGACCTTCTCCAGCTCCTCCTCGGAGATGGCGGGCGGCACCTCCAGCCGGGCCTTGACCTTGCCCTTGATCTGCACGACGCAGGTCACGGTCTCGTCGACGACGTAGGCCGGGTCCGCGGCCGGGAAGTCCCGGTGGACGACGGAGTCGGTGTGGCCCAGCTTGCGCCACAGCTCCTCGGCGATGTGCGGAGCCAGCGGGGCGACCATCAGCACCAGCGGCTCGGCCACGGACCGCGGCACCGCGCCACCGGACTTGGTCAGGTGGTTGTTCAGCTCGGTGACCTTGGCGATGGCGGTGTTGAAGCGCAGGCCCTCCAGGTCCTGGCGCACGCCGTCGATGGCCTTGTGCAGGGCCCGCAGGGTCTCCTCGTCGGGCTCGGCGTCGGTGACGGTGACCTCGCCGGTGGTCTCGTCGACGATGTTGCGCCACAGCCGCTGCAGCAGCCGGAACTGGCCGACCACCGCGCGCGTGTCCCACGGGCGGGAGACGTCCAGCGGGCCCATCGCCATCTCGTACAGGCGCAGCGTGTCGGCGCCGTACTCGGCGGCGATCTCGTCCGGGGTCACCGCGTTCTTCAGGGACTTGCCCATCTTGCCCAGCAGGCGGCTGACCTTCTCGCCCTGGTAGTAGTACGCGCCGTCGCGCTCCTCCACCTCGGCGGCCGGCACCGCGATGCCACGGCTGTCGCGGTAGACGTAGGCCTGGATCATGCCCTGGTTGAACAGCTTGTGGAACGGCTCCGAGGAGGAGACGTACCCCAGGTCGTACAGGACCTTGGACCAGAAGCGCGCGTACAGCAGGTGCAGCACGGCGTGCTCGGCGCCGCCGACGTACAGGTCGACACCGCCGTGCGGCAGGCCCTCGCGCGGGCCCATCCAGTACCGCTCGATCTCCGGGTCGACCAGCGCGCGGTCGTTGTGCGGGTCCAGGTACCGGAACTCGTACCAGCAGGAGCCGGCCCAGTTGGGCATGGTGTTGGTCTCGCGGCGGTACTTCTTGGGGCCGTCGCCCAGGTCCAGGGTGACGTTGACCCAGTCCTCGTTGCGCGACAGCGGGGTTTCCGGCTGGGTGTCGGAGTCGTCCGGGTCGAAGGTGCGCGGGCTGTAGTCCTCGACCTCGGGCAGCTCCAGCGGCAGCATCGACTCGGGCAGCGCGTGGGCGACGCCGTCCTCGTCGTAGACGATCGGGAAGGGCTCGCCCCAGTAGCGCTGGCGGCTGAACAGCCAGTCGCGCAGCCGGAAGTTGACGGTGCCCTCGCCGATGCCCTTGCCGGCCAGCCACTCGGTGATGCGCGCCTTGGCGTCGGCCACGCCCAGGCCGTTCAGGGTGAGGTCGTCGCTGTCGGAGTTGACGATCTTCGCGTCGTAGGAGACGAAGGCGTCGTCCCAGGCGGCCGGGTCGGTGCCGCGGCCGTCGGTCGGCTCGACCACGCAGCGGATGGGCAGCTCGAAGGCGCGCGCGAACGCGAAGTCGCGGCTGTCGTGGCCCGGGACGGCCATGATCGCGCCGGTGCCGTAGCCCATCAGGACGTAGTCGGCGATGAAGACCGGGACCCGCTCGCCGCTGACCGGGTTGGTCGCGAACGCGCCGGTGAAGACGCCGGTCTTGTCCTTGGCCTCGGCCTGCCGCTCGACGTCGGACTTCGAGGCGGCCTGCGCGCGGTAGGCGGCGACGGCCTCGGCGGGGGTGGCGTGGCCGCCGGTCCACACCTCGTGCGTGCCCTCGGGCCACGCCTCGGGGGTGAACTTCTCGACCAGCGGGTGTTCGGGCGCCAGCACCATGTAGGTGGCGCCGAACAGGGTGTCGGGGCGGGTGGTGAAGACCGTGATGCGGTCGCCGTCGATCGGGAAGTCGATGCGGGCGCCCTCGCTGCGGCCGATCCAGTTGCGCTGCTGCAGCTTGATGGCCTCGGGCCAGTCCAGCTCCTCCAGGTCCTCCAGCAGCCGGTCGGCGTAGGCGGTGATGCGCATGTTCCACTGGCGCAGCTTGGCCTTGAAGACGGGGTAGTTGCCGCGCTCCGAACGGCCGTCGGCGGTGACCTCCTCGTTGGCCAGTACGGTGCCCAGGCCGGGGCACCAGTTGACGGGCGCGTCGGAGGCGTAGGCCAGGCGGTACTCGCCCAGGATCTCGGCGCGTTCGCGGACGCTCAGCTCGCTCCACGCGCGCGTGGTGCCCGGAACGGCGCGTTCACCGGACTCGAACTGGGCGATCAGCTCGGAGATCGGGCGGGCCTTGCGCGCTTCCCCGTCGTACCAGGAATTGAAGATCTGCAGGAAGATCCACTGGGTCCACTTGTAGTACTCCGGGTCGATCGTGGCGAACGACCGGCGCTTGTCGTGGCCCAGGCCCAGCCGGCGCAGCTGGGCCTTCATGTTCTCGATGTTGGCCTCGGTGGACACGCGCGGGTGCGTGCCGGTCTGCACGGCGTACTGCTCGGCGGGCAGGCCGAAGGCGTCGAAGCCCAGGGTGTGCAAGACGTTGTGGCCGGTCATGCGCTGGAACCGGGCGTAGACGTCGGTGGCGATGTAACCCAGCGGGTGGCCGACGTGCAGGCCCGCGCCGGAGGGGTACGGGAACATGTCCATGATGAACTTCTTGGGCCTGGCGGCCAGCGCGGCGTCGCCCGCCAGATCACCCGTGGGGTTCGGCGCGGCGTAGGTGCCGTCGGCGTCCCAGAAGTCCTGCCAGCGTGCCTCGATCTCGGCTGCCATGGCGGCCGTGTAGCGGTGCGGCGCCGCCTCCGCCGACATGGCGGCGCTGGCAGCGGGGTTCGTCTCGCTCATGATCCTCAAAGCTCCATCGATCGTCTCTGCCTGCGGAAATGAAAAAACCCCTCGCACAGGAGGGGACGCCGCGCCGATGCCGACCTCACGGCTGGACCGGGGTCGGTACTGATCAGCGCGGCCCGCTAAGCAGAAGGCGTACGGCACGCATGGCGCTAGGGTACCGCAGCCCTTGAGCAGGCCGCGACGCGCTTCCGTATCCCTGATCGACATGTAAGGGGAGACCGGTCTCCCATCGGATTGTCCGTCGATAACAGCGCAATAACTCAAACCCCCTACTGATTGGTATGGCGCCACTTGGAGTGCGACAGCGGGACCGCTTTCCCGAAACTGCTCGGAGTGGCCCCCATGAATCGTCGTCGTACCAGCTCGCTCCCCGTACCGGGCCGCTCGGCCTATGGGGTGGCGACCGCTGTCGCCCTGTTGCCGATACCGGTGTCCGTACTGGCCGGGGGCGCCCGGTTCCACGAGTTTCTGAACTTCGGCGCGGGCGTGCTGTCGCTGGTCTCGCTGAGCTGCCCGGTGATCTGGGGCCTGATCGCCCAGGACCGGATCTTCCTGAAGACCCGGCAGCGGATCATCGGGCAGGCGGTGCACCGGACGACCGCGGTCGCCTCGATCGCGTTCCTGTTGCTGCACATCACCACGAAAACCGCGCTCGGCCACACGGAGGTGATCGCCGCCGTCGTCCCGTTCTCGCTCGGCGTCACCGGAATCGCCGGCCTGACCGGGCTGGGCTCGCTCGCGGGCCCGCTGATGGTCTTCATGGGGATCACGGGCGCCCTGCGCGGCACCTTCGCCACCCCGGCCCCGGTCGCCGCGCGCCGGCGGGCCCTGCACATGCTGGCCTACCCGGCGTGGTGCGCGGCGCTGATCCACGGTCTTTACGCGGGTCGCGCGGCCAAACCCGTCTTCGTGATCCTCTACGGCGTGTCCCTGCTCGGTGTGATGGGCGCCCTCGCGCTGCGCGCCGCACCTCGTCCCGGACGGCGCGCTGCTGTGCGCCGAGGCGCTCGGGGCGCGCACGCTCGTCATCGGCGTCACCCGGGAGTCCACGCAGCGCTCCATTAGCCTCGCGCTTTCACGAGGTGGGCTGTCCGACTGGTGATCAGGAAAGCGGAAAGTGCCTCTGACCAGCGAGAATGAGGATTGCTGAGGTCCT
>NZ_JBVHXT010000041.1:0-20923 GCF_055569255.1 Streptomyces sp. NPDC029296
GTGGGTTGGGTGCGCCCCCCCCCTCTCCCTCCCCCCCCCCCCCCCCGCCCCCCCCCCCCCCCCCCCCCCCCCCCCCCCCCCCCCCCCCCCCCCCCCCCCCCCCCCCCCCCGCGGGTCAGGCGGTGGGGTCCTTCGGCCGCACCGTCTCCTGCTCGAAGCGCGCGTGGAAGCGGCGGGTGTGGTCCACGTGGCGTTCCGGGCCGGTGAGGGTCACCGTCGCGGTCAGGCGGGCGTCGGTGCTGGACGCCGCCAGGCGCAGGTGCAGTTCGCCCGGTTCGATCACCCTGCGGCCGTCGCGGCCGGTGAAGGAGGCCAGGTCGGCCGGCACGGTGACCCGCACCCGGCGGGCCTCCCCCGCGGCGAGCCGCACCCGGGTGTAGCCGACGAGCCGCTGCACCGGCTGGACGACGGAGGCGACCGGGTCGTGCAGATACAGCTGGACCACTTCGGTGCCGTCCCGCTCCCCCGTGTTGCGCACGGTGAAGGCGAGGGAGAACTCGCCTGCGGTGTCCGCCTCCGCCCGGTCGACGGTCAGCCCGTCCCAGTCGAACGACGTGTAGGACAGGCCGTGTCCGAACGCGAAGGCCGCCGTGGGGTCGATGCTGGAGACGTCGCTGGCCTGGGCGAGCCGTGCGCCGAGGTAGGTGGCGGGCTGGCCGCCGGTGTCCCGGGGCACGCTGACCGGCAGCCGTCCGGACGGGTTGGTCCGGCCGCTGAGCACGCCGGCGATGGCCGTGGTGCCCTCCACCCCGGGGAAGAAGGACTGCACGAGCGCGGCGGCCTCCATCGCGGCCCGGCCGAGGGCGTAGGGCCGCCCGGCGAGCAGGACCGCCACCACGGGCGTGCCGGTGTCGAGCAGCGCGTCGAGCAGCCGCTGCTGGGCTCCGGGCAGTGCCAGGGACTCCGCGTCGCAGCCCTCGCCGCTGGTGCCCCGGCCGAACAGGCCCGCGCGGTCGCCGAGGGCCACCACGACGACGTCGGCCCGGCGGGCCGCGTCCACGGCCTCGGCGATGCCGAAGATGTCGCCGTCGTCGACGCCGGTGCCCTGCACGACGGTGAGTTCCGTCTCGGGGAACTCCCGTCCGAGGGTCTCCTCCAGGGTGGGCAGGTCGATGCCCGCCGGGGTCCCGGGGTGGTGCACGCCGACGTGCTGGGGGAAGGAGTAGCAGCCCAGCACGGCCGTGGGAGCGGTGGCGTTGGGGCCGACCAGGGCGATGTGGCGGGGCCGGGCGAGGGGCAGGGTGCCGTCGTTGGTGAGCAGGACGACGGCTTCCTCCGCGACGGACCGGGCCAGTTCCCGGTTCTCGGCGCTGTCCAGGTCGACGGTGCCGCGCAGGGTGCCCGCCTCGTCCAGGTCGGCTCCGCGCAGCGCGGCCGGGACCGGGTCCCAGCCGGCGTCGAGCAGGCCGAGCCGGGCCTTCTGGGTGAGCACCCGGTGCAGGGCCCGGTCGATCAGCGCCTCCGGCACCCGGCCGGCGGCGACGGCCTCGGCGAGAGGCGCGCCGAACGTCTTGACGGTGGGCAGTTCCACGTCGACGCCCGCGCGCAGGGCCGCCGCCGCGGCGTCCGCCCAGTTCCCGGCGATCCCGTGCAGGGTCTTGAGGAAGGCGATGCCGAAGTAGTCGGCGACGACCGTGCCCTCGAAGCCCCAGGTGTCGCGCAGCAGCCCGGTGAGGAGGTCCTCGTCGGCCGCCGAGGGGATGCCGTCGGTGTCGGTGTAGGCGTGCATGACGGAGTCGGCCCCGCCCTCGACGATGGCCATCTCGAACGGCGGCAGCAGGACGTCCGCGCGTTCGCGCGGGCCCATGCCGACGGGCGCGAGGTTGCGGCCGGCGCGGGAGGCGGAGTAGCCGACGAAGTGCTTCAGGGTGGCGACGACACCCGCCGAGCCCAGCCCCTGGACGTAGGCGGTGCCGATGCTGCCGACGAGGTAGGGGTCCTCTCCGATGGTCTCCTCGACGCGGCCCCAGCGGGCGTCGCGCACCACGTCCAGGACGGGCGCGAGGCCCTGGTGGACGCCGACGGAGCGCATGTCCCGGCCGATGGCGGCGGCCATCCGGCGGATCAGGTCGGGGTCGAAGGTGGCGCCCCAGGACAGCGGGACGGGATAGGCGGTGGCGCCCCAGGTGGCGAAGCCGGCCAGGCACTCCTCGTGCGCCAGCGCGGGGATGCCGAAGCGGTTCGCCGCGGTGATCCGGGTCTGGGTGCGCAGCAGGGACAGCGCGCCGAGCGCCGGGTCGACGGGCGCCGTGCCGAACGGGCGGGTCAACTGGCCCAGCCCGGCGGGCAGCAGGGCGTCGAGGTCGACGGCCTCCTCCATGTCGTGCTGGTGCGGGGCCACTTCGCCGCCCTCGTCGGACGCGCCGACCCACACGCCGTACAGCTGGGCGGTCTTCTCCTCCAGGGTCATCGCGTCGATCAGCGCGGACACGCGGGTGCCGACGTCCTGGGCCGGGTCGTTCCAGACGGGGACTTCGGGGGTGGTCTCTACGGCCACGTTGGCGGTCACTTTCCTCCCATGCCCATCAGACCCTGGACCAGGGCCCGGCGGGCGAACAGGTAGACGAGCAGGACGGGCACCATGGACAGCGTCACGGCTCCCAGCAGGCCGGGGATGTCGATCCCGTGTGCGGTCTGGAAGTTGTACAGACCCAGGGTGATCAGCTTGGTGTCCTCGGACTGGGTCAGGACCAGCGGGAACAGGAAGCCGTTCCAGGCCTGGAGCGCGGAGAACACCACGATCGTGGACAGTCCGCCGCGCGAGAGCGGCACGACGAGCTGGAAGAACATCCGCCTCGGGCTCGCCCCGTCCATGGTCATGGCCTCGAACAGCTCCGGGGAGATGTCCCGCATGGCCCCGCTGAGGATGAGCGCCGACATCGGCAGGCAGAACGCGGCGGTGGGCAGGATGACGCCCAGCAGGTTGTCGTACAGCCCCGCCTCGCTGATCAGGTAGAACATCGGCACGATCACGGCCTGGGCGGGGATGGCGAGGCCCAGCAGGAACAGCCGGAAGATCTGCGAGGTGACACGGGAGCGGCTGCGGACGATCGCGTAGGCGAGCGGTGGTACGAGCAGCAGCACCACGCCGACGACACACACGGTGACGATGATGGTGTTGAGGAAGTACCGGCCGAAGCCCGAGTCGAACGCCCCGGTGTAGTTGTCGAAGGTGAAGTGGCCGGGGAAGGACACGGGGCCCTTCGCGGCGTAGTCCTCCCGGGTCCGCAGGGTCGCGGCGAGCAACACGTACAGCGGCAGGCCGACGATGACGAGCCAGACGATCGAGCCGGCTCCGGCGAGGTAGTTGGGGCGGCGCCTCATGACACCCCTTCCATGTCGCTGCGCATCTTGTCGTAGCCGGAGACGCGGACCACGATCAGCGAGACGACGGTGGCGGCGACGACCAGGCACAGGGCGACGGCCGCGCCGGCTCCGAAGTCGAAGCTCTTGAAGGCCTTTTGGTACATGTAGTAGGCGCTGATGGTGGTGTCGGTGCCCGGTCCGCCCTGGGTGAGGATCAGCACGGTCTCGAAGGTGGTGAGGCCGCCGACGATCATCAGGATCATCGAGGTGACGATCGAGTTGCGCAGCTGCGGCAGGGTGATGTGGAAGAACTGGCGGAAGCGCCCGGCGCCGTCGATCTCCGCCGCCTGGTAGAGCACCGGCGGGATGGCCCGGGCGGCGCCCTGGTAGATGAGCGTGTGGAACGGGGTGTACTGCCAGGTGCTGACGAAGGCGAGGACACCGATGGCGGTCGACTGTTCGCCGAACAGGTTGCCGTCACCGAACAGCCAGGTCATGCGCGCGGGAATGCCGAAGTTCGGGTCGAGCAGCGCCCGCCAGAGCACCGACACGGCGGTGGCGGACAGCAGCAGCGGGATGAAGTAGACCGCCGACAGGACGGCGCGGTTGCGCTGGTGTCCGGCGGCCCAGACGCCGAGCACGATGCTCAGCGGGGTCTGGAGGACCACGCCGAGGGCCGTGAGCAGCAGGGTGAGCCAGATGCTGCGGATCATCACCGGGTCGTCGAGGATCCGGTTCCAGTTGTCCGTGCCGACGAACCGGGGTGATCCCAGGCCGTCCCAGCTCATGAAGGACAGCACCGCGACCATGATCAGTGGTGCGATGGCGAAGAGGGTGAAGAAGAGGGTGGCGGGCAGCGCCCAGAGGAAGCCGGGGCGGGTGCCGTGGGCGACGTAGGAGCCCTCCGTCCGCCGCCGGGCCTTACGGGGGGCCTCGGCGGTGGGCGGGGCGCTCGTGAGCTGTGTGGTCATGAGCGGTTCATTCGGTCGGAAGGGCCTGCATGGCCTTGATGAAGCCGTCCGTGTCCAGCTGTCCGTTGAAGAACTGCTGTACGGCCTGGTGGATGGCGGTGCTGGCGGTCTGCGGGTAGGCCTGGTCCCAGGACAGCTGGAAGGACTTGGCCTTGGCCACCAGGTCGTACTGGAAGCGGGAGTAGTCGGGGCTCGCGGACTTGTCCAGGAACTGCGGGGTGTTGGTGGTGGTGGGCAGGTTGCCGATGGACAGCTGGGCCTTGACGAACTCGTCGGAGTACATGAGCTTCAGGAACTCGGCGACGGCCTCGGGGTGCTTGGTCTTCTTCAGCACCGAGTAGAAGTTGTTGGTGTTGCCGACGACGTTCGACGGGTCGCCCTTGCCGCCGGGGATCGTCGGGAAGGTGCCGTAGCCCAGGCCCTTGGCGGCGAAGTCCTTGGCGTCCGTCTGCTGCTGCGAGTAGTACCAGGAGCCCATCAGCTCGAAGCCGGCCTTGCCCTGGGCGACCAGAGCGGGCGAGGAGCCGTTGGTGTACTTCACCGAGTCGTAGTTCTTGCCGAAGGCGCCGGTGTCGACCAGTTCCTTGAGCATGCCGAGCGCCTTCTTGCTGTCCGGGCTCGCCCAGGCGTCCTTGTCGCCGCCGAGGGCCTTCTCGAACAGCCCCGGCCCGGCGACCCGGTCGTAGACGTACTCGAACCACATCAGCGTCGGCCACTGGTCGCCGCCGCCGAGGGCGACGGGGGTGACACCGGAGGACTTCAGCTTCCGTACGGCGTCGAGCAGTTGGTCCCAGGTCTCGGGCTGCTTCACGCCCGCCTTGGCGAGCACGTCCTTGTTGCTGAACAGCAGCACCGGCTGGGTGCCGCGCATCGGGATGCCGTAGGGCTTTCCGTCCACGACGGCGCTGTTGTAGACCGTGGGCAGGAACTTGTCGTCGAGGTTGGGATCCTTCTTGATGAAGTCGTCCAGCGGCATCAGCAGCCCCGCCTTGACGAACGGCTTGATGCTGCCGCCGCCCCAGTGGAAGAAGACGTCCGGCGCCTGGGGTGTGCTGATGATGGTCTGCAGCTTCTGCTGGTAGTCGGCACCGGGGATGGTGTCGAGGACCGCCTTGACCTTCGAGGTCTTGTTGAAGGTATCGACGATCTGCTTCTCGATCTTGTTGCCGGAGTCCCCGTAGACGAGCACGTGGATCTTGCCGTCGTTGGAGGAACCCCCGCCGCTTCCGCTGCCGCACGCCGCGAGGCTCGCCGCCAGAGCGAGGGTCGCGCCGCAGGCGACCAGTCTGGGCATCCGTGTACGCATGGTCATCCGCCTTCCGAAAGTTTCGGTAACAGAGCCGAAAGTCCTGCGGCTGGACAGTAGGAGGCGGAAGAAGAAATGGTCAACGGTCGTGCACTTACGCGGCCAAACCGTTACCCGGCATCGTGCCCTATGCTGCGACCATGCGTGAAGAAGCCCAGGTCGGTCGGAGAGTCACCCTGGCAGCCGTGGCCAGGGAGGCCGGCGTCTCGCTTCCGACAGTTTCGAAGGTGCTCAACGGTCGTTCGGATGTGTCTCCCACGACCCGGGCCAAGGTGGAGCGCCTGCTGGAGGTGCACGGCTACCGTCGGCGGGCGGCGGGAGCGCCGCAGGCGCCGCTCATCGAGATCGTCTTCCACGAGCTGGAGAGCGTGTGGGCGATGGAACTCATCCGCGGGGTCGAGAACGTCGCCAAGCAGAACGACGCGACCGTGGCGCTCACCGAGAGCGGCACCCGGCAGGCGCCCGGCCCGGAGTGGATCGGGGGCGTCCTGCGCCGCCGGCCGCTCGGCGTCCTGCTGGTCTTCTCGACGGTCCCGGAGGACGTGAAACGCCAACTGCGCTCCCGGGCCATCCCGTTCGTCATCGTGGACCCGGCGGGCGATCCGGACCCCGACGTGCCGTCCGTCGGCTCGGCCAACTGGGCCGGGGGCATGGCCGCGACGCGCCACCTGACCGACCAGGGCCACGAACGCGTCGCCATCATCACCGGCCCCGAGGACCTGATGTGCTCGCTGGCCCGGCTCGACGGATACCGCTCGGCCATGGCGATGGCGGGGCACGAACCGGACCCGGCGCTGGTGCGGTTCGGCGACTTCCACGTCCAGGGCGGCTTCGCACACGCCATGGACCTGCTGCGCCGCCCCGACCGCCCGACGGCGATCTTCGCCGGCAGCGACCTCCAGGCCCTCGGCGTGCTGGAGGCGGCCCGGGTCCTCGGGCTGAGCGTCCCCGGCCAGCTGTCGGTGGTGGGCTACGACGACGTTCCCCCGGCCCGCTGGTCGAGCCCGCCCCTCACGACCGTCCAGCAACCGCTCCAGCGCATGGCCGAGGAAGCGGCCCGCATGCTCCTGCGTCCCACGGACGCCCGGAAGTCGGCGTTGCGCATCGAACTGGCCACCCACCTGGTGATCCGCCGGAGCACGGCTCCGCCTGAGGGGAGGTGACGGGGGATCAGGATGCGGGACCTGTCCCGACGGCGGGCCCGGGGCGGGGGCCGGACGAGGCGAGGGGGAAGGGCCGCGCGAGGGCGGCGGCACCGCTCTGCCGGGGACCGCGATACCGGTCCACCACCACCGCCGCCGTCCTCGGCGGCAGGGGGTCGACCGACGCGCACGCGATCGCCGGACCGGGGGGGATTTCGTACTGATCAGTCCATAACCTAACCCCGAAGTGCCCACGTCCCGGCGGAGTTCCGCCGAGGGAGCTTCGTCGAGGGCGGGGGCCGCCGACGGCAACCGGTACGGCGCCCGCGCCGGTGACGACCCGGGGCGTCTTCTGTGCCGGCCATTCCATCATCGAGACCCGAAGGGGCCACACCCCACGGGCGCCGGCCGACGCGCCGCGCGGAGCGGCACCGAACGGCCGGCGCCCGGGCAGGCGCACGCGCCGCGATGTCCCGCCCGCCCGGAGGGCGCCGCGCTCCTCCGCCCCTCGCGTCGGAGCGCCGGTCTCCTCCCTTACTCGGCGGACCGCGGCCGTGCCCGGCCCGTCAGCTCCGACTGGAGCGCGCGGTACGCCGGCTTGGGGCGGTAGGCCTCGTCGAACAGGTTGGCCGCGCCCTCGCCGGGGAACGTGTCGGGCACCCAGGAGTACTTGTCGGTGAAGCCCCACACGGTGAACGAGATGCAGTGCCGGGCGCGCAGACAGGCGTCGAGCAGGCGGCGGTAGCCCTCGGCCTGGGTGGCCAGCTTGCCGTCGTCGGCCGGCGTCTCCATGCGGACGTCCGCCTCCGTGACGGCGGTCGCCAGCCCGAGCTTGTCGAACCGGGCGAAGTTGGCCGCCATGTCGGTGGGCAGGCCGTACTGGATGCCGAGGTGCCCCTGGAACCCGACCCCGTCGATGGGCACGCCCTGGGCCCGCAGGCGGCTCACCAGGCCGTACACGGCGTCGCTCTTCGGGCCGGTCCACTCGGTGTTGTAGTCGTTGTAGAACAGCAGCGCGTGCGGGTCGGCCTCGTGGGCCCAGCGGAAGGCGTCGGCGATGTAGCCGGGCCCCAGCTCGCGCAGCCAGATGCTGTCCCGCAGGGTGCCGTCCTCGTTGAACGCCTCGTTGACCACGTCCCATTGCCAGACCCGTCCCTTGAAGTGCCGGACGGTGTCGGTGATGTGCCGGTGCAGGATGTCCCGCAGCTCGTCCGCGCTGAAGTCGCCCGACGTCAGCCAGGACGGCAACTGGTTGTGCCAGACCAGGACATGGCCGCGGACCTTCTGGCCGTGCCGGTGCGCGAAGTCGACGAGCCGGTCGGCGGCGGCGTAGTCGCGCTCGCCCCGGCGGGGCTCGATCGCCTCCCACTTCATCACGTTCTCCGGGGTGACGGTGGAGAACTCGGAACCGGCGAGCCGGCGGTAGGCGGCGTCGTCGGCGAGCGCGGACATGTCCACCGCGGTGCCGATCCGCAGGTGGTCGTCGGCGGCGAGCTGCCGCAGCGGGCGGTCCGCCGCGGCGGGGCCGCCCGCCGCGTCCGCCGGGCCGGCGGTGGCGAGCGGAAGCAGGGCCAGGCAGCAGGCCGCGGCGGCGGCCGCGGTGATACGGGGGAGATTCACGAGTCCTCCTGGAAAGCATTCGAAACTTTCGCTTCACAAAGCGAGCGTTGCGTCACGCTAAACAGCCGCCCCTACCCCGTCAACCGTCATGACATCGAATACAGCACCGCACTTCACAAGGCTTGCGAAAGTTTCGGCTAGACCTCCCGTAAACGCACGCCAAGTTTCGATGAAGTTTCGGAAACAGACGGATTGACCTCCGTTTCGGCCGGGCCGCATACTCTCCAGCAATCGAGCCCGCCTCCGGCAGGGACGGCCCCCGCCGCGGCACATGGCAAGGACATGCCAATCATGCGCGGCACCCGGCCACGGCAGCCCGCACGCCCGGCACCCGCACCGCCGCACCCGCCGCCCCGGGCCCCGCTCATCCGTCCTCACAGGAGGAAGCATGGACATGGACAACGCCCTCTCCCGCCCGATGAGCCGCAGGGGCTTCATCGGCCGCGCCGGTGCCCTGGCGGTGGCCACCTCCGCCTCCGGGCTGCTGCTGCCCGGCACCGCCGACGCCGCCACCGTCATCACCACCAACCAGACCGGCACCAACAACGGCTTCTACTACTCCTTCTGGACCGACGGCGGCGGCGCGGTCTCGATGACCCTCAACTCCGGCGGCAACTACAGCACCTCGTGGACGAACTGCGGCAACTTCGTCGCGGGCAAGGGCTGGAGCACCGGCGGGCGCAGGACCGTCACCTACTCGGGCAGCTTCAGCCCGTCCGGCAACGGCTACCTGGCCCTGTACGGCTGGACCTCGAACCCGCTGGTGGAGTACTACATCGTCGACAACTGGGGCACCTACCGGCCCACCGGAACGTACAAGGGCACGGTCACCAGCGACGGCGGCACGTACGACATCTACCAGACGACGCGGTACAACGCCCCCTCCGTGGAAGGCACCAAGACCTTCAACCAGTACTGGAGCGTCCGCCAGTCCAAGCGGACCGGCGGCACCATCACCACCGGCAACCACTTCGACGCCTGGTCCCGCGTCGGCATGCCCCTCGGCAGCTTCAAGTACTACATGATCCTCGCCACCGAGGGCTACCAGAGCAGCGGCAACTCCAATATCACGGTGAACGGCTGACCGGCCCCGCCTTCCGTCCGCCCGACCCGCCCACCCCCGCCCACGGTTCCGCACGACCCGAGGAGGACCCACCCGCATGCGCGCCGCACCCCGCTCCCTGCTGACCGGACTGGCCGTCGCCGCGACGGCCCTGGCCGGCACCGCCACCACCGCCGCCGAGGCCGCACCGGCACAGGCCGCCGCCTGCTCCGGCTACGTCGGGCTCACCTTCGACGACGGCCCCTCCAACGACCACACCCCGGCCCTGCTCAACGCCCTGCGGCAGAACGGCCTGCGGGCCACCATGTTCAACGAGGGCCAGTTCGCCGCCGCCTACCCGGCCCAGGTACGGGCCGAGGTGAGCGCCGGCATGTGGGTCGGCAACCACAGCTACACCCACCCGCACCTGACCCAGCTGAGCCAGGCCCAGATCGACTCCGAGATCTCCCGCAGCCAGCAGGCGATCGCGGCGGCCGGCGGCGGCACACCGCAGCTGTTCCGCCCGCCGTACGGGGAGACCAACGCCACCGTCCAGGCGGTGGAGGCCAAGTACGGCCTGCGGCAGATCATCTGGGACGTCGACTCGCAGGACTGGAACGGCGCGAGCACCGACGCGATCGTGCAGGCCGTCTCCCGGCTGGGCAACGGCCAGATCATCCTGATGCACGAGTGGCCCGCCAACACCCTCGCCGCCATCCCGCGCATCGCCCAGACGCTGGCGAGCAAGGGCCTGTGCGCCGGCCGCATCTCCCCCCAGACGGGCCGCGCCGTGGCCCCCTGACCGAAGGGCGCCCCTTCCCCGCGACGGGTGACCCGCCAGGGGTGGCCCCGGTTTTCCCCGGGGCCACCCCTGCCCCACACCCGGTACCCGCCGAGCCGATGTCAGTGGCGTACGTCAGCATGCTGGGCAAGCAACCGACGACCGCCTTGACGGAGGACCCCCCAGTGACCGGCCAGGAACCCGAGACCGTGCTGCCCGCCGACTTCCTTCTCACCGCGATGGCCGGCCGGGGCCCGGACGACCCCGTGGTGCGGCTGGCGGCGCGACAGGTCCGGTCGGCCTCGCCTCGGCACGACCGCCCGGCCCTGGCCGAGGCGCTGTTGACGGGCCCCCACGCCGGGGAGGCGCCGCTGTGGCTCCTGGAGGCGGCCGTGGCGGCGGGCCTGGAGACCGTCACGGAGCCCTTCCCTTCCGGCTCCCGGCCTCACCTGGTCACGCTCGCGCTCGGTCATCCGTCGTGCCCCGCGGCCCTGCGGGACCAGACCCTGAAGGGATGCGATGCGCCGCGGTTGGCCCGGCTCGGGACCCCGCGCGTCGCCGAGCGGCTCGCCCGGGCGCTCGCCGGGGAACTGCGTGCCCGCGGCGGCACACCGCCTCCCATGACTCCCGAACTGCTGGAGGAACCGACCACGGCCCAGATCGTCCTCGGGCAGGGCCCGCTGCACGGCCTCGTGTTCGCCGCGGCCCGCGACACGCTCCCCACGGCCCCCGACCCCGACCGGCCGGACGTCGAGGGCGACGTCACGAAGTGGCTGGAGCGGCACAGACGCGCGTACGCCGCGTGGGAGAGCATGTGGCGCCGGATACTGGAGCGGCACCCGGAGCGGCACCGCGAGCTCGTGGAGTGGGCCGCCGGCACCGACGCCGAGCACACGATCCGCAACGAGTTGCTCGGCGGCCTGCCCTGGGCGGTCGAGCCGGACCTCCTCACCGAGCTGGCCACGGCCGACCTGGGGCGTTTCCCGTTCCAGCTGCTGCTGGCCCGGGCCTCCCGTATGCGCCGCGAGGGTGCGGGCGAGCAGCGGGTCCTGGATCACTTCGCCGCGGAGGTGTCCGCCCTGACGGAGGGGGAAGAGTTCCGCTTCCGTCACTTCGCGGGCCGTACGAGCACCACATCGCTGAACATGGGATGCCGTGCCCCCGTCACCTGGGTGCGGCACACCGCGTCCGGTACCTGGCGTCATCTGCTCGACCCGGCGCGGGCCAAGGACGGGTACCGCCGGGCCGAGTGGCGGGCCCCCGCCGATACGCTGGCCGGCCTGGCGGTGCGGTTCGCCGAGACGGCTGCCCGCGCCCTTCCCTTCTGGGAGCCCGAGGACCGCTACACGGCCATCGCGCCGGACGAGGTGGCCTGGGTACGCGACATGGTGCTGCACCTGCCGGCGCTCACCGAGGACGTCAAGGCCGGGGTGCGCCCGATCGTCAGGGACGCGCGCGACCGGCTGGACCGCCGGCATCCCGGCCTGGAGCCGCGCTACGACCAGCGCCGCGAGACCGAGGAGATCCTCGGCACGATCGAGCGCGTCCTCGCCGACCCGCCGCCGGTCCCCGGCCCGGGCCGCCGCCGGGCCGCGCTCGGCGCCCCGGGCGAGGTGACGGTGCGCGAACTGGCGGGCGTCGGGGTGCGGACGCTGGGCGAGTACCTGGACCGGCACCCCGGCGACGACTCCCTCGTGGAGAAGGCCCTCCTGTCCTGCGCCGTGAGCGGCAGCCGGTCCGACGACGACTTCGAGGCCGTACTGCGCCGGCACGGTGTCCCGGACACGGTGCTGCTGCGGCTCACCGAGGGCCTGCGCGCACGCCTCGGCGGCGCCCCGTCGTGGCGCGAGGCCTGGACCCGCCTCGTCCTGGCCAGAGCGGACACCGGGCCGGACCTGGTGCGGGCCCTGCCGGCCTGGTCGGCGCTGCACGCCCGGGGCGGCCGGCACGGGAGCGCCCATCCGTCGGTGGTCGCCGCGGTACGCGAGGCCCTCGGAACCGCTCAGGACGCGTGGGACCGGTTCTCCACCTGCCCGGCCACCCACTCCGGTCCGACGGCCTGGCTGCGCCTGGGAGACCTGCTGGACGCGGCCCGCACGGGAACGGCCTGGCCGAAGCCGCCGGGCAGCCGCTGAACGGCACGGCCGACCAGCGCGCCGGAACAGGGCCCGGCCAGGACGCGGCCCGGGGTGAGGGCGGCCGGGGACGTCGCCTCGGCCGTGTTCGCCGGTGACCGCGAGAGCGGTGTCCCGGTCCCGTCCCAGGGCTCACACCCAGCCCAGGCGAACGGCCTTCACCGCCAGTTCGAAGCGGCTGGACGCGTCGAGGCGGGCCGTCAGGTCGGCCACCATGCGGCGTTCCGTGCGCACCGAAATGCCGAGGGCGCGGGCCACCGTCTCGTCCTTGCAGCCGTCGGCGAGCAACCGCAGCACGGCCCGCTCCTGGGCCGTCGGCCCCGCCGACGGCGTGTCCGGCGGCTCGGTCCCGAACGGCTCGGCGTCCTTCCAGTAAGCCTCGAACAGGGCGTGCAGGGCGCGTACCACGGGGGCGCTCCTCAGCAGCAGCGCGGTGGGCCGGCCGGCCCGGGACTCGCCCGGTATCACCGCGGCCTCGTCGTCCACGATCAGCAACCGCATCGGCAGGGTGGGCGCCAGTCGGATGTCGCCGCCCAGCTCCCTGACCCAGCGCACGTACCGCGTGGTCACCCGGTCGGTGGTGATGCTCTGGAGGTAGACCGTACGGAACCGCACGCCCCGCAGCATGGCCTGCTCGTTCAGCGGCCGGCTCGCCTCCAGGGCCTCGGTCGGCAGGGCACCGCCCGGCTGGAAGGACAGCACCTCGCGGGTGCACCGGCCGGCCAGTGATTCCAGGCGGGTGCGGATCTCGTCCATTCCGCGCAGCACCTCGACGGCGTCCGCGGGCCGGTCGGCGCACTCGCCGGCCGCCGCGTACTCCGTGGCGAGCAACCGCAGGGCCGTACGGGTCTGCGCGAGCCGTTCCTGCCGCAGCAGCAGTTCCTGCTGCTCGCGCTGGAGCATCAGCTCCAGGCCGAGGTCGGGACTGACGGCGCGGATCAGTTCGGGCCGGTCCTTGGAAGGGCGCAGCAGGGCCAGCTCGGTCAGCCGGTCGAAAGCGGCCTGCACCCGCCGGCCGCACATGCCGAGGATCCCGGCGAGCGCCGCCCGGTCGCACTCCCGGTGCAACAGCACCGCCCGGTACACCGCCAGCGCGTCCGCGTCGAGCGCCGTCCCCTCGTCCCCCCAGGTCACGGTGTGGCATCCCCTTCCCCCAGTCTGCTCCGCACTCGTGCCCGCGCGGGAGCGTGGGCCGTTCGCTTGACGTCCGCCGCGGGTGTCCTCACCCTGGTATCCGGCGCCGGATACGCGGCCGGCCCGCGGGCGGCCCGGCCCCGGCCGCATGGTCGGCTCCATGACACCGCCCAGGGCTCAACAGTTGGCGAACGCCGACGCGTTGACCAGTCAGGTTTGCGTCATACCGGCCTTCCCCACGCCCTTGCGCCATGTTCGCCGCGGTTCGCCGCGGTCGTGTCGCACGGGCCGGTGCCTCCCGCGCCGGCAAGCCGCCCCGCCGCGCGCGGCCGTTCGGCGCCGTGCCCCGCTGGCAGAAAGCTGCCTGGCAACCGACTGCCGCCCGGGCTGCCTTCCGGGGTGCGACGGGCGGTGCTCTGCTTGCCTGCGACGCCGGAGCCGCTCGGGCCCCGGCACGGTGCCCCGTCCAAGGAGCCCTCATGCGTGTGCCCGGTGCTTCCCTCTCTCACCGCCGTTCCTGTCGCCGTACCGCGCTCGCCGCCCTGGTGGTGCTCGGTGGAGCCGCCCTGCTGCCGGGCCCCGCCCGCGCCCCGCTCGACGTGTTCCCGCGGTCCGCGACCGTGGCAACGAGCGCCGTTCAGGCCCAGGAACAGGACTTCACCTGGCCGACGCCGCCGAACCCCGGGCCCGCCGCGGCGTCCGCGCGGTCCGTCCGTGCCTGACGCTCCCCTGCTCGGCGCGGCCCCGGTCGCGCTGATCGTCGACGGCGACACCCCCGTGGGCAGGCTCGTCTGCCGGCGGCTGGCGGCGACGGGTACCACGCTCGCCGTGGCCGGGCGGTCGGCGCGCCGCTGCGCGCTGCTCTGCCGGCACCTGCACGACCGGTACGGCAACCGGGCCCTGCCCTACCTGGTCCTCCCGGACGCCCCCGCCAGTCTGCGGCGCGTGCTGACCGAAGTGACCGGCGAACTGGGCGGCGTCGACGTGGTGGTGGATCTCGCGTACGCCCCCGGAACGGCCCACCCGCTCGGTGCCGCGCTGCGCGCGCTGCCGACGGACCGCCGCCGCAGGGTCGTCCTGGTGGCGCGGCCCGGCGCGGCCCCCGCCGGCCCCCCGGACGAACGGCTGCCCGCGGACACCAATGTGGTGTCCCCCGGCCCGGGTGCGTCGGCACGCCGGGTGGCCGCGGTGGTGCTGATGCTGCTGGGCCCGGACGCGGCGGGCCTGCACGGCCGGCACATCGAGGTGACGGGCTGCGCCGAGCCCGCCCCCGGATACGGCCACGAGCCCGGGCGCCACGACGGTGACGAGACCGGTGACCACGGCGGTGACGAGAGCGGGGACCAGGACGCTGACGAGGGGGGCCGCGCGGACGCCGCCCGGGCCGGCCCCACCGGTGCCGAGGACATGCGCGGCGGCCGGGACGGCGACGCCCGCTGAGGCGGCGCGCCTCCCCGCCCCCTTTCGCGGGATCCGCACCGCGCCCCGGCCCCTCGGCCCGGCAGGAACCCACCAGCCCGACCCACCGAAACACCTCCCTCTGGAAGAAGGACCGGAATGGAGTTCTCGGCGTGCCCGCATGCCCTCCCGCACCTGTCCGGCGTCCCGTCCCACCCCGGAGTCCTCGGCTACCGCGGGTTCCGGCTCGCCGCCGCCGACGCGTGCCGGCGCCTGGATCCCCCGGCGGACGCCGTGATCCTGACCCTGATCACCGAGGGTGAACTGCGCGTCGGCGAACCGCCGCACCACCAGGCACCGTTCGTCGCCCGGCGGGCGAGCGTCCGCGGACTGCGCACCCGCGGACTGCACTTCGAGCACCGTACGGCGGTGACGGGCGTCGAGGTGGCCCTGGCGCCGTGGGCCGCCTTCCGGCTGTTCGGCTTACCCCTGCGGCGCCTCTCGCACTGTGTCGTCGAGCTGGACCCGCTGCTGCCCGCCGGCCGCTGCGCCGCCCTGCTGCGCGCACTCGGTGCGGCGGACGACTGGGCCGAACGGTTCCGCCTGCTCGACACAGAACTCGGCGCCCTGCTCGCCCGCGGCCCCGCGCCCGCCGTACCCGTGGCCCGGGCCTGGCGCTCTCTGACCCAGGCCGCGGCGGCCCCGTCCGTCGCCGAGCTGGCCCGTGAAGTGGGGCTGTCCCAGAGCCAGTTGGTACGACGCTTCCTGGAGCAGGTCGGGGTCACCCCGAAGGCCGCCGCGCGCATCGTGCGGCTGCGCCGGACGCTCGGCCTGATGGCAGGCGGCTGCTCGGCCGCGGACGCGGCGCTGCGGACCGGCTACTGCGACCAGGCGCACTTCAGCCGCGAGTTCAAGGCGATGACCGGAATCTCGCCCCGGTGCTTCCATCTCCGCGCGCACGCCTCCGGGGTCACCGGCCCGGGTCGAATGCCCGTGCGCCCGGCGGAAGTTGCCGAATTTCTCCAAGACCGCGCAGTGACTCCGCTGGGATAGTTGTTCCACGAGCCGGACACGCGGCAGGAATACGCGCGAGAAACCGGTTCCGGAACACAAGCACCACCAAAGGAAGCAAGTACCGCCAAAGAAAAGGAGGAGCGTCATGCTCAAGAAGATCGAAGCGCTCGGCAGCGGTCTGCTCGGCCTGTTCGTGCCCAGGGTCGAGGCCGCCGCGGGTTCGGCCGCGTGCCAGTCGTGGTCCGCCTGCTGGCAGTGCAACAAGGCGTACGGCGGCGCGTGCAGCTACAACGCGCCCTGCTCCACCTGCAACAACGGTGCCTCGTACAGCTGCTTCTGCTGACGCCCGCTCTTTCGATCCGCTCGATCGTGCGGCCGGCGCGGTGCACCACCGCCGCGCCGGCCGGCACGGAGAGGAACGCACGGTGCATTACGTGGTCCTGGCCGTCCAAAGCCTCTTCGTCGTGGTTTTCGTGGTCTCGTCGGCCGGGAAATTGAAAAGCCGGGGATCCGTCCGTGAATTCACCGACTCCTTGCGCCGGTTGGGTATTCTTCCGGCGTCGGCGGCAGGGCCGGCCGCCTTTTGCGTGCTGGCCGCCGAGGTGGCCGTCTGGACCCTGCTCGTCATTCCCGCGCCCGTCACCCGTACGGTCGGCCTCGGCGTCGCGGCGGGGCTGCTCACCGTGTTCGCCGCCGGCATCGCCCTGTCCCTGCGGCGCGGTGCGCAGGTGCCCTGCCGCTGTTTCGGCGCCTCCACGACGCCGCTCGGCCCCTGGCACGTCGTCCGCAATCTGCTGCTCGCCGGTATCGCGGCCCTGGCGGCCGTGCTGCCCGCGCAGAGCCCGGTGCGGCCCGGCGGCCTGGTCGTGGCGGTGTGCGCGGGACTGCTGCTCGGCGCGCTGGTCGCGCTCTTCGACGACCTCGTGGCCCTGTTCCGTCCCGTCCCGGCACCGCCACGCCCGGCTTCCGCCGCCCTGCCCCACCCCCCGGTCCCCCGCCCCCGCCGTCCTCAAGGAGAAGCACGATGGCATTCGTGATCGCGGCCCTGGCCCTCGTCGGGCTGCTCTGTCTGCTCGATCTGACCCTGACCCTCGGTGTGATCAAGCGCCTGCGCGAGCACACCGCGCTGCTCACCGACCTCAACGGCGGACCCGCCTCGATCAAACAGGGCGAGGAGGTGGGCGAGTTCACCGCGGCCACCGTCGACGGCGAGGCCCTGACCCGGGCCGAGCTCTCCGACGAGACCCTGGTCGCCTTCTTCTCGCCGACCTGCGGGCCGTGCCAGGAGAAGATGCCGAAATTCGTGGAGTACGTGAGCGCGCTGCCCGGCGGCCGGGACCGCGCCGTCGCCGTCGTGGTGGGCAAGCCGGAGGAGAGTGCCGGATTCGTCGACGCCCTCAGCCCCGTCGCCCGCGTGGTCCGCGAGACCCCGGACGGCGTGCTCGGGGCCGCGTTCAAGGCCCGGTCCTACCCGCTGGTGCTCGCGGTCGGCGCGGACCGTGAGGGACGGGTCGTGGTCCGCCGCGACCAGGTGGCGCTGGACCGGGCCGCGGTCGCCGCATGACCACCGCGACCAGCCCCGTCGGCCGCCGCCTCGCCGCCGCGGCCTCGCTCGCCCGGCGGGCCGCGCCCGGCACGCTCGGCCTGCATCTGGCGCTCACCCTGCTGGCGGCCTGCCTGCCGGTGGCCGCCACCTGGTTGACGAAGCTGCTGCTCGACGGGCTGGTCGGCACGGCCGCCACGGGACATCTGCTCGCTCTGGGCACCGCCCTGGCGCTGACCGGGATGGCGGCCGGGGCGCAGCCCCAGGTGACCCAGTACCTGCGCGCCGAACTCGACCGGAGGATCGGCCTGCTGGCGCAGGACGAACTGTTCCGGGCGGTGGAGGGTTTCACGGGCCTGCGCCGGTTCGAGGACCCCGCCTTCCTCGACCGGCTGCGCCTCGCCCAGCGCCCGGGCGGCTCCCCGTACGCGAACCAGGCCCTCGACGGTCTGCTCGGCGCGGTGCGCGCCACCGTGACCGTGGTGGGCTTCCTCGGCTCGCTGCTGGTGCTCAGCCCGCCGATGGCGGCCGTGGTCCTGTGCGCCGGGGCGCCCACGCTGCTCGCCCAGGTGCTGCTGTCCCGGCGCCGGGCCCGGATGCTGTGGGACCTCGGGCCGGTGGAACGCCGGGAGATGTTCTACGGCGACCTGCTGTCCACCGTCGAGGCCGCCAAGGAGATCCGGCTCTTCGGCACCGGCCGGTTCTTCCGCGAGCGGATGGCCCGGGAGAAGCGCACGGCCAACGCGGCCAAGCGGTCCCTGGACCGCAGGGAGGTCGGCACCCAGGGCCTGCTCGTGCTGCTCGCCGCGACGGTGTCCGGCGGCGGCCTGCTGTGGGCCGTCGCCGCCGCGCGGTCCGGCGCCCTCACGCCCGGCGACGTGACGGTCTTCGTGGCGGCGGTCGCCGGGGTGCAGGGCGCCCTGGCGTCCCTGGCCGCCGAGGCCGCCACCGCGCACCAGGCGCTGCTGCTGCTCGACCACCATGTGGCGGTCACCTCGGCCGGCCCCGACCTGGTGCGGGCGCGCGGAGCGGTGCCGCCGCTGCGGACGGGCATCGAACTGCGGGACGTGTGGTTCCGCTACTCGCCGGACCACCCCTGGGTCCTGCGCGGCGTGAACCTGCGCATCCCGCACGGCACGGCGCTGGCCCTGGTGGGCCTCAACGGCGCGGGGAAATCCACTCTCGTGAAGCTGCTGTGCCGGTTCTACGACCCGACCGAGGGGGCGGTCCTCTGGGACGGCGTGGACCTGCGCGAGCTGGACGTGGTCCGGCTGCGCGAACGGATCGGCGCGGTCTTCCAGGACTACATGCACTACGACCTGACGGCGCACGAGAACATCGCCCTCGGCGACCTGGCCGTGCTCGACGACGAGGACCGGGTACAGGCCGCCGCGGGCCGCGCCGGAATCCACGACCGTCTCGCCCGACTGCCCTACGGCTACCGGACGTTGCTGTCCCGCATGTTCTTCATGGACACGGAGAAGGACGATCCGGCCAGCGGCGTGCTGCTGTCCGGCGGCGAGTGGCAGCGGGTGGCGCTCGCCCGCGCGTTCCTGCGTGACGCCCGTGACCTGATGATCCTGGACGAGCCGTCGGCCGGTCTCGACGCCGAGGCCGAGCACGAGGTCCACACCTCGCTGCGCCGCGCCCGGCGGGGCCGCACCAGCCTGCTGATCTCCCACCGCCTGGGCGCGGTGCGGGAGGCGGACCGGATCGTGGTCCTCGCCCGGGGCCGTGTCGTGGAGCAGGGCGCGCACGCCGCGCTGCTCGCCCAAGGCGGCGCGTACGCCCGGCTGTTCGGGCTGCAGGCCCAGGGCTACCGCGGCGCGGCCGACGACACCGCCGCGCTCACCGGAGGCGGAGCGTGAACCGCGCCGTACTCGCCCTCGCCCTCGGCGGCCTCGCCGCGGCGGCGCTGTCCGCCGCGGCCCGCCGGGCGCGCCGGACCCTGGTGTCCGTGACCGTGCGCGGCCGGAGCATGGAACCGACGTACCGCGACGGCGACCGGGTCCTGGTGCGGCGCGGCGGTCCGCTCGCCCGGGGCCAGGTGGTCGTGGTGGAGCGCCTGCCGTTCGAGGCGCGGCGATCCGCGCCGCCCGGGCAGCCGGGTCCGGGCCCCACCTGGCTGATCAAGCGGGTGGCGGCGGTGCCGGGCGACCCGGTCCCCCGCGCCCTCGGCCCGGCACTGGCGGCGGCCCCGGAGGACCTGGTGCCCCGGGGAAGGCTCGTCCTGCTCGGCGACAACCCGGACGTCAGCCAGGACTCGCGCCGCATGGGCTTCTTCCCCGCCGACGCCGTCCTCGGAGTGGTCGTACGGTCTCGTTGAGCGGCCCGCGGCGACCCCGTGGGCCGCGCCCGCGCGGCCGGTTCAGTCCACCAGGCCGAGGCGGACGGCGGCCACTCCCGCCTCGAACCGGCTGGAGGTGCCGAGTTTCCCCATGATCCGGCGCATCAGACGGCGCAGGGTGCGGTCCGAGCAGTCCAGCCGGCGGGCGATGGTGTCGTCCTTGGCGCCGGTGGCCAGCAGCGCCAGCACCTCACGTTCGAGCGCGGACAGTTCGGGATCGGTGGGTCCCGGCCCGGCGGAGGACTCGGTGTGCGGCCGGGCCAGTTCCCAGGCGTGCAGGAAGACCCGGGCGAAGCACTGCGCGACGGGCCTGCTGTGCAGGATGACGTCCCCGCCCTCGCCCCGGGGGCCGGCTCCCACCCCGATGACGACGACCGCGCGGTCCATGACGTTCATGTGCAGCGGCACCGTCGCCGCGACCCGCACCTCGGCCCCGGCGTCGATCAGCGCGTGCAGGTAGCGGGCCGGCGCGGCCGAGCGCAACGCCTGCTGGGAGGTCAGCACGCGCATGCGGACGCCGTCGGCCGCCATCTCCAGGTCCCGTACGAGGCTCGCGTCGAGGACGCGTGCGCCGGGGAAGGTGTTGCGCATCGCCAGGAACTCCTCCCGGCCGAGGGCGTCGAGTTCCTCCAGCCGCTGCCGGGTGCGCTCGCGGTCGGTGAAGAACTCCGTCTCCACGGTTTCCCGGGTGCCGGGCCGGGGGGCCGCCAGCAGGGACAGGACGTCGTCCAGTGCCCGGGCGTCCCGGCCGAGGCCCTCGGCCGTCTCCCGCAGCCTGCGCCGGTGCTCCGAGACGACGTGCCGCAGGGCGCGCTCCGGGGGGCTGAGCCGTGCCCCGCCCGGGTCCAGGAGCCGCCGCTCCGCCAGCCACCGCGCCAGTTCGGCGGACAGGCCCCGCAGTTCCTCCTGTTCGGCGGCGTGCCGGGCGCCCGAGGTCTCGATCCGCTCCACCATGGCCAGGTAGGCCTCCTTCGCCTCGGAGTCCGTCGGCCGCCGACCCCGCGAAGGGTTCTCCCGCGCACGCATGCGCGCACGATACGGGCGGCTCGCACCGGAGACCAGAGCGGCCACCCGGACCCGGTCGCGCCGACGGCAGGCGGGCGGGGGCGCACGCCCGGCGACGGGTCCGGCCGGGAGCACACGCCCGGCGACGGAGCCGGCCGCGAGCGAACGCGCCGACAGCG